>JAICUU010000043.1 GCA_025935675.1 Burkholderiales bacterium
CGATCGTGCAGAACGGATAGTTCTCCGCGGCGATGCCAGCGCGCGTCAGCGCATTGAAGAGCGTCGACTTGCCGACGTTAGGCAGGCCGACGATGCCGCATTTGAGGCTCACTTCGTATCCTTCGGCTTGGTATGCAGCACGAGCATCGCGCGCTCGAAATCGCCCGCGGCGATGTCGGGCCACGCGCCCAGCGCCGCGTCGATCGCCGCGTCGATCGCGCCGCGCTCCGCGGCGAGCGGCGGGCGCAGCACGTAGTCGACGACCGCCTGCTCGGCGAACTGCGAATCGCGCGGATGGCCGATGCCGAGCCGCAGTCGCCAGAAATCGGCGCTGCCGAGGCGCGCGCGGATGTCCTTCAATCCGTTGTGGCCGGCGACGCCGCCGCCGAGCTTCATCTTCGCCTCGCCCGGCTGCAGGTCGAGCTCGTCGTGAACGACGAGGATCTCGGCGGGCGCGATTGCGTGGAAGTTGGCGAGCGCGGCAACGCTCTGGCCCGAAAGATTCATGTAGGTCGACGGCTTGACGATGCGCAGCGCGCCGGCACGCGCGACGTCGCCCGCGAACTTGCCGTCACGCGAGAACGTCGTGCCGAGCGACGCTGCGAGCGCGTCGGCGAACCAGAAGCCCGCGTTGTGACGCGTCGCCGCGTATTCGCGGCCGACGTTGCCGAGGCCCGCGACGAGGCGGATCGAGGTCGTCATGCGTGGTGAGCGGGAAGCCGCCGCGCTTTGCCGGCATCGCGCGGCGGCGCGCATGCAAGCGTCCATGCCGCCGCGCCACACGGCGTACCGTCGCCATCCGGCGGCACACCGCGTCGCGCCGCGGATTACTTCTTCTTGTCGTCCTTGCCGCCGGCCTTCTTGTCGTCGGCCTTGGCCTCGGCGCCTTTCGCGTCGGCCGCAGGCGCCGCACCGGCCGCCGGCGCCGCGGCGGTCGTCGCCGCGTCGCCCTCGGCCACTGCGGTCTCCTCGGTCTCGACGATCGCCTTCGGCACGACGGCGGTCGCGACGACCGGATCCTTGCCGTGTGTCACCGCCGTCAAGCCTTCGGGCAGCTTGAGGTCCGAGACCTTCACCGAGTGGCCGATCTCGAGGTTGGCGAGATCGACGTCGATGAACTCGGGCAGGTGCTTCGGCAGGCACGCGACGTCGACCTCGTTCAGCACGTGGCTGACGATCGCGCCGCCCATCTTCACCGCCGGCGAGAGCTCGGCGTTGACGAAGTGCAGCGGCACCTTCATGTGGATCTTGCGGTTCTCGTCGATCCGCTGGAAGTCGATGTGCAGTACCTGCGGGCGGTACGGGTGCATCTGCACGTCGCGCAGCAGCACGCGCTCGCTTGCGCTGCCGATCTTCATCGTCAGGATGGACGCGTGGAACGCCTCGTTCTTGAGCGCGTGGATCAGCGCGTTGTGGTCGAGCTCGATCGGCGCCGGCTTGGCGGTGCCGCCGTAGACGATGCCGGGCGTCTTGCCCGAGTGGCGGAGCCGCCGGCTCGCGCCGCGGCCGCCGTCGCCCTCGCGGGGGAAGGCTACGAATTCGAGGTGGGCCTTGGCCATGGGGACTCTCCTTGTCTGCGGCCTTCCCTTCGCGGGCCCCGCGATCGCGATGCACGCGATCGGCGGGCCGGACAGGTCGTCCGCGGTTGGCGACAGCCTCGCCGCGCGCGTGGCCGGCGCGGGCGTGGCAAAGCCGTTGATTATACGGTGAAGCGGTGGAAGCGGGCAAGGCGCCGGTGGCGCCCCGTCAGTCGATGAACAGGCTCGACACCGATTCCTCGTTGGACACGCGCGTCATCGTCTCGGCGAGGAGCTGCGCGCACGAGAGCTGGCGGATGCGCGGGCATTCGACCGCCTCCGGCGACAGCGGGATCGTGTCGGTGACGACGATCTCGTCCATGTCCGATTCGGAGATCCGCGCCACGGCGCCGCCGGAGAGCACGGCATGCGTGCAGTACGCGACGACCTTCTGCGCGCCGTGCTCCTTCAACGCGGTGGCGGCCTTGCACAGCGTGTTCGCGGTGTCGACGATGTCGTCCATGATCACGCAGGTCCGGCCGTCGACGTCGCCGATGATGTTCATCACCTCGGCGACGTTGGCCTTCGGGCGACGCTTGTCGATGATCGCGAGGTCGGAGTCGAGGCGCTTGGCGATCGCGCGCGCCCGTACGACGCCGCCGACGTCGGGCGAGACGACGAGCAGGTTGTCGTAGTTCTGCTTCCACAGGTCGCCGAGCAGCACCGGCGTCGCGTAGATGTTGTCGACCGGAATGTTGAAGAAGCCCTGGATCTGGTCGGCATGCAGGTCCATCACCATCACGCGGTGGACACCGACCGTGGCCAGCATGTCGGCGACGACCTTGGCCGAGATCGGCACGCGCGCCGAGCGCGGGCGGCGGTCCTGGCGCGCATAGCCGAAGTACGGGATCGCCGCGGTGATGCGTGCCGCCGACGCGCGCTTCAGCGCATCGATCATCACCATCACCTCCATCAGGCTGTCGTTGGTCGGCGCGCACGTCGACTGCAGGATGAACACGTCGCGGCCGCGCACGTTCTCGAGCAGCTCGATCATCACCTCGCCGTCGGAGAATCGCCCGACGACGGCGCGCCCCAGGCTGATGTTCAAGTGCTTGCACACCGCCTCCGCGAGCTTCGGGTTGGCGTTGCCCGTGAAGATGCGCATGCGTTCGAAGGCCATCGCGAGGTCCGGGGGTGATCGTCAGGCGGCGCGGCGCGCACGTGCGCCACTGGATGAAATGGCTGGGGAGGTAGGGATCGAACCTACGAATGCCGGAATCAAAATCCGGTGCCTTACCACTTGGCGACTCCCCAGCGGAAACCGTGGCCCCGTCGGGTCCCCTAAGCGAACGACGCGAGCGGATGACGGGCGAGCGTGCGGGCGAGCACGCCGCGCAAACCGCGCGGCAGCTTCGCCAGCGCGGCGCGCGCCTCGGCCTCCCGCGCGAACGCGGCGAACGCGCACGCTCCCGATCCTGTCAGTCGCGCGCCGTGCTCGAGCTTGCGCAGCGCGTCGATCGCGTCGGCCACTGCCGGCAACCTCGCCCGCACCACGGGCTCGAGGTCGTTGCGGCCGTAACCCTCGGAAAAGACGTCTATTTTCGCCGACGGCGAATTGCGTGTCAATTCGCGCGCGGCGAACATCGCAGCGGTCGACGCGTGCGCGTCCGGACGCGCGATGACGATCCAGGCGGGTGGTACCGAGATCGGCGAAAGGCGCTCGCCGATGCCCCGCGCAATCGCATTGTCGCCGCCCACGAAGAACGCAACATCGGCGCCGAGCGTGACGGCGATCTCGGCGAGCGCCGCGCGCGACCAGCGCAGCGACCACAGCCGGTTGAGCCCGAGCAGCACGCTCGCCGCGTCGGAGCTGCCGCCACCCAAGCCCCCGCCGATGGGGATGCGCTTGTCGAGCGCGATCGTCACGCCGCGCTTGACGCGCGCGGCGGCCTGCAGCGCGCGCGCCGCGCGCAGCGCGAGGTCGTCGTCCAACGCGACGCCGTCGACGTCGTGCGCGCGCACGACCGCGCCGTCGTCGCGCACGGTGAGCGTCAGCTCGTCGGCGAGATCGACCAGCACCATCAGCGTCTCGAGCGTGTGATAGCCGTCATCGCGGCGGCCGGTGACGTGCAGGAAATAGTTGAGCTTGGCAGGCGCGGACACGACGAGTGCCGGCGGGCCCGCGCTCACGCCACCCGCCCGGCAGCGCTCATTGCCATCGATCGACGACGACGCGGACGTCGACACCCGGGTAGGCGAGCGTCAGGCGCCTCGCGTGCGTGTCGCGGTCGTCGGGATACGCATACGTGATCTCCCAGCCGTCCTGGCGCAGCACGCCCGGGCGGCCAGCGGCGTCGCGCTCGATCGCGAACGTCGAGCCCGCGTGGCCGCCGCCGCGGATCCAGGCGGACAGCCCCGACACCGGCAGCGGCACGCCGAACGCGCGGGTCGTGAGGTCCTCGAACGACGGCGCCTCGAGCCTGCGCCCGTCGGCGAGCCGCAGCGTGACGGTCGCATCGATCCGGTCGAGCGTCGCGAGCGTCTGGCCGAGCGGCGTCGCGAGCGCGATGCTGTCGGTCGCGGGCGCGTGCTGCCAGTCGAAGTTGCCGGCGAGCGCGTCGCTGCCGTGGTGCGCCGACAGCCGGCCGGCGACGCGGAACGGTGAATCGGCGATCGGCTTCTCGCCGGTCTCGACGCGCGCGAGGCCCGCGCAGCCGGCGACGAAGAGCACGGTCACGCACGCGAGCGCCGCGACGCCGATCCGCGGCACCCGCCTCACCGCTTGCACGCGGCGCACCGGCCGGCCGTCACGGCGAGAAGCGCTTGACCGTTTCCAGGAGGACCGGGTTGTCCGGTGTCGTCTTGAGCTGCGCGCGCCACACGTCGCGCGCGCGTCCCTGCTCGCCCTTCGCCCACAGCACTTCGCCCAGGTGAGCGGCGATCTCGGGATCGGCGCGGCCGGCGAGCGCGCGCTGCAGGAAGGCGATCGAGTCGTCGAGGCGGCCCATCCGGAACAGCGCCCAGCCCATGCTGTCGAGGATGAACGCGTCGTCTGGCGCGATCTTGAGCGCGCGCTCGATCAGCGCGTAGCCCTCGTCGAGGCGCTTCGAGCGGTCGACGAGCGTGTAGCCGAGCGCGTTGAGCGCTTGCGCGTCGTCGGGCTTCAGCTCGACGAGGCGCTTCAGCTTCGACTCGGACTCGTCGATCTTGTCGAGCTTCTCGGCGACCATCGCATAGTCGTACAGGAGCTCCGGCGAATCGGGATGCTCGGTGAGCGCCTTCGTCAGCACCGCGTAGGCGCCCGGGTTGTCGTTCGCGTCGCGCAGGATCTGCGCCTCGGTCTGCCGCACCTCGACGCGCTGGTCGATCGTCACCGCCGGCAGGTCGTCGAGGTATTTGCGCGCGCCGGCGAGGTCGCCCTTCTTCGCCATCACCACGCCGATCCGGAGCTGCGCGATCCAGTTGCGCTCGCCCTCGGGTACCGCCTTGTAGCGCGCGATCGCCTCGTCGTAGTGCTTCTGCTCTTCCGCGATCTGAGCGAGGTAGAGCTCGACGACGCCGTTTTCGCCGTAGTGCGCGGCCTCGAGCTCGTTGAACACGCTCTCGGCGCGTGGCCAGTCCTTCATCTGGAACGACAGCGCGCCGATCGCGAACGTGTACTCGCGCTGGTCGGGATTGTCGTGCGCGAGCCGCTCGAAGATCGCGCGCGCCTCGCCCGGGCGCTTGTCCTCGACGTAGAGCTGCGCGAGCGCGGTAAAGCCGGGCTTCGACGCCGGATGCGCCTTGGTGAACGCCTCGAGATAGGCGATCGCCGACGCGCGCGACGTGTTGGCGAGGATCTCGCTCTTGAGCAGCGCCGCGCGGTCCCAGTCGGGCTTCAACGCCAGCGCGCGGTCGATTGCCTGGGTCGCCGTTGCCTGCATCGTCACCGACTTCAAGTCGGTATTCGCCGCGGCGAGCGCGAGCGCGAACTGCGCCTCGGCGATGTCGGGATAGGGCTTGGCCAGGTCCTGGACGATGCGGAACGTCGTCAGGCGATCGGTCTTGTCGGCGAGCGCGCGGTTCAACTGCAAGAAAAGCTCGGGCGCATTGTGCTTGGCGGCGACCGCTTCGGCGATCGCATCGCGCAGGCGCGCCTCGATGTTGTCGATGTCGACGTCGCCGCCGCCGCTCGCGAACGTGCCGCTTTGCGCCGCCGCGATGATCTCGCTGGCGCGCTTCGCCGACGGATCGAGCTCGAGCCAGAGCTTCGCCGACGCCTCGGCGACGTCCCGCTGGCGGGTGCGCACGGCGATTTCCGCGGCGCGGCGCGCGAGGTCGGCGTCGCGCGCCTCCTTCGCCGCCTCGTAGAACGCGCGTGCGGCCAGCGTCGGCTCGCCGCGCTGCAGCGCGACGTTGCCGAGCATGATCCGGTAGAAGAGCTCGGCCGACATGCCCTCGGGCGTCGGCCAGGCTGCGTCCTTGGCGGCGCTCGCGACGAGGGCCGGCTGGCCGGGCGCGGCGCCGGGAGCAGCCGCAGCCGGGGCGGCCTGGGCCACGGCGGCATGACGGACGACGAGCGCGCTCTGTGACGTCGGCGGCTGCGCCGTCGCGCAGGCGCCGAGGCAAAGGGCGGCGAGCGAGGCCGCGAGCGGCGAAAGGACTTGGCGTTTCAGGTGCATGAGTGGCGAAGGGTCACGGGACCCAATGCAGGCGATGCGGCACAATGAGGGAGTAGGCCCGCCGCGGGCGGTTGGTCGCGAGCGAGTCCAAGCCCTCGCGCCGGATCCACCCGTCGATTGTGCCATGCCCGAACTGCCCGAAGTCGAGACCACCCGTCGTGACCTGCTCACGACGATCGGCCGGCGGATTCTTGGGGTCGACGTTTACGACCGGCGCTTGCGCTGGCCAGTTCCGCGCGAACTGCCGACGGTGCTCGCCGGCGCGCGCATCCGTGCGGTCGACCGGCGAAGCAAGTACCTGCTGTTCGCGCTGGACCGCGGCACGATGATCGTGCATTTCGGCATGACGGGCAGCCTGACTGCCTTGAAGCGACCGCCGCCGCGCCGCGCGCACGACCATGTCGACTGGCGACTCGACGACGGGACAACGCTGCGCTATCACGACCCGCGCCGGTTCGGCGCCGTGCTGTGGACGGCCGGCGAGGCGGGGGCGCACCCGCTGCTGCGCGGCCTGGGTCCCGAGCCGCTCGAGCGCGACTTCGACGGCGATCACCTGTGGCGCATGGCGCGCGGCCGCAGCCTGCCGATCAAGTCGCTCGTCATGGACAACCACGTCGTCGTCGGCGTGGGCAACATCTACGCGAGCGAGGCGCTCTTCCGCGCCGGCATCCGCCCCACGCGGCCGGCCGGCAAGGTGTCGCGCGCAAGGATGGCGGTGCTGGCCGCGTCGATCCGCGAGGTCCTCGAGGCCGCCATCGCGAGCGGCGGCTCGACGCTGCGCGACTACGTCAACGGCCGTGGCGAGGCGGGCCGGTTCCAGTTCACCCACTTCGTCTACGGCCGCGAAGGAGCCCCGTGCCGCGTCTGCGGCACGCCCATCCGCGCCCGCTACGTCGGCCAGCGCAACACCTTTTACTGCCCGGCCTGTCAGTTGTAGCGTCCAGCTCCCCCACCCGACGCAGTGCCCACCGAGGCCCGGGCAGGCACAATGGAGCCGTCTGTCCGCCGCTGGTCGTCGGGGGCACGCCTTGTGCTTGACAGGTTGGGCAGGGATTCCGGCTGCTTGCGTCCCTATCAGGCGCTGATCGGCCGGCCAACAAGAACAGGTGGGGGACATGGTGCAATCGCGCGATCTCGCGGTGCGGTTCGAGGCGTACGCCGACTGGCGGCGACGGCTGTCGACGGCGATCTCGTCGCTGCACGAATGGCTCGCCGAGCAGGACCTGGCCGACGCGCAGGTCGACCTCAAGGTGCAACAGCTCCTCGAGCGGCTGCACCAGGACAAGCTCGTCGTCGCGTTCGTCGCCGAGTTCTCGCGCGGCAAGTCCGAGCTCATCAACGCGATGTTCTTCGGCGAGTTCGGCCAGCGCCTTTTGCCCTCGTCCGCCGGGCGGACGACGATGTGCCCCACGGAGCTCCTCTACGACGCCTCGCGCGCGCCGTCGATTCGCCTTCTGCCCATCGAGACGCGGCTCCGCGATGCCACGGTCTCCGAATTCAAGAACTATCCCGACGAGTGGCTGACGCTGCCGCTCGACCTCGCTTCCGCCGAGCGGATGAGCGAGGCGCTCTCGCGCGTGTCGGAAGTGAAGACCGTGCCGGTCGAGCTCGCGCGGCGCTACGGCCTCTTCGACGATCAGGACGAGCTCGTCGCGTCGCTCGACCGCGGCGACGACGGCTCGATCGACGTGCCGTGCTGGCGCCATGCGGTGATCAACTTCCCGCATCCGCTGCTCCAGCAGGGCCTCGTCATCCTCGACACGCCGGGGTTGAACGCAATCGGCACCGAGCCCGAGCTCACGCTGTCGCACCTTCCCGCCGCGCACGCGGTGCTGTTCATCCTCGCCGCCGACGCGGGCGTCACCAAGACCGACCTCGAGGTATGGAACGACCATCTCGCCGGCGACGACCAGACCGCGCGCGCCGGCCGGATGGTGATCCTCAACAAGATCGACGGCCTCTGGGACGAGCTTCGCGCCACGTCCGAGGTCAACGCCGAGATCGATCGCCAGGTCGCGAAGACCGCGCAGATGCTCGACGTTCCGGTGTCGCAGGTGTACGCGGTGTCGGCGCAGAAGGCGCTCGTCGCCAAGGTCAACGGCGACGACGCGCTGCTGTCGCGCAGCCGCCTGCCGCTGCTCGAGGCGGCGCTGTCGATGAAGCTCATCCCCGCCAAGCGCGACATCGTCGGCGCGGCGACCAAGGGCGACGTGCGCGAGGTCGTCGCCGGCGTGCGCACGATCCTGCGCCAGCGCGCCGCCGGCATCGACGAGCAGCTCGGCGAGCTCACTGCGCTGCGCGGCAAGAACCAGGACGTCGTCCAGCACATGATGGACCGCGTCAAGGAAGAGAAGGTGGTGTTCGAGCGCGGCCTCGCGCGCTACACCGCGCTGCGCAACGTGTTCACCGAGCAGACGACCAAGCTGCTCGATTACCTCGGCCTCGAGGCGCTGAAGCTCAACGCCGGGCGCACGCGGCGTGCGATCGAAGGCTCGCTCTTCACCAAGGGCGTGCGCGGCGCGATGGGCGACTTCTTCGGCAACATCCGCGACGACATCGACAAGTCGTCGCAGCAGGCAGGCGAGATCCAGGAGATGATGCGCGCGATGTACGCGCGCTTCGCGCGCGAGCACAACGTCGACCTCTACGAGCCGCCGCCGTTCTCGGTGCTCAAGTATCGCAAGGAGATCGACCGCCTCGAGCGCGCCTATAACCAGCACTTCAACACGCTGTGGAACATGGCGAGCAAGGCCAAGTTCGCGCTGATGCGACGCTTCTTCGAGACGGTGGCGACCCGCGTCAAGCACGTCTACGACATCGCCAACCGCGACGTCGAGGCATGGCTCAAGGCCGTGATGTCGCCGCTCGAGACGCAGGTACGCGAGCATCACCTGCAACTGCGGCGGCGCCTCGACAGCGTCAAGCGCATCCATGCCGCCGGCGACGAGCTCGAGGAGCGCATCGTCGAGCTCGAGCAGCAGGCGGAATCGCTGCGCCTCCAGATTCGCGGCCTCGACGCCGAGGTCGCGGCGATCGACGACATCGTCGCGCAGCCGGCGTTGCCGCTGGCGGCGAACGCCTAGCGCGATGGGCACCCCCCGAAGCGCGCTGCGCGCGCCTCCCCCCAAGGGGGGCGAGCGGCTCGGGGCGGCCCTTCGCCGCTTATCGGTTTCCCCCACGCGGGAGAGGGAGCAGCCACGCGGCCCATCGCCGCGGGCGCCCTCGCCCCGCGGCCGAGGGGAATTCAGGCGACGTCGGCCTTGGACTTCATCAGTGCCGCGTACTTGAGCAGCAGCGCATCGCGCGACTCGACGTGATCAGGATCGTTGGGGATGCAGTCGACCGGGCAGACCTCGCGGCATTGCGGCGTGTCGAAATGGCCGACGCACTCGGTGCAGCGCGCGGGATTGATCACGTAGATCTCCTCGCCTTGCGAGATCGCGTCGTTCGGGCACTCGGGCTCGCAAACGTCGCAGTTGATGCACTCGTCGGTGATGATGAGCGCCATCGTCAGCGCTCGCGCGCCACGCGCGCGGCGAGGCGGGCGGCGACCGACGGATGGACGAAGCTCTTGACGTCGCCGCCGAAGCGCGCGACCTCGCGCACGATCGTCGCGGAGATGAACATGTATTGCTCTGAAGGCGTGAGGAACAGCGTTTCGACCTCGGGATAGAGCTTGCGGTTCATACCCGCCATCTGGAACTCGTACTCGAAGTCGGACACGGCGCGCAGGCCGCGCAGCACGGCGTGCGCGCCCTGCGCGTTGACGAAATCCATCAGCAGCGACGAAAACGGCTGCACGTCGATGTTGCGAAGGTCGGCGAGCACCTCGCGGACGATCGCCACGCGCTCGTCGGCGTCGAAGAACGGCTTCTTGGCCTCGCTGACGGCGACGCCGATCACGACGCGCTCGAATAGACGCGCGGCGCGGCGCGCGAGGTCCTCGTGGCCGCGGGTGAACGGGTCGAACGTGCCGGGATAGACGACGGTCAGCATGGCGTGCCTTCGGGATCCGCGGAACCACGGCCCGGCACTAGTGTACCGACCGGCGCCGCGTCCGGCTCGCGCAGCGCTTGCGCCGCGCGGTGCAGCAGGTGGAAGCGGACGGCGCCCGCGCGGCCCTCGCGCGTGACGACGAGCCCGGGCGGCGGCGCAAGCGGATGGCCGGCCTCGGCGTAGATCGCACCGTCCGCGGCGAGCCGCGGCAAGCAGGCGGCGAACAGCGCCGGCCACGCGTCGAACGCATACGGCGGGTCGAGGAAGATCGCATCGAAATGGCGCGACTCGCCCGCGAGCGTCGCAAACGCGTCGCGGCAGGCGACCTCGAGCGCCGCGAGACCCAGCGCGTCGGCATTCGCGCGCAGCGCTTTCGCGGTCGCGGCGTCGCGGTCGATCGCGACGCTGCGCGACGCGCCGCGCGACAGCGCCTCGAGCGACAGCACGCCGCTGCCGGCGAACGGCTCGAGCGTGGTGCGGCCGGTCAGGTCCTGGCCGAGCCAGTTGAAGAGCGTCTCGCGCACGCGGTCGGGCGTCGGGCGCACGGGCCCCGCGCCGCGAAACCGGACGATGCGGCCGCGATGCGTGCCGCCGATGATGCGCACGCGAAAGTCGCCGCCTTGCGCGCGGCGCTGTCCTGCCCCAGGCGCTCGCGCGCCGCGCGTGTGGCGGGCGCTCATCCGCGCCGCCGCCGGCGCGCCGCACGCGGCCGGTAAAATCGCAGGCTTCCCGTGCACGCCTGACGCATGTTCGATTTCCGCAAGTCCGCTCCCGCCTCCGACGCCGCGCCGCGCAAGTCCTGGACCGAGCGCCTCAAATCCGGCCTGTCCGCCTCGCGCGACAAGCTGTCGGGCGCGATCACCCAGGCGTTCCGCCGCCGCACGCTCGACCAGGAAGCGCTCGACGAGCTCGAGACGGCCCTGATCGGCGCCGACGTCGGCATCGACGCGACCGAGCGGCTGCTGGCCGACCTCACCGAGCGCTACCGGCGCGCGGGCGCCGACGCCGACCCGAGGCGCCTGCTCAACGCCGCGCTGCGTGATCTTGTCACACCGCTGGAGGCGCATTTCGCGATCGGCGATGCGCGGCCCTTCGTCATCATGCTCGCCGGCGTCAATGGCGCCGGCAAGACCACGTCGATCGGCAAGCTCGCCAAATGGCTACAGGAGCAAGGGCTCACTGTCCTGCTCGCTGCCGGCGACACGTTCCGCGCCGCAGCGCGCGAGCAGCTCGCCGTGTGGGGCGAGCGCAACGGCGTCGCGGTGATCGCCCAGCAGGGCGGCGACCCGGCGGCTGTGATGTTCGATGCCGTCGAGGCGGCGCGCGCGCGCGGCATCGACGTCGTCCTCGCCGACACGGCCGGGCGACTGCCGACTCAAGCGCACCTCATGGATGAGCTCCGCAAGATCCGCCGTGTCCTCGGCAAGGCAGACCCCGGCGCGCCGCATTCGGTCCTCCTCGTGCTGGACGCCAACACCGGCCAGAACGCGCTGGCGCAGGTGAAGGCGTTCGACGCCGCCGTGGGCTTGACCGGCCTCGTCGTTACCAAGCTCGACGGCAGCGCCAAGGGCGGCGTCGTCGCCGCGATCGCCCGGCAACACCCGGTGCCGCTGGCGTTCATCGGCGTGGGCGAAGGCGTTGACGACCTTCGCCCGTTCACCGCTGCCGAGTTCGCCGACGCGTTGATACCGGCCGAGTGAGCCCACACTGACCGAACCGTCCGGGGCCGGCGCGGTCCAGTCTAGATGCGCCCGGCTTGTCCCGGCGGGGCAAGCCCCCATTTGCAATCCTGAGTAAATTAGTCGGGAACTTTCGGGACGTTTAGCACTCGTACACTGCGAGTGCTAAAATGGGCACCGAAGCGGGACGGCGAAAGCCATCCCCGTGAAAAGGAGATCCACGCTTATGACTGGTAGCGCCCTGACCTTTCCGACGCCGTCGTCGCTCGGGAGCCTGGACAATTACATCCAGGCGGTCAACCGTTTCCCGCTCCTGACCGCCGAGCAGGAGGCCGAATTCGGCCGCCGCTGGAAGGCCACGCAGGACGTCGAGGCGGCGCGGGCGATGGTGCTTTCGCACCTGCGCCTCGTCGTGGCCGTGTCGCGCAACTACGTCGGCTACGGGCTGCCGCAGGCCGACCTGATCCAGGAAGGGAACGTCGGCCTGATGAAGGCGGTGCACCGCTTCGATCCCGATCGCGGCGTGCGCCTCGTGTCGTTCGCGCTGCACTGGATCCGCGCCGAGATGCACGAGTACATCCTGCGCAACTGGCGGCTCGTCAAGGTGGCGACCACCAAGGCGCAGCGCAAGCTCTTCTTCAACCTGCGCAGCATGAAGAAGCGCTCAGCCGCGCTGACCAACGCCGAGGCGGACGCGATCGCCAACGAGCTCAACGTCAAGCGCGAGGACGTGCTCGAGATGGAGACGCGGATGACGGGCCACGACCTGACGCTCGACCCGACGCCGTCCGACGACGACGAGCACGCTTACTCGCCGATCGCCTACCTGACCGATGCCGACGACGAGCCGGCGACGATCGTCGAGGCGAAGCAGACGGCCGAGCGCCGCAGCGAGGGGCTGTCCCACGCGCTCGGCAAGCTCGACCCTCGCTCGCGGCGCATCATCGAGGCGCGCTGGCTCCGCGAGGAGAACCCGCTGACGCTGCAGGAGCTCGCCAACGAGTACAACGTGTCGGCCGAGCGGATCCGCCAGATCGAGTCGAAGGCGATCAAGCAGATGAAGGGCGCGATGGCGGCTGCCGCCTGACGCCTGGCGCTCCGCTTCGCGAAGACCGGCCCTGCGGGGCCGGCTTTTTTTCGTCCGTCAGATCTCGAGCTGCGTGCCGAGCTCGACGACGCGATTGGTCGGCACGTGGAAGAAGTCGGACGCCTTGACGGCATTCTTCGACATCGAGACGAACAGCCGCTCGCGCCACATCGCCATGCCGACGCCGGGGGTCGGGATCAGCGTCTCGCGCGACACGAAGAACGACGTCTCCATCATGTCGAACGGGAAGCCGCGCCGCCCGGCGTCCTCGAGGATCTCGGGGATGTCGGTGTCGTCCTTGAAGCCCGTGAACGCGATGAAGCGATAGAAGTCGCAGCCGAGCGGCGTGATCTCCATCCGCTCGTCGTCGCCGACGTAGGGGATGTCGCGCGTGACGATCGTCAGGAACACGACCCGCTCGTGCAGCACCTTGTTGTGCTTCAAGTTGTGCAGCAGCGCGTGCGGCACGCGGTCCTGCGTCGACGTCATGAACACCGCCGTGCCCTCGACGCGCGTCGGCGGCGCGACCTCGATGCTCGCGATGAACGCCTCGAGCGGCAGCGCGTCCTGCGCGAGGCGATCGGCGACCAGCGCTCGGCCGCGCTTCCACGTCGTGAGCAGGAGGAAGACGATCGCGCCGATGACGAGCGGGAACCAGCCGCCGTCGGGGATCTTGAGCGCGTTCGACGACAGGAGTGCCAAGTCGATGAGGACGAGCGGCGTCGCCACCGCGAGCGCGAGCGGCAGCGACCAGTCCCACAGCCTGCGCATGACGACGAAGATCAGGATCGAGTCGATCAGCATCGCGAGCGTCACGGCGATGCCGTACGCCGCGGCGAGGTTGTCCGAGGTGCGGAAGCCGACGACGAGCAGGATCACCGCGAAGAACAGCATCCAGTTGATGAACGGCACGTAGATCTGCCCCATCGTCTTCTCGGACGTGTGCAGGATCGCGAGCCGCGGGCAGTAGCCCATCTGCACGGCGGCGCGGGTGAGCGAGAACGCGCCCGAGATCACGGCCTGCGAGGCGATGATCGCGGCGACCGTCGCGAGCACGAGCAGCGGAATCAACGCCCATTGCGGCGCCAGCAGGTAGAACGGGTTCTTGACCGCCTCGGGGTGCGTGAGCAGCAGTGCGCCCTGCCCGAAATAGTTGAGCACCAGCGCCGGCCCGACGAATGCGAGCCACGCGCGGCGGATTGGCGACGCGCCGAAGTGGCCCATGTCGGCGTAAAGCGCCTCGACGCCGGTGACCGCCAGCACGACCGCGCCGAGGGCCACGAACGCGATGCCGGTGTTGTCGACGAGGAACGTGACCGCGTAGCGGGGGTTGAGCGCCTCGAGCACCTGCGGCGAGCGCGCGAGCTCCATCAAGCCGAGCGCGCCGATGACGACGAACCACAGGCACATGACCGGGCCGAACACCGCGCCGATCGTGCCGGTGCCGCGCTTCTGGATCGCGAAGAGGCCGATCATGATGAGCACGGTGAGCGGAACGACCCAGTGCTCGAGCGCCGGCGCCGCGACCTCGAGGCCCTCGACGGCGCCGAGCACGGTGATCGCCGGCGTGATCATGCCGTCCCCGTAGAACATCGCCGCGCCGAAGATGCCGAGGCCGACCAGCCACCAGCGCCGGCGCTCGCCGCGCTGCAGGCCGCGCGAGACGAGCGCGGTCAGCGCGAGGATGCCGCCCTCGCCGCGGTTGTCGGCACGCATGATGAGCGTGATGTACTTCAGCGTGACGATGATCATCAGTGCCCAGAAGATCACCGACAGGATGCCGAGCACGTGCTCGGGCGTGAGCTGGAGACCGTGATGCCCGGTGAACGCGGTGCGCAGCGTATACAGCGGGCTCGTGCCGATGTCGCCGAACACCACGCCGATCGCGCCGAGCACCAGCGGAGCCATCCGCCGCGGCGGGTGCGCAGGCGCCGGAGGGGCTTGGTCGTTCGGCGTTCCTGAACCCGTCGCGGTCGGCGCTGCTTCGCTCGCCGTTTCTGCGTCGGCAACGGGCGACGCTTCGCCCGGCGTCCCTGCATCGATCGGCCCGGCGACCGGCGCACCGGCGGCAGGCGTTGCCCCGCCCGCGCCCCCGCTCGCCGCACCGATCCGCGCGCTCACTGGATTCCCCTCCCTGCTGCGCGCTTCGGGCCCGGCCCGCGCGCGGAACGGCGCCGCGCGCTCATTGCGCGAGTCCGCGTCGGCGCGCTCATTGCGCGAGTCCGCGTCAACCGGCGCTTTCCTCGTTGCGGCGCGAGAAGCGGATCGCGAGTTGCTTGAGCTTGCGATAGAGGTGTGTGCGCTCGAGGCCGGCCTTTTCGGCGACGCGGCTCATGTTGCTCTGCTCGCGAGCGAGAAGCTGCTCGAAGTAGATGCGCTCGAACGCCTCGCGTGCCTCGCGCAGCGGCACCTCGAAGAAGCGCGCCGTGATCTCCGGCGCGACCGCCTGCGTGGGCGTCGCCGCCTCGCCGAGCAGGCGCTTCACGTGCTCGCCGGTGATCTCGCCGCGCAGGAGCGCGAGGTTGCCGATGACGTTGGCGAGGTGCTCGAGGTTGCCCGGCCAGTGCGCGCTGCCGAGCGCCGCGAGCGCGGCCGGCTGCAGCGTGCCGAGGATCGGCGCCTCGCCGCCCGCGGTCGCCTCGCGCCAGTAGCGCTCGATCAGCGGCGGGATGTCCTCGCGCCGCGTGCGCAGCGGCGGCAGCATCACCGCACCCGCCGACAGCTGCGAGAGCAGCGCCGCATCGAACTTGCCTTCGGCCGCGAGGTTGCCGAGCGCCTCCGACGACGTCGCGACGAGCGTCACGTTGTGGCGCTCGAGCTTCGGCACGAGGAACGACAAAAGACGCTGGTCGGCCTTCGAATACTGGCCGATCTCGCTCGCGACGAGCACGCCGTCGCGCGCCTCCTCGAGCAGGGCGACCGGATTTGCGAGGCGCGCGCCATTGGCGAGCACGATGAACGGCACGTCCGGGAGCCTGAGCGCCTCGGCGGCCGTCTCGTGGCCGGTGCCGGTCTCGCCGAGGATCAGGATCGGCTTCTTCACGGCGACGAGTTGCTCGAGCGCACGCTCGACCTCGCGAAGCTTCGCGCTCGTGCCGAGTGCTGACAGCACGACGTGGCGCGGCTCCTTGATCGCGGCGACCTTGAGCGCGCGTGCGATCGTCGACAGGAGCTTGGTGAGACCGATCGGCTTCTCGAGGAAGTCGAACGCGCCGATGCGCGTCGCCTCGACGGCGGTCTCGATGGTGCCGTGGCCCGACATCATCACCACCGGCATCGTCAGCGCGCCCGACGCGCCCCATTCGCGCAACAGCGTGACGCCGTCGGTGTCCGGCATCCAGATGTCGAGCAGGACGAGCGACGGCTGCTGGCGGGCGCGGTACGCGCGCGCCTCGCCGGCATTCTCCGCGAGCGCCACGCGATAGCCCTCGTCCTGCAGGATCTCCGACAGGAGCTCGCGTATGCCGACCTCATCGTCGACGACCAGGATTTCCTTTGCCTGCACCATCGCGATTCCCTCACACGCCCGCGCCGGGCGCAAGCGGAAAAACCAGCGTCACGCGCCCGCCCCGGGGCGCCACGTTGGCGAGCGTAGCGCGCCCGCCGTGCTCCTCGACGATCTTCTTCACGATGGCAAGGCCGAGACCCGTGCCTTTTGCCTTGGTCGTCACGTAGGGCTCGAACGCGTGCGCGAGCACGGCGTCGGTGAATCCCGGGCCGCGGTCGGTGAAGGCGAGCACCGCCTCGCCATTGTGCGCGTCGAGCGAGATTTCGTATGCGGGATCGGCGACGTCGGCCTGGGCGTCGATCGCATTCTGCAGGAGGTTGTGCAGTACCTGCCGAAAGCGGGTGGGCTCGCCCTGGACGAGCACCGGGGCGTCGGGAACCGACAGCGTGACCCGCGGGCGAAGATTCTCGTACAGGTCGAGCACGTCGTGCAGCAGCGACTTGACATCGACCGCCTGCGACTGGCCGGGCTTGGCCTTTCGCGCATAGATCGCGAAGTCGTCGACCATGCTCTTCATCGCCGCGACCTGCGTGACGATCGTCTGCGTGCCGCGCCGCAGCGTCTCCTGATCCGCGCCGGCGAGACGGTCCTCGAGCTTGACGGCGAGGCGCTCGGCGGAGAGCTGGATCGGCGTCAACGGGTTCTTGATCTCGTGCGCGAGCCTGCGCGCCACCTCGGCCCACGCCGCGTCGCGCTGCGCGACCACGAGCTCGGAGACGTCGTCGAACACCACGACGTAGCCGGCGTTCGGCGCGTTGGCGAGGCGCGTGCCGCGTATCAGCAGCGTGCGGGTCATGTCGGTCACGGCGAGCTCGGCCTCCTTCTGCCATTTGCCGTCGCGACTCTGCCGGAAGCCCTCCGCGACGAGCTCGGCGAACGCCGCGAGCGCGGGCAGGCGCCGTCCCCATTCGGCGAGCGGCATGCCGGTCAGCTCGGCGAGCGGCTGCTGCAGGATCAGCGCCGCGCTCGGGTTCGCCGTGCGCAGCCGGTAGCGGTCGTCGAACGCGAGCACGCCGGCGGAGAGGTTGCCGAGCACGCTCTCGAGGTAGGCGCGCGTCGTCTCGATCGCGCGCCGCGATTCCTCGTTGCGCGATTGCGCGTCGGCGAGCTGCGCGGTCATCGTGTTGAACGACTCGGTGAGCACGCCGAGCTCGTCGGTCGACGTCACCGGCTGGCGGCGCGTGTAGTCGCCCTTGGTGACCGCGCGCGTGCCCTCGGCGAGGAGGCCGAGCGGCTCGGAGAAGCGCTCCGCCAGCACGACCGCGAGGCCGAGCGCGCTCGCGAGCGCCAATAGCAGCGTCAGCGTCAGCGTCCATTCGTACAGGCGCTTCAATGCCGCGCGCGAGAACGACACTTCCTGGTAGTCGCGGTAGCCGGCCTCGGCGCGATCGATCTCCTGCGCGAGGCCCGAGGGTACCGGCTCGATCACCTGCAGCAGCTTGAGCGGCTCGAGTCGGTCGCCGCTGTTGACCGGCACGACGACGCGCGCGACGAGCCCGCGCTGCGGAACCTGCTCGATCGCGCCGAACGGTTGCTGCAGGCGCGCGCGCCGCAACGCGGCGGCCGGGGGCGGGTCGGGCGTGATCGTCGAGCTCGAGATGCCGGCGACGGCGAGCACGCCGCCCGTCGGCGTGTAGAGCACGGCCTCGCTGATGCCGAGCTGCTCGGCGGCGCGCGAGAGCGTCGAGGCGAACGAGGCCGCGTTGGCGTCACCGAGCGCGAGCGCTGCCTGCGACGCCTTGTTGGTGGTGTCGCGCAGCACGTAGTCGAGCGCGCTGCGCCCGAGGTTCAGCCCGCTGTCGAGCGCGCGGTCGACGCGCAC
>JAICUU010000085.1 GCA_025935675.1 Burkholderiales bacterium
GCCGGCGCCTGCGCCAGCGCGACCGCGGCGAAGGACGAGGCGGCGATGAACGTGAACCAGTTCTTCATGCGGATTTCCTTGAGGACGGGTAGCGCGCCGATCCGGCGCGGGGGTGCGTCCTCAACGCCGCGCGGGTGAGCCGGGTTGACACCCCGCGCGCGTCGTCGGCGGGCGACAACGCCTGCTGCCGCGTCAGGCGCCCTCACCCCGAACCACTCGCGGGAGCAGGAGCGTTGCGCGCCATCCAGTCGCGCAACAGCGGCACGGTGATCGCGCGATGCGTCGACAGCGAATGGCGATCGAGCGCCGCGAGCGTCGACAACAGCGTGCGCATGTCGCGGCGGCCATGTGCGAGCAGGTACGCGATGACGTCGTCGCCGAGCGTGATGCCGAGCTGGCGCGCGTGCGCGAGCAGCGCCGCCGGCTTGTCGGCGTCGGCGAGCGCGCGCAGCTCGAACGTGAGGCCCCAGCCGAGGCGCGTGCGCAGGTCGTCGCGCAGCGCGACGCGCGCCGGCGGCGAGTCCATCGCCGCGACGAACGTGCCGCCGCGCGCACGCACCGCGTTGTAGAGCGTGAAAAGGCGCGCCTGGCCCGGCGCATCGCTGCGGTCGGCGTCGTCGATCGCGGCGGCTTGCATATCGGTGACCTCGTCGAGCGCCGCGGCGGAGGCGACGTAGCGCGCGCCGGCGGCCGCCGCGAACGCGCGCAACAGATGCGTCCGGCCGCTGCCTTCGGCGCCCCACAGCACGATCGATCCCGGCGCGCGCCCGGCAGCCGCCGCTGTGAGCGCCGCCACCGCCTCGCCGTTCGCGCCGACCACGAAGTTCGCGAACGACGGCGGCTCGGCCTCCGCGAGCGCGAGCACGAGCTGCTCGGCCAAGCGTTCAGTCCCTGCGGTAGAGCGGGCTCGCGACGTACTTCGCCCTGAGCACGCGCAGGCCGACCAGCAGCGATGCGGAAGCCGGCAGCGCGAGCAGGACGCCGGCGAAGCCGAACAGCTGGCCGAACGCGAGCAGCGCGAAGATCACCGCGAGCGGATGGAGGCCGATGCGATCGCCGACGAGGTACGGCACCAGCACGTAGTTCTCGAGGAGCTGGCCGACGCCGTAGACCGCGGCGACCGCCAGGAACGCCGGCCAGCCGGTCCATTGCAGCACCGCGGCGATGAGGCCGAGCGTCAGGCCGAGGCCGAAGCCCACGTACGGGATGAACACGAGCAGGCCCGTGAGGATGCCGATCGGCAGCGCATGGTCCAGGCGCGCGATCGACAGCGCGATCGCGTAGTACAGCGCCAGCACGATCATCACGAGGAGCTGGCCGCGCAGGAACTCGGCCAGCACGTTGTCGATGTCGCGCATCACCTCGACGGTCTCCTCATCCCAGCGCCGCGGCACGAGGTCGAGGATGCGCGCGGCGATCAGGTCCCAGTCGCGCAGCAGGTAGAACATCACCACCGGGATCAGCGCGGCGTTGACGAGCAGCGTGACGACCAGGAGCCCGCCGGTCTTGACGCTGGCGAGGAGGCGCATCGACAGGCGCTGCACGTCCTCGGTGTTGTTGGCGATGTACTCGCGCACCGTCTGCGCGTCGATCGACAGCGTCACGTCGAAATGCTGCTCGACCCACGGCGTGATCCGCGCCATGGCCGCGGCGAAGAGGTCGGGCAGCTTGTGGCTGGCGGTGACGATCTCCGCCTGCACGAGCGGCACCAGCACGACCAGGAGCCCGGCGATCAGCACGCCGGCGATCAGCACGACGACGGCCGCGCCGAGCGTGCGCGAGACGCCGCGCCGCGCGAGGCGATCGACGACGGGCTTGCCGAGATACGCGAGGATCGCGCCGATCAGGAACGGCGTCAGGATCGGCCCGAGCCAATGCAGCGCGAGCGCGACGACCAGCACCGCGCCGACCACCCAGAGGTAGTGGCGCCATGCGACCGGCTTGAGCGGTGCGCGCGGCGGCGGTGGCGGTGGTGCTTCGGAGCGGGGATCGGCCATTTCCGGTAGAATTCGCGCCCGTCCTCGAGGGATCCGGCGCCGCACTTTACCGCGAGTTCGCGCCATTCCCAACTCCACGCTTCCCATGCCCGATCATCCGCCCGCCTCGCTGTCGTATCGCGATGCCGGCGTGGACATCGACGCCGGCGACGCGCTGGTCGAGCGGATCAAGCCGTTCGCCAAGCGCACGATGCGCCCCGAGGTGCTCGCCGGCATCGGCGGCTTCGGGGCCTTGGTCGAGATCGGCACGCGCTTTCGCGAGCCGGTGCTGGTATCCGGCACCGACGGCGTCGGCACCAAGCTCAAGGTCGCGTTCGCGCTCGCGCGCCACGACACCGTCGGCATCGACCTCGTGGCGATGAGCGTCAACGACATCCTCGTGCAGGGCGCCGAGCCGCTGTTCTTCCTCGACTACTTCGCCTGCGGCAAGCTCGACGTCGACGTCGCCGCGACCGTCGTCGCCGGCATCGCCGCGGGCTGCGAGCAGGCCGGCTGCGCGCTGATCGGCGGCGAGACCGCGGAAATGCCCGGCATGTACGTCGACGGCGAGTACGACCTCGCCGGCTTCGCGGTCGGCGTCGTCGAGAAATCGCGGATCATCGACGGGCGCCGCATCGCCGCCGGCGACGTCGTCATCGGCCTGGCCTCGAGCGGGCCGCACTCCAACGGCTTCTCGCTGATCCGCCGCATCGTCGAGCGCAGCGCCGGCGGGCTTGCGACACCGTTCGCCGGCGCGACGGTCGGCGATGCGCTGATCGCGCCGACGCGCATCTACGTGAAGCCGCTGCTCGCGCTGATGCGTGAGATGCCCGTCAAGGGCATGGCGCACATCACCGGCGGCGGCTTGGTCGAGAACGTGCCGCGGATGCTGCCCGACGGCGTCGCCGCGCGCTTGGAGCAGGCGCGCTGGCAGCAGCCGGCGATCTTCGACTGGCTGCAGCGCGAGGGCAACGTCGCCGCTGCCGAGATGCACCGCGTGTTCAACTGCGGCATCGGCATGGCGATCGTCGTCGCCGAGCGCGACGCCGACGCGGCGCTCGCGTCGCTCGCGGCGCATGGCGAGCGCGCCACGGCGATCGGGCGCATCGTGATGCGCGCGCCCGGCGCCGCCGCGACCGTCGTCGCGTAGTCGCCCGCCCCTGGTCATGGCGATCGCGCGCATCGTCGTGCTGATCTCGGGTCGTGGCTCGAACTTCACCGCGCTCGCCGACGCCGAGTCGCAGGGCGCGCTCGCCGGCACCATCGTCGCGGTGATCAGCAACCGCGGCGACGCGCGCGGCCTCGCGCTCGCCGCCGATCGCGGGGTCGCGACCGCCGTGGTCGACCACGCGGCGTTCGCCACGCGCGACGCGTTCGACGCGGCACTCGCGGCCGAGATCGACCGGCACGCGCCCGACCTCGTCGTGCTCGCCGGCTTCATGCGCGTGCTGGGCGCACCGTTCGTCGCGCGCTACGCTGGACGGATGATCAACATCCACCCGTCGCTCCTGCCCGACTACGCGGGGCTGCACACGCACCGCCGCGCGCTCGCCGACGGCGTCGCCGAGCACGGCTGCACCGTGCACTTCGTCACGCCCGACGTGGACGGCGGCCCGGTCATCCTGCAGGCGCGCGTGCCGGTCGTCGCCGGCGACGACGAGGCGCGCCTCGCCCAGCGCGTGCTCGTCGCGGAGCACCGGATCCTGCCGCAGTCCGTCAACCTCTTCTGCGAGCGCCGCTTGCGGATCGAGGGCGGGCGTGTCCAAATCGCAGAGCGCCCGCCCGGCTGACGGGTTGGCGCTTGCAAACGCGTTGGGCGCACCGATGTCGCAAGGATCGCCCGCCGCCCTACCCCGACTTCGTTGCCGATGGCCACGCTCGCCCCAGCGCCACCCTTTCCCTCGCTGACCCGGCGCACCCGGTGGTTCTCGCGCGGCCTCGCGGCGGCGCTCGCGATCTCGCTCGCCGTCCATCTCGCGTTCACGCTGTGGCCGGCGTCGCCCCCCGACGATCCGGACGACGTGCCGCTGACGGCGACGCTGCGCGAGCTCCCACCGCCTCCGCCGGTCGTGGCGCCGGCCCCGCAGCCGGCCGCCAAGAGCGCCGCACGCCGGGCGCCGGCGCCGCGCCGTGTCGAGACTCACGTCGCCGACGCGCTCGCCGCCGAGCCTGTGCCGCGTTCCGAGCCCGCCGCGGCGGCAAACGCGCCGGCGGCCACCGCGTCCACGAGCGGCGCAACAGACACGCCGCTCACCGAGGCCGCCGACCTGCCGCCCGCCGCGCCGCCGTCAGGCAAGGCGCTGCCGCCGCGCGTCGACCTCGCGTACAAGATCTACCTCGGCCATCACGATTTCCTGATCGGCGATGCGACGTACCGCTTCGAGCACTCGGGAAGCCGCTACCGGATCTACACGGTGGGCAAGGCGAAGGGCCTCGCCGCGCTGCTGGTGCGCGGCGAAGGCCGCCTCGAGAGCCGCGGCATCATCACCGACGAAGGCCTGCAACCCGTCGAGTTCGCGTTCGAGCGCAGCGACACCGGCAAGCGCGAGTCGGCGCACTTCGACTGGGAAGCGGGCATCGTCACGCTGTCCGGCGACAAGTCGGCGCCGATCGACACGCCGATGTTCGACGCGCTGTCGCTGATGTGGCAGTACTACTTCACCCCGCCCGACGCGCGCCGCGTCGCGTTCTCGCTCGCGACCACGCGCCGCGTCACGCGCTACACGGTGACCCACGAGGACGACGAGACGCTGCGCTGGGGCGAGGGCACGATCGCCACCGAGCGCTGGCATCGCGTCAGCGACGACGGCAACAACGATTCGTACGTGTGGCTCGCGCCGAGCCTGCGCTACCTGCCGGTGAAGATGCGGCTCGCCAACAAGCGCGGCACCGTCGACATCCTGCTCGACGCGATCCGCGTCGATCCTGCGGCCGGGGCGGGCGACGGCGGCTGGGCGCCCACGCTGACCAACGGCACGGCGGTGATGGCGCCTCAACCGGGCACGGCGCCGCCGCCCACCGAATTCGCGCCCGGCGCGACGTTCCCCACCAACACCGGCGGATGATGGCGAAGCCGCGCACGCGGATTTTCGCCGGCCAGGTCGCGGCGCTCGCCGCGGCGATCCGCGAGATCGCGCCGCTCGCGTATCCGGCCGACGCCACGCTGCATCGCTTCTTCGGCGCCAACCGCGCGCTCGGCGCGCAGGATCGCGCGTTCGTCGCCGAGGGCGTGTTCGCGTGGCTGCGGCGGCGGCGCTCGCTCGAGGCGCTTGCCGAGACCGCCGATCCGCGGCGCCTCGCGCTGGCCGTCGTCGTGCGTCATTTGCACGCGTCGGTGCGCGACATCGACGCGTTCCTCGACACGCGCGAATCGACGTGGCTCGCCGCATTCAAGTCGCGCCTCGAGACGCCGCTCGCGCCCGCCGTCGCGCTCGACCTGCCCGGCTGGCTGTGGGATCGGCTCGGCACAGAACTGGGCGACGGCGCGCGCGACGCGTTCGCGCAGGCGTCGCTCGTGCCCGCGCCACTCGACCTGCGCGTCAACCCGCAGAAGACGACGCGCGAGGCGGCGCTCGCGGCACTCCGCGACGGCGGCTTCGACGCCCGCGAGACGCCGTACTCGCCGCTCGGCATCCGCATCGATGGCCGCCCGGCGTTGCAGCGCCACCCGCTGGTCATGGAAGGCGCGATCGAGGTGCAGGACGAGGGCAGCCAGCTCGTCGCGTTCGCGCTGGCGCCGCGGCGTGGCGAGATGGTCGCCGACTTCTGCGCCGGCGCCGGCGGCAAGACGCTGGCGCTCGGCGCGCTGATGCGCAGCACCGGCCGCCTCTACGCGTTCGACACGTCGGCGCGACGCCTCGCCCACTTCGCGCCGCGCCTCGCGCGCTCCGGCCTTTCCAACGTGCATCCGCAGGCGCTCGCCGGCGAGCGCGACACCAAGGTCAAGCGGCTCGCGAACAAGCTCGACCGCGTGCTGGTCGACGCGCCGTGCACGGGCTTCGGCACGCTGCGCCGCAACCCCGACCTCAAGTGGCGGCAGCGCGAGGCCGATGTCGCCGAGCTCGCCGCGAAACAGGCCAGCATTCTCGCCGCGGCGGCGACGCTGGTGAAGCCGGGCGGCCGCCTGGTCTACGCGACGTGCAGCGTGCTCCACGAGGAGAACGACGCCGTCGTCGACGCGTTCCTCGCCGCGCATCCGGAATTCGCGGAGCAGGACGCCGCGCGCGAGCTCGCGCGTGCCGGCATCGCGCTCGACACCGGCCCGCGACTTCGCGTCACGCCACAGACGCACGGCTGCGACGGCTTCTTCGCGGCGATCCTCGAAAAGCGCTGCTAGACTCCCCGCAGATGATGCAATCGATCGACTGGTCGCGCATCGAGATCGCGACATCGACGCCGCGCGGCTGGGCGCAGCTCGCGATCATCGCGTTCGCGCTCGCGCTGGCATGGCTCATCGACCGGCGCATCGCCGCGACGCGCGCGAAGCGCGAAAGCCGGCCTCCCGACTCGCGCCTCGCCGGCTCGCTGGTCCGGGTCATCTTCCCGCTGACCGCGTGGGCGCTGGTCGCCGTCGCGCGCATCGCGATGCGCAAGAGCGGCGCGACGTTCTTCCTCGACATCGCGCTGCCGCTCCTGCTCGCGCTGGTGGTGATCCGCATGATCGTCTACGGCCTGCGGCGGCTGTTTGCCAACGCCACGTGGCTCAAGACGTCCGAGCGCACGCTGGCGTTCGCGGTGTGGGCACTGGTGGTGTTCCACTTCGTCGGCTTCCTGCCCGAGATCCTCGACAACCTCGACGACATCGAGATCCCGCTCGGCAAGGGCGGCGTGTCGCTGCTCACGTTCACCAAGGGGCTGCTGGTCGTCGCGATCACGCTGATCGGCACGCTGTGGCTGTCCGGCTTCCTCGAGCAGCAGCTCATGAAGGCGCGCATCGACGTCAACCTGCGCGTCGTGCTCGCCAAGTTCCTGCGCGCGACGCTCCTGACGATGGGCGTGCTGATCGCGCTGCAGTGGATCGGCCTCGACCTCACGCTGCTGTCGGTGTTCGGCGGCGCGCTCGGCGTCGGCATCGGCCTCGGCCTGCAGAAGCTCGCGTCGAACTACGTGTCGGGCTTCGCGATCCTGTTCGACAAGTCGATCCGGATGAACGACCGCATCAGCGTCGGCGACCGCACCGGCGTCGTCACGCGCCTCACCGCGCGCTACGTCGTGGTGCGCGACCTCGACGGCAGCGAGAGCATCGTGCCGAACGAGATGATGATCACGAGCGTCGTGCTGCGCTACCCGCCGTATGGCGAGGTGCGGGTGCCGCTGCCGGTGCAGGTGGCGTTCGGCACCGACGTGGAGCGCGCGCTTGCGGTGATGGAGGAAGCCGCCCGCAGCGAGCCGCGCGTAGGCACCGGCGCGCATCCGCCGAAGGCGCTGCTGCGCGGCTTCGGCGACTTCGGCATCCGCCTCGAGCTCGGCGTCTGGCTCGCCAACGCCGACGTGGTGCGCGTCGACGGCGACAACATCCGCAGCGCGGTCAATCGGGCCGTGCTGGCGGCGTTTCACGCCCATGGCATCGCGCTCGCAGAGCCGCCGGCGGGCCGGATCCCGGCCCCCGACGCTGCTCGCCCCGCAACGTGACCCTTGATCTCCCGCGCGCGGCCCACAAATTGCATCTTCGAGAGGTGCGCGGCGACCCCTTGGACGAGGTAAAATACGCCGTATCTGCCGCCGCTTGACGGCTGGACTCACTTTCTCCTTTTAGATCAATGGTCAACGACGTTCTCTCCCTGCTTTCCCGCGGCATCGCGCCTCTCCCCTGGTGGGGCTACGTCGTCGTCACGCTGGCGTTCACGCACGTCACGATCGCGGCAGTCACGATCTACCTGCATCGCAGCCAGTCGCATCGCGCGCTCGACCTGCACCCCGCGGTCGCGCACGTGTTCCGGTTCTGGCTGTGGCTCACCACCGGCATGGTCACCAAGGAATGGGTCGCCATCCATCGCAAGCACCACGCCAAGGTGGAGACCTCCGACGACCCGCACAGCCCGGTGGCGCACGGCATCAGGACGGTCTTCTGGAAGGGTTCGGAGCTCTATCGCGCCGAAGCGAAGAACGCCGAGACGCTCGCCAAATACGGCCATGGCACGCCCGACGACTGGGTCGAGCGCAATCTTTATTCGCGCTTCTCGTGGCAGGGCGTGGGCGTGATGATGATCATCGACCTCACGCTGTTCGGCGCCGTCGGCCTCACGATCTGGGCCGTGCAGATGCTGTGGATCCCGGTCACCGCGGCCGGCATCATCAACGGCATCGGCCATTACTGGGGCTATCGCAGCTACGCGTGCGCCGACGCATCGACCAACATCGTGCCGTGGGGCATCATCATCGGCGGCGAGGAGCTGCACAACAACCACCACGCGTACGCGACGTCGGCGAAGCTGTCGTCGAAGTGGTTCGAGTTCGACATCGGCTGGGCCTACATCCGCATCCTGGCGGCGCTGCGCCTCGCGCAGGTACGCAAGGTTGCACCGAAGCTCGTGAAGGCGCCGGCCAAGACCGCGCCCGACCTCGCCACGCTGCAGGCGATCATCACCCACCGCTACCACGTCGCCACCGACTACGCGCGCGCGCTCAAGGCAGCGTGCGCCGCGGAGCTGGCCGCGCTGCGCGCCGGCGACACGCGTGGCAAGGTGCCGAGCACGCGACGCATCAAGCGCCTGCTGACCAACGGCCCGACGGGCTGGTCGCCGACCGAGCTCGAGCACGTCGAAAGCACCGTCGCGCAAAGCCTCGTGCTCGCCAAGATCGTGGCGATGCGCAGCGAGCTCGCGGCGTTGTGGGAGCGCTCGACCGAATCGTCGGAGCAGCTTCTCGTCAAGCTGCAGGACTGGTGCCACCGCGCGGAGTCGTCGGGGATTCCGCCGCTGGCGCGGTTCTCGCACAAGCTGCGCCGCTACGCGTAAGGACGCGCGCTGCCGCGCGCTGGAGGTAATTAAGGCCCGCTTCGGCGGGCTTTTTGTTGTGGCGCCGCGGCCACAACAACGTCATCCCCGCGCAAGCGGGGATCCAGTCGTAACGCCCAAGCGCACGTCAAGCTGGATTCCCGCTTGCGCGGGAATGACGTTGAGGGCCGCCGTCAATAAATATCGGGCTCGGGGACCGGCGCGCCGAAACCCGTCTCGAGGAAATCGAAGTCGCAGCCCTCGTCCGCCTGCAGGATGTGCCGCGAGAACATGTAGCCGTACCCGCGCTGGTAGCGCGGCGCCGGCGGCCGCCACGCCGCCTTGCGGCGCGCGAGCTCCTCGTCGGAGACCTCGAGGCGAATCGACCGATTCGGCACGTCGACGCTGATGCGGTCGCCGGTCTCGACGAGCGCGAGCGGGCCGCCGATGAACGACTCGGGCGACACGTGCAGCACGCAGGCGCCGTAGCTCGTGCCGCTCATCCGCGCATCGGAGATGCGCAGCATGTCGCGCACGCCGGCCTTCACGAGCTTCACCGGGATGGGCAGCATCCCCCACTCGGGCATGCCGGGCCCGCCCAGCGGGCCGGCGTTGCGCAGCACCAGCACGTGGTCGGCCGTCACGTCGAGGTCATCGCGCTCGACCGCCGCCTTCATCGACGGGTAGTCGTCGAACACCATCGCAGGCCCCGTGTGGCGCAACAGGCGCGGCTCGCAGGCCGACGGCTTGATCACGCAGCCGTTCGGCGCGAGGTTGCCTTTCAGCACCGCCAGCGCGCCCTCGGCGTAGATCGGCTTGTCGAGCGGGCGGATGACGTCGTCGTCGTACACCTGTGCACCCTCGATGTTGGCGCCGAGCGTGCGGCCGTTGACGGTCATCGCGTCGGCGTGCAGATGACCGCGTACGCGATCGAGCAACGCCGGCGCGCCGCCCGCGTAGTAGAAATCCTCCATCAGGTAGGTGCTGCCGGAGGGCCGGATGTTGGCGAGCACGGGCACCTTGCGGCTCGCCTTCTCGAAATCGTCGAGCGTGACGTCGACGCCGGCGCGTCGAGCGATCGCGATCAGGTGGATGATCGCGTTGGTCGAGCAGCCCATCGCCATCGCCATCGCGATGCCGTTCTCGAATGCGCGCCGGTCGAGGATCTTCGCGGGCACGAGGTCCTCCCACACCATGTCGACGATGCGCCGGCCGCAGGCGGCCGACATGCGGATGTGGTTCGAATCGGCGGCCGGGATCGACGACGCGCCCGGCAGCGTCATGCCGAGCGCCTCGGCGATGCCCATCATCGTCGCCGCCGTACCCATCGTCATGCACGTGCCGTAGCTTCGCGCGATGCCGCCCTCGATCTCGCTCCAGTCGTCCTTGCTGATGTTGCCGGCGCGGCGCTCGTCCCAGTACTTCCAGATGTCGGAACCCGATCCCAGCACCTTGCCTTTCCAGTTGCCGCGCAGCATCGGGCCGGCCGGAAGGTAGATGGCGGGCAATCCGGCGCTGATCGCGCCCATCAGGAGGCCCGGCGTCGTCTTGTCGCAGCCACCCATCAGCACCGCGCCGTCGACCGGATGGCTGCGCAGCAGCTCCTCGGTCTCCATTGCGAGCATGTTGCGATAGAGCATCGTCGTCGGCTTGACCATCACCTCGGACAGCGACAGCGCCGGCAGCTCCATCGGCAGGCCGCCCGCCTGCTCGACGCCGCGCTTGACGTCGACCACGCGGTCCTTGAAGTGCGCATGGCATTGCTGCAGGTCCGACCACGTGTTGACGATGGCGATGACCGGGCGGCCTTCCCAGTCGTCTGCGCCATAGCCCATCTGCATCATCCGCGAGCGATGGCCGGCGCCGCGCATGCTGTCCTCGGCGAACCAGCGTGCGCTGCGAAGGTCGGCGGGCGTGCGGGCGCGCGAGGTGGGCGGCGCGTTCTTCGATGGGGGCATGGGACTGGCTCGCTCGAGGGGGCTACGTGGGATGTGCGTCGGACCCTATCGTAGCGCCACGCACGCTGGACGCGCCATGCGATGCGCACCAAGGCCCGGTGGCGCCTCGCGGCGGCACGCGTTACGACCGGCGCGCCAATGCAAACGGCCCGCGTTCGCGGGCCGTTCGAGTGCCGGGTCGTTGTCCCGCGCGGCCACTGGGCCAGCGCGACGCCACGAAATGCGCCGCCTACTTGAGCTTGGTTTCCTTGTACTCGACGTGCTTGCGGGCGACGGGATCGAACTTCTTGATCACCATCTTCTCCGGCATCAGCTTCTTGTTCTTGGACGTCGTGTAGAAGTGGCCGGTGCCGGCCGACGATTCGAGCTTGATCTTTTCGCGCATGATCGGTCTCCTGGGCCGCGCGTCAGACGCGCTCGCCCTTGGCGCGCAGGTCGGCCAGCACGGCGTCGATGCCGTTCTTGTCGATCGTGCGCAATGCGTTGGTGGTGAGGCGCAGGCTCACCCAGCGGTTCTCGCTCTCGACGAAGAACCGGCGGCGCTGCAGGTTCGGCAGGAACCGGCGCTTCGTCTTGTTGTTGGCATGCGAGACGTGGTGACCCACGACTGGCTTCTTGCCGGTGACTTGACACACTCGAGCCATCGCCCGCTCCTTCGAATTCGTGGCCGGCCATCGCCGCCCTGACGGATGGCGGCCAATGCCGGAAAGCCTTTGATTATGCCTGAAAAACAGTGATCGCTCAAGCGGGCGCACCGGCTCGGCCGGAAACTCGCCAACCATGGCGGCTTCGACGTAGACTTGGCGCCGCCCGGCCTCGGCGCACGCCGCGATCGCCCGGTTCGACGCGCGAATGGCCCCGCCGCGCCGACCCGGCCACGCGGGACCGAAAAGAGCCGCGAGCGCCCTTCCAAGCCCTGCCATGACCGCCAAAAACCCGTCGTCCAGGAAGGCGCCGCGGCGCGCCTCGCCCGAGCCGCGGGCGGCGGCGCGCAAGCGGTCCGCTGGCGCGCCAGCGGGCGCCCTCGCGCAAGCGGTTCGCGACCTGACCTGGGGCGGGCAGCACGAGCGCGCGATCGCCGAGGCGTCCGCTGCCCTCGACGCCGCGCGGCTCGCCGACCTCGACCGCATCGCCCTGCTCGACGCGCGTGCCGAAAGCCTGGTCGCGCAAGGCGCGTTCGATCGCGCCCGCGAAGACGCCACGGCGATGGCACGGATCGCCGCGCGCGTTGGGTCGGCGCGCGCGAAGGCGGCGGCAAGCGCGCGTGCGCACGGCCGCCACGCCGTGGTCGAGATGCGCGAATCGAACCTGCTTTCGGCCGTGCGCGAAGCCAAGGCGTCGCACCGGGCGGCGCAACGCGCTGGCGAGCCCGCGCTACTCGCGCTCGCGCTGCTCGTTCTCGCCGAGGCGGAGTTCCGGTCACGCGATCTGCGGGCCGCCATTTCCCATGCTGTCGCCGCGCAACGCTTCGCCAATGACGGCGACGACGCGCTGCGCGGCCGCGCGATGTGGATCGAGGCGATGGCGAAGATCGCCGCGGGCGCGGGCGACCCGACGGATGCGATGGCGACGCTCGACGCGAGCCTGGCGCTGGCCCGCGATGCCGGCGACCGGTATGGCGCCGGCAACGTGCTCAACTCGCTCGCCAACGGCCAGCGTGACCTTGGCCAGAAGCTCAAGCTGCAATTGCAGGCGATGGCGACCATCGAGGCGAGCGGGTACGCCGAGCGCGCCGCCATGATCTACAGCAACGTCTCGACGACGTATTCCTTGCTGGGGCTGCATCGCCAGTCGCTGCGCAGCTCGAAGCGTGCGCAGGCCATCGCGGCGCGGATCAACGCCAAGTCGCTGCTGGTGACGACCCAGATCTACCAGTGCTCGCTGCACCTGCTCGCGGGACGGCCGGCCGAGGCGCGTGCGCTGCTCGAGCAGGTCACGTCGTTCGTGGAGGGCATGGAGTACTTCGCGTGGCCCGACGACCTCGAGCTGTTGCGCGGCGAGATCGCCCTCGCCGAGGGCGATGCGGCGACGGCGTCCGCCGCCTTCGGTCGCTACGCCGACATCAACCGCAAGATCAGCGACGCGAACGCCGAGACCGAGGGCCTCGCCAAGCTCGCGGGCGCGCTCCTCGCGCTCGGCAAGCCCCGCCAGGCGCTGGCCGCGTCGCGACGCGCCACGAAGCTCATCGGCGCAAAAGACCGCGTCGGTACGGACAATCTTTCGCCGGTCATCGTCTGGCTGAACCACTTTCGCGCGCTGGACGCCAACGGCCATGCGGCCAAGGCCCGCGCGGCTCTCGAGACCGGCTATGCGGAGATGGTCAAGGTCATCGCCAATGTGCGCGACGAGGGCTTGCGGCGCAATTTCCTGTGCAAGCCGCAGGAGCAGCGCCAGTTGATCGAGGCGTGGCTCGATCACGCGCGCAAGCATCGGCTGCCGCCGGCGCAGCGCCGCGCCCATCTCGCCATCGAGAGCGAGCGCGCGGCTCCGTTCGATCGCCTCGTCGACACCGGACTGCGGCTCAACGAGATCCGCAGCAGCGCCGAGCTCCATACGTTCCTCATCGAGGAAGCAACCGAGCTGATGGGCGCCGAGCGCGTGATGCTCGTGCTCGACGAAGGCGGCGAGCGCCGGATCGTCGCGAGCGAGCTGCCGCGCGGCGAGGACGCCGGCAAGCTCCTGCGCAAGGTCGAGCCGCTGCTCGACCAGGTGCGCCGCAGCCTCGTGACCACGCTCGACTTCAGCCCAAAGGCCGGCAGCGAGCTCGGCCAGCGCTCGCGGATGGTAGCGCCGCTCGTCGCGCAGCGCGAGCTGCTGGGCTACTTGTACGCGGACATCGACGGCAAGTTCGGTCGCTTTCACGACGGCGACCGCGACCTCCTGTCAATGCTCGCGAGCCAGGGCGCGATCGCGCTCGCCAACGCGCGCGCTTCCGAGGACCTCGAGCGCAAGATCGATGCGCGCACGCACGAATTGTCGGTGTCGCTCAAGGAAAGCGAGCGGCGCGCGGCAGA
>JAICUU010000201.1 GCA_025935675.1 Burkholderiales bacterium
CGCGCGTCGATCCGCGACGCCTGGCATTCGACGGCGAGCACCGACGCACCGGCGAGCACGCCCGCGAGCGGCTGCGCGCCGCCCATGCCGCCCAGGCCCGCGGTCAGGATCCAGCGGCCCGCGAGCGAGCCGCCGTAGTGCTGGCGGCCGGCCTCGACGAACGTCTCGTACGTGCCCTGCACGATCCCCTGGCTGCCGATGTAGATCCACGAGCCGGCGGTCATCTGCCCGAACATCATCAGGCCCTTGCGGTCCAGCTCGTGGAACGTCTCCCACGTCGCCCAGTACGGCACGAGGTTCGAGTTGGCGATCAAGACGCGCGGCGCGTCGGCGTGCGTGCGCAGCACGCCGACCGGCTTGCCCGATTGCACGAGCAGCGTCTCGTCCTCGCGCAGCGCGCGCAGCGCGGCGAGGATCGCGTCGAACGCCGCCCAGGTGCGCGCCGCCTTGCCGATGCCGCCGTAGACGACGAGGTCGTCCGGCCGCTCGGCGACCTCGGGATCGAGGTTGTTCTGGATCATCCGGTACGCGGCCTCGATCTGCCAGTTGCGGCAGGAGAGGGCGGTGCCGCGCGGCGCGCGCACCGGGCGCGCGCCATGTGTAGCATCGTCGGCGGCGCCGTGGAGCATCCGGTCGTTTGCATTCATCGCGTGGCTCCTTTCAAGAGCGCAGCCGCGCGTCATCGCCGCGCGACGGCAGCATCGCCGCGATTGGCGCCGGCCAGTCGTCGCCGAGCGCCCACGCGCGCATCGCCTCGATGTCGTGCGCGAGGAAGCGGTCCTCGGCGAGGAACGCGACACGCGCGCGCACCGCCGCGTGCTCGCGCTCGATCGCCGGCGAGCTCGCGAGCGGGCGCAGGAAGTCGATGCCCTGCGCGGCCGCCATCGCCTCGATGCCGACGATCGTCGCGGTGTTGTCGATCATCGCGGCAAGGCGGCGCGCCGCGAACGTCGCCATCGACACGTGATCCTCCTGGTTGGCCGACGTCGGCAGGCTGTCGACGCTCGCCGGGTGCGCGAGCGACTTGTTCTCGGATGCGAGCGACGCCGCGGTCACGTGGGCGATCATGAACCCGGAGTTGATGCCACCATCGGCGACGAGGAACGGCGGCAATCCCGACAGCGACGCGTCGATCAAAAGCGCGATCCGCCGCTCGCTGATCGCGCCGATCTCGGCGATCGCCAGTGCGAGCGCGTCGGCGGCGAACGCAACCGGCTCGGCGTGGAAGTTGCCGCCCGACAGCACCTCGCCGCTCGCCGCGAACACGAGCGGGTTGTCGGACGCGGCATTGGCCTCGATCTCGAGCACGCGCGCCGCGTGCGCGAGGTTGTCGAGGCAGGCGCCCATCACCTGCGGGATGCAGCGGATCGAGTAGGGGTCCTGCACGCGGCCGCATTGCGCATGCGATTCGACGATGCCGCTGCCGGCGAGGATGTCGCGCAGGCCCGCCGCAACAGCGACCTGGCCGCGCTGGCCGCGCGCCGCGTGGATGCGCGCGTCGAGCGGCTTGACCGAGCCGCGAATCGCCTCGAGCGACAGCGCGCCGGCGACCAGCGCCGCGGCGAACACCTTCTCGGCGTCGAACAGCGCGGCGAGCGCGAGCGCGGTCGACACCTGCGTGCCGTTGAGAAGCGCGAGCCCCTCCTTGGGACCGAGCACGAACGGCGCGAGGCCGGCCCTGCGCAAACCGTCGGCGCCGCTGACGGTCGTACCGCCAACCATCGCTTCGCCTTCGCCGATCAATACCGCCGCGAGATGCGCGAGCGGTGCAAGGTCGCCGGACGCGCCAACCGAGCCTTGCGACGGGATCCGCGGCAGCACGCGCGCATTGGCGAGTGCGAGGAGTGCGTCGACGAGCCCGCCGCGCACGCCCGAATGGCCGCGCGCCAGGCTGACCGCCTTCGCAGCGAGCACGAGTCGCACGACGGAATCGGTGAGCGGCACACCGACGCCGGTCGCGTGCGACCGCACGAGATTGCGCTGGAGCTCGGCCGCGCGGCCGGCGGCGATCTTCGTCTGCGCGAGCTTGCCGAAGCCCGTGTTGACCCCGTAGACGACCGTATCACGCGCGACGATGTCGTCGACAACCGCGCGCGCGGCGTCGATGTCGTCGCACGCCGCAGGGTCCAGCGCAAGCAGGACGCCGCCGCCCTGGATGCGCCGCAGGTCGGCGAGCGTCACCGCGCCCGGTCGCAACGTCAACGTGGGTAGGGCCGCCATCGGAAGTCGTCGGACGACGTGGCGAGGGTGTGGAGAGACGCCGCCGGCAGGTCAGTGGCGACGCAGGAGCCGCCCGACCGCGGCCTTGAGCGGCCCGTCCGGCAACGTGCCGCAAAGCTTCGACAGCGCTTGGGATGCCGACTCATCCCATTGAATCGCATGGGTTTTGCGCTCGACGCCGGCAGTCGGCCGAGGTTGCACGACGACCCTGATCGCCGTACACTCCAACCCCTCCCGCGCGAGCGCCGACATGAGATCGGACCCGCGCTGGCGCAGCAGGGCGGCGACCGCACCGCTGGCTGCAACGAGCCTCAATTCGCCCGATTCACCGGCATCGACGGTCAATTCGGCACCGAGCGCTCGAGGCAGGACCCGACGCAGCACCTTCATGATCGCCTCGTTTCGGGCGACGCGCCGTTGCCACTCCGCCGTTTGCGGATGCGCGGCGAGCACCCCGGCGAGGGATCTGGATGGCGAAGGTCGTGGCACCGGCGAGATCGTAAAGGAAGGCGACACGTGAACATCATACTGGTGAGCGGCGCGAGCGCGCGGGCGCGGACGATCACCCTCGACTGGCGTCATTGGCTCGCCGGGAGTGTGACGCTCCTTGTGCTGTTCATCGCGTTCACGCTGCTCTTCAATTTCCTGACGCTCGAATGGGCGGCAGCGGTCCGGCATCCGTGGCTGCAGGCGATCGTTTTGGCCGGCCAGCGCGAGGAGGCGCAGCGCAACCTCGAGAAGACGCAAGGGCACATCAACGCGATGGCGCTGCGGCTCGGCGAATTGCAGGCGCGCGTGCTGCGGCTCGACAGCCTCGGCGAGCGGCTCGCCAAGAGCGCGGGCCTCAATCCCGACGAGCTTCCGTCGGGCGCGGCGCCCGACGACGGCAAGGCCGGCAAGGGCGATGCGCCGATGGACAGCACCGGAAAGGGCGCGACCCGTGGACGCGATGCCGACCCGGCGCCCGGGCGTGGCGGGCCGGTGTCGTCGCTGCCGTCGCGCAGCTTCACCGAGCGTGAGTTCGAGACGATGCTCGCCAATCTCACCGAGGAAGTCGACACGCGCACCGACCAGTACGCCGTGCTCGAGGCGCTCCTCGTGGAAGATTCGGCGAGCCGCAAGTTCCTGCCGACGCACGAGCCGATTCCGGACCACTGGTTCTCGTCGAACTTCGGCTACCGGATCGATCCGTTCAACGGCCTGCGCACGTTCCACGAGGGCATCGACTTCCCGTCGCCGGTCGGCACGACGATCACCGCCGCCGCGAGCGGCAAGGTGATCTTCGCGGGCGTGCACAGCGACTATGGTAAAATGGTCGAGGTCGACCATGGCAACGGCCTCGTCACGCGCTACGCGCATGCATCGAAGCTCCTCGTCAAGGCCGGCGATCTCGTGCTGCGGGGCCAGCCGATCGCGCGCGTCGGCACCACCGGCCGCTCCACCGGGGCGCACCTGCACTACGAGGTCCGATTGAACGGCACGCCGCAGAACCCTGCGCGATTCTTCAAGCCAGGCTGAGACTTGGGCGGCGACGACGGCATCGGCAAAGGGGTGAGGGAGTCCTCACCCCTTGTTTTTTGTCCCAAGGCTCTCGACCTTCGCCGTTGCAGCGCCGCTGTGCCGTCCGCCCTTCGCGTTTGCGCCTTCGCCGTTCTGCTTTACGCCCTTCGCCGTTCTAGGCATTGACTAAATGATCACCGACCTCCTCACCCGCGTCTTCGGCAGCCGCAACGAGCGGATGCTGAAGCAGTTCAGCCAACAGGTTCGCGAGGTCAACCGCCTCGAGCCCGCGATCGAGAAGCTGACGGACGACGAGCTCCGCGGCAAGACCGACGAGCTCAAGGCGCGGGTGAAAGGCGGCGCGTCGCTCGACGACGTGCTGCCCGAGGCGTTCGCCGTCGTCCGCGAGGCCGGCCGGCGCACCCTCAACATGCGCCACTTCGACGTGCAACTGATCGGCGGCATGGCGCTGCACCACGGCAAGATCGCGGAAATGCGCACCGGCGAGGGCAAGACGCTCGTCGCCACGCTGCCCGCGTACCTCAACGCGCTCTCCGGCAAGGGCGTGCACGTCGTCACCGTCAACGACTACCTCGCGCAGCGCGACGCCGACTGGATGGGGCGGATCTACCGCTTCCTCGGGCTCACCGTCGGCGTCAATCTGTCGCAGATGGAAAAGCCGGCGAAGCAGGCCGCCTACGCGGCCGACATCACGTACGGCACGAACAACGAGTTCGGCTTCGACTACCTGCGCGACAACATGGTGTTCGCCGCCGAAGAGCGCGTGCAGCGCGGGCTTTCCTACGCGATCGTCGACGAGGTCGACTCGATCCTGATCGACGAGGCACGCACGCCGCTCATCATCTCGGGCCAGGCGGACGACAACATCGAGATGTACTACCGCCTCAACGAGCTCGCCCCGAAGCTCACGCGCCAGGCCGAGGAGAAGGGGCCGGGCGACTACTGGGTCGACGAGAAGCAGCACCAGGTGCTCTTGTCGGAAGAGGGCCACGAGCACGCCGAGCAGGTGCTGGCGCAGGCGGGCCTCCTGCCCGCGGGGAGCAGCCTCTACGACGCCCACAACATCTCGCTGATGCACCACCTGTACGCGGCGTTGCGCGCGCACTCGCTGTACCACCGCGACCAGCAGTATGTCGTCCAGGACGGCGACGTCGTGATCGTCGACGAGTTCACCGGCCGCCTGATGCCCGGGCGGCGCTGGTCCGACGGCCTGCACCAGGCGGTCGAGGCCAAGGAAGGCGTCAAGATCCAGCACGAGAACCAGACGCTCGCGTCGATCACCTTCCAGAACTACTTCCGGATGTACGAGAAGCTCGCCGGCATGACGGGCACCGCGGACACCGAGGCGTTCGAGTTCCAGCAGATCTACCACCTCGAGACGATGATCGTGCCGACGCACCGGCCCATGGTGCGCAAGGACGAGAACGACCTCGTGTTCCGTACGTTCAAGGAGAAGGTCGACGCGATCATCGCCGACGTGCGCGACTGCTTCGCGCGGGGCCAGCCGGTGCTGGTGGGCACGACGTCGATCGAGAACTCCGAGCTCCTGTCGAGCGTGCTCGCCAAGGAGAAGCTGCCGCACGAGGTGCTGAACGCCAAGCAGCATGCGCGCGAGGCCGAGATCGTCGCGCAGGCGGGGCGGCTCGGCGCGATCACGATCGCCACCAACATGGCCGGCCGCGGCACCGACATCGTGCTGGGCGGCGCGTTCGAGCGCCAGGTGCTCGAGGTGCGCGAGGATCCCGAGCTCGACGAGGCCGCGCGCAAGGCCAAGATCGAAGCGCTGATGGCCGACTGGCAGGTGCAGCACGACAAGGTCAAGGCGGCCGGCGGCCTTCACATCATCGGCACCGAGCGCCACGAGTCGCGCCGCATCGACAACCAGCTGCGTGGCCGCTCGGGGCGGCAAGGCGACTCGGGCAGCTCGCGCTTCTACCTGTCGCTCGAGGATCCGCTCCTGCGCATCTTCGGCGGCGAGCGCCTGTCGGCGATCATGACTCGCCTCAAGATGCCCGAGGGCGAGCCGATCGAGCACACGATCGTCAACCGCTCGATCGCCAAGGCGCAGAACCGTGTCGAGTCGCGCAACTTCGACATCCGCAAGCAGCTCCTCGAATACGACGACGTCGCCAACGACCAGCGGCGCGTCATCTATCAGCAGCGCAACGAGCTCCTCGAGAGCGAGGACATCTCGCAGACGATCGGCTCGATGATCCGCGGCGAGATCGAGGACACGGTCAGGCGCCATATCCCGCCCGACTCCGTCGAGGAGCAGTGGGACCTGCCGGCGCTCGAGAAGGCGCTCGCCAGCGATTTCCAGATCGAGGCGCCGGTGGCGAAATGGGTCGCCGACAGCGACGTCGACGCGGCGACGATCACCGAGCGGCTGGCCACCGCGGCCGAG
>JAICUU010000130.1 GCA_025935675.1 Burkholderiales bacterium
ACCATAATGCCCAGCGATCACCGCTTCGCCGCCGAGGGCGACGACACGGTGCTCGAGTCGGCGATGAAGGCCGACCTGATCCTGCCGTACGGCTGCCGCAACGGCGCCTGCGGCGCGTGCAAGGGCCGCATCCTCGCGGGCCATGTCGACTACGGCGCGTACCAGGCGACGACGCTGACCGACGACGACCGGCGCGCGGGCTACGCGCTGTTCTGCTGCGCGCGGCCGCTCACCGACTTGACGATCGAGGTGCGCGAGGTGCGCCGCGCCGGCGACATCCCGATCAAGCGCCTGCCCTGCCGGATCGAGTCGATCGACAAGGCGGCCCCCGACGTCGCGATCGTGCGCTTCAAGCTGCCGGCGAACGAGCGGCTGCAATTCCTCGCCGGCCAGTACATCGATTTCCTGCTGAAGGACGGCAAGCGCCGCAGCTTCTCGCTCGCGGTCGCGCCACACGACGACAAGCTGCTCGAGCTGCACGTCCGCCACATCGCGGGCGGCGTGTTCACCGACCCGCTGTTCACGACGTTCAAGGGCCGCGAGATCCTGCGCCTCGAAGGCCCCCACGGTGCGTTTTACCTGCGCGAGGAGTCCGACAAGCCGATGATCTTCGTCGCCGGCGGCACCGGCTTCGCGCCGATCAAGGCGATGCTCGAGCACTGCTTCCACCACGGCATCGACCGCGAGATGGTGCTCTACTGGGGCGCGCGCTCGCTCGCCGATCTCTACCTGCCGGCGCTGCCGGGCGAATGGCAACAGGCGCACCGCAACTTCACGTTCATTCCGGTGCTCTCCGAGCCGAAGGACACCGATGCATGGCCGGGGCGCACCGGCTTCGTCCACCAGGCGGTGCTCGACGACTTCCACGACCTGTCCGGCTATCAGGTCTACGCCTGCGGCGCGCCGGCGATGGTCGACGCTGCGCGCCGCGACTTCACGTCGCTTCGACGCCTGCCACCCGAGGAGTTCTTCGCCGACAGCTTCACGATCGCCGGCGAGACGGAGCCGCATCCCGCGTAACGCGCGGCTCGGGTTACATCGCGGGCCGCGCCCGCAATTCCGACAGCGCAAGCTTCAACGCCGCCGCGAGATGCGCGTTGGCGGCATCGTTGCGATTGAGGCGCGCCAGCATCTCGCCGAGCGCCACGTGCGTGCGCCAACTCGACGCCAGCGCGAGGCTCGCCTCGTAGTACGTCTGCGCCTTGCCCCACAGCTCGGCGCGCTCGCACAACCGCCCGAGCGCGAAGAGCAGCGACGCCTCCTGGCTGTGGTCGACGAGCCAGCGCTCCGCCGTCTCGAGCTGCTCGCTCGAGTCGCGCATCCGGCAATCGGCATACAAGGCGACCAACTCGGCGTCCCAGTGCGCGTCGATGCTCCGCGCGAGGATCGACGCCGCCTCGCGGTCGCCGCCCTGCGCAAGGAAGCTCTGTGCCGCGGCGCGCGCGACGCGCGAAATCAGGCGGTCGGCGTCGGGCACGCGGCTCCAGTAGTCGCGCAAGCCGGCGGCGTCGTGCGGGAGCGCGCGCAGCGCATCGGCATGCGCGCTCGCGCGGATCATCTCGCCGTGCTCGGGGTCGTAGACATGACGCTTGACGAGCTCGGCGACGACCCGCGGGATTTCCGCCGGCCGCGACGCCGCGTTGAGCGCGCGCAGCTCGAGGCGCAACGCCGCGGTGTGCGCGCCCGCCTCGCGCTTGAGATCCGCGAGGCGCGTCAGCGCGTCGCCCGGCATGCCCTGCTCGAGCGCGAGCTCGGCGTCGAGCATCATCCGCGGCACGGCGAAGCGCGGCGCCTGCACGTCGGGATGCGCAAGGAAGCGCGACGCCGCGGCGAAGTCGCGCGTCTCGAGCGCGGCGCGGGCGCCGATGAGCGCGGCCACGCCGGAGTCGGGCATCAGCGTCAGCGCCTGCTCGCAGAGCTCGCGCGCGCGGCCGTAGCGGCCCTCGAGCAGCGCGATCAGCGCGCCGTCCTGGCGCGTGCGCAGCTTCGCGTCGTCGACCTTCTGCCGGTGCGCGCGCACTTCCTGCGGCAGGCGCGCGATCCGCACCGCGAGCCTTATCGCGCCGTAGACGAGCAGGAACGCGAGCACGAGCAACAGCATGAACGCGTTCTGCGACAGCTCGACGCGCCATGGCGGCGACACGAACATCACGTAGCCGCCGTTGTAGCGGACGAACAGCGCCACGCCGACCGCGGCCGCCGCCACCAGCAGGAACAGGATCAGCGCGCGCAAGCGATCAGCGCGCCTTGACTGGCGCGGGCGTGGGCCTCGCCGGCGGCGGCGCCGGCGGCGCCGGCGGGGCCAGCGCGAGGCGGTCGAGCGTCTCGCGCAGCGTTGCGGCGGCAGCGAGGCTTTGCGTGAGCTCCGGCAGGGTCGCCGGCATGCTGGTCGTGCGCAGCTGCACGAGCGTGGCGAGAAGCTGCTGCACCGGCTTCGCGCGAGCGTCGAAGTACTTGCGCACCCACTCGTCGGCGTCGCGCACGTCGGCGCGGAAGCTCGCGTCGTTGCGCGCGATCAGCGCGTTGCGCGCGGACAAAAGGCGCAGCCGCAGGTTCTCGCGCAGGAAGTATTGTTGCGACGGCGGCAACAGCGGCGCGGCCGGCCGGTCGCTGACCTCGATGCGCACCATGTTGCGCGCATCGCTCCACAGGTCGTGCCAGAACGAGCTCCACGCGCTGGTCGGCGCGGGCGCCGCCGCCGGCGCGGCCACCTCGGCGACACGCTCGTCGTGCGCCAGCGGCAGCGCGTCGACGCTCGCGATCGCCGCGTCGATCCGAGCGGCGAGGCCGGCGACGTCGACGTACGGCACCGCCTTCAGCCGGTCCATGTCGGCGGCGAGCGCGCGGCGCAGTGGCGCAAAGCGCGGGCGGTCGAGCCGCGCGAGCTTCGCGTCGAGCAACTGCAGCGCCGCGAGCGCCGATTGCACGTTGCCGGCGAGCGCGAGCTGCTGCGACGCGAGGTTGAGCGTCTGCTCGACCTCGGTCAGCGCGAGCTCGTCGCGCGAGGGCGTGAGGTCGCGGTAGAAGCTCTCGAGCGCGGCGGTCTGCGACTGCGCCTCGTTCTGGCGCGTGTCGAGAAGCGCGATCTTGGCCTGCGCGTCGCGCAGCTCCGCGGCGAGCGTCGTCACGCGCTGCGCCGACGCGTCGGCCGACGCCGACGCAGTGGCGAGCTCGCGCGCGAACGCCGCGCGCAGCCGCTCCTCGCGGTGCCGTGAATCGAGCCATGCGGCGACGCCGGCCACCGCCAGCACCACCGCGACGAGCGCGAGCGCGCCGCGCGTCGCCGGCGTCGTGCGCGGCGCGCGCGGCGTCGAGGGCGCGGGCGGAATTTCGCTCATCGTCGAGGCATGCGATTCGTTGCATCGATTCTAGCAGCCGGTGCACGGGCGGCCCGCGCACCGGGGTTGCACTAGAATGCGCATCTCTCGACCCGGCGCACGCGCACCCGTTGCGCGCCCTTCGTGAACGGCTTCACGCTGCTCGTCCTCATCGTGCTCGCCGCGGCCATCCCGCTCGCGTTCCGCGCCGGCATGTTGCGCGAGCGCCGCGACGCGCGGCTGCGCGGCGCGCTGCCGTTCTCGCGCCGCGGCGAGCGGGATGATTCCGGGACCGACGCCACTGCGGGGACACCGAGCGGGGCCGACGCCGCGGCTGCCCCGATGCCCGACACGACTTCCGCGTCAGCCGCCACGACGGCGCCCGCGATCCCGGCCACGTCCTCTGTGGCGACTCTGCCCGCGGGCGCGTCGCCGGCCACCGCATCGGGCGCTGCACACGCCGAAGCAACGCCCGCGTCCGCGAGCGCTGGCGACGCCACCGCTCCGCTCGTCGTCGAGCGCGCGCGGATCATCCGCGTCGCCGAGGGCGAGTCGGCGGCGCTGCGCGCGGCCGCCCGCAATGCGACCGCCGAGATCGGTCAATTGCGCGACTTCGCCGACGACCGTCGCGCGCTCCTGCGCGCGCTCGCCGATGCGCGCGGCGAGACGGCGCGCTATCGCGAGATCGTCGTCGACCTCGAGGACAACGCCCCGCCGCCGTTGCTCGGCGTCGCCGGCGCGCCGGACGACCTGAAGCTCATCGTCGGCGTCGGTCCCGTGCTCGAGCGCATGCTTCTGCGGATGGGCATCGCGACGTACCGCGAGATCGCGCGCTGGAGCGATCACGACATCGATGCGGTCGACGCGCGGCTGCCGGAGTTCCACGGCCGCATCCGCCGCGACGGCTGGGTGACGCAGGCGCGCGCGCTGCACCAAAGCAAGTACGGCGAGCGACCCTGAGCACCCCGTCGGAATCGCCGCCTGACGCGCAGCGCGCCGCGTCGCCGCGCGCCGCTCACCCGTCGAATCCCGGCGATCGGCACGCGCGTTCGCTCGCGCGCTCGCTGCTGCCGATCGGGCTGCTCGCGGTCGCGTGGGGGCTCAACTGGCCGATCCTCAAGATGGGCGTCACCGAAATTGCGCCGCTGACGTTCCGCGCACTGACGCTCCCGTTCGCCGCGCTGTGCATGCTCGCGTGGGCGCGTTGGAGCGGCGCGAGCCTGCGCGTGCCGCGCGGATGGTGGCCGCGCGTCCTGATCCTCGCGGCGTTCTCGATCACCGGCTGGAACGGGCTCGTGCTGTTCGGCGTGCGCGAGCTCGCGTCGGGGCGCAGCGCGATCCTCGCGTATACGATGCCGATCTTCGCGACGGCGATGGCGATCGTGCTGCTGAAGGAGCCGATGTCGGCGCGCAAGATCGTCGGTTTCGCGCTCGGCATGAGCGGCATGGCGCTCCTGCTCGGCGACGATGCGCGGCACCTCGCGAATGCGCCGCGCGGCGCGTGGCTGATTCTCGCGGCCGCGTTCGTCTGGGCAATCGGCACGGTGCTGCTGCGCAAATGGCAGCCGCCGATGCCCCAGAGCGCGCTGTCGGGCTGGATGATGCTGGTCGGCTGCGTGCCGCTCGCTTTGGTAGCGCCGTTGTTCGACGACGGCGGGCTCGCGCAATTCGCGCACCTGTCGACGCGCGCCTGGCTTGCGATCGGCTACAACATCTTCGTTGCCGGCACCATCGCCAATCTGACGTGGTTCACGCTCGTGCGCACGCTGCCGGTGACGGTGTCGTCGATGTCGTCGCTACCGATCCCGGTGGTCGGCGTGTTCTCGGGGATGCTGCTGCTGGGCGAGCGGCCCGGCAGCGCCGAATGGGCGGCGCTCGCGCTCGTCGTCGGCGCGCTCGTGGCGGTGATGTGGCCCGGCGGCGAGCGCGTGGCGCGCGACAGGGCTGCCGATCCCGGCTAGCGGCTCAGCGCAGCTCGGGAATCAGCGTCTTGACGCCGTCGCCCGCGAACCACGAATCGAGGTTGGCGCGGCACAGGTCGCCCATCGCGAGCCGAGTCTCGGCAGTCGCGCTGCCGACATGCGGCAGCAGCACGACATTGTCCATCGCGAGAAGCTCGGGCGGCACGATCGGCTCGTTGGCGAACACGTCGAGGCCGACCGTGCGAATCGTGCCAGCCTTGAGGGCCGCGATCAGCGCCGGCTCGTCGACGATCGAGCCGCGCGCAATGTTGATCAGCGTGCCGTTGGACCCGAGCGCCTCGAGCACGCGTGCGTCGACAAGGTTCTTCGTCGCGGGGCCGCCGGGGCAGGCGACGATCAGGAAGTCGCTTTGCCCCGCGAGCTTGGCGGGATCGGACACGAACGTCCATGCGGGGTCGACGTCCTGCTTGCTGCGGCCGGTGTACGCGATCGCAAGGCCGAACGCCGAGAGCCGATGCGCGATCGCCTTGCCGATCCGCCCGAGGCCGAGGATGCCGGCGCGCTTGCCGGCGAGCCTCGTGGTGAGCGCCGACGCGCCGCTCGACCAGTCGCCGGCGCGCAACAGGCGGTTGGCGCGCACGAATCCGCGCGCCGTCATCAGCACCAGCGCGACGGCGGTGTCGGCAACGTCGTCGGTCAGCACGTCCGGCGTGTTGGTGACCTTGAGGCCGCGCTTCTTGCAATAGTCGACCGGCACGCCGTCGTAGCCGACGCCGAACACCGAGATGATCTCGAGCGCGGGCAGCGCGTCGAGGAGCTCGGTCGACGTCACGGTGCCGCCCGCCTGCACGAGGCCGCGGATCTTCGCGCCTTCGGCGGCGATGAGCGCCGGCTTGTCGGTGGCGCGCACGTAGTCGACGCAGCGATAGTCGCGGGCCAGCGGCTCGCTCACGAACGGCGGCAGCGGTGCGGTGACGAGGATGTCGGCTTTGGGCATGGGGGCTCGCGAAGCGGCGGTCAGCCGCCCGTCGCGGAGAGTGGATGCGCAGCGAACCATTGTAGCAACGCGCCGATCAGGCCCGCGTCGCCGGTCGGCGTCTCGATGGCGCGCAGGCCGAGCACGCGCGCGGTCGCCGCGATGCGCGGATGCGTGGCGAACGTCGGCAGCCCCGCGACGATGGCGCGCGACGCCGGGTCCAGAACGGCCATGAAATTCTCCGCCGCGGCACCCGACGTCAACGTCAGCGCGTGCGCCTCACGCCTGCCCAGCGCCTCGCGCAGGCCCTCGATGCCGGCCGTCGGTGACGCGCGCCGGTAGCAGGTCACGAAGTCGACGCTCGCGCCGCGCTCGCGCAGCGTGTTGCCGAGGAGGTCGCGGCCGCCATCGCCGCGGAAGATCGCGATGCGCTTGCCCGCGACGTCGCTCAAGCCCGGCAGCGCCAGCAGGCCCTCGCTGTCGTGTTGCTGGTCCGGAAACGCCACGCCAGGCACGTCGAGGTCGGTGAGCGCCGCCGCGGTCCCCGGTCCCGTCGCGAACGCGGCGACGGCGGCCGGCCACGGCGACTGCGGCACGCCGTATTCCGCGGCATTGGCGGAGACGAAGATCGCCGCGGCGTACTGCGCGAGATCGCGATGCGCTGCGTCGAGCGGGCTGCGGTCTTTGGGCGGGAGGATGACGATCGCCGGGAACACGATCGGTCGTGCGCCCATTACGCCGAGCTTCTGCGCGAACGCGCCTGCCTGGCGCGCCGGACGCGTGACGATGACGCCGACGCCGTCGAGCGGACCCTGCGGCGCTGCCTGTTCCATCAGGCGTGGACGAGGCGGCCCGCGCCGCGCGACATGAACTCGCCGCCGAGCGCCTCGCCGAGCGTCTGTGCCTCGCGAATGTCCGCGACCGCCGCATCGCGCTCGCCGCGCATCACCTCGCGGCCGTCGGCGCTGGCGACGACACCGCGCAGCCACAGCGATGCGCCGAGCCATTCGGCGTACGCGCCGATCGGCGCGTGGCAGGTCGCCGACATCGCGCGTGCGAACGAGCGCTCCGCGGCCGTGGCGAGCAGTGTCGCGTGATCGACGAGCGACGCGCACAGCGCGACGACGTCTTCGCGATCGGCGCATGTTTCCACGGCCATTGCGCCCTGGCCCGCCGCCGGCATGCTGTCCTCGGGATCGATCAGCTCGCGGATGCGCTCGCCCATGCCGAGGCGCTTGAGTCCCGCCGCGGCGAGGATGATTCCGTCGTACTGGCCCGCGTCGAGCTTGGCGACGCGGGTGTTGACGTTGCCGCGCAGCGGCGCGATCGACAGGGCCGGGAAGCGCGCGCGCAATTGCGCCTCGCGGCGCAGGCTCGACGTGCCGACGACGGCGCCGGGTGGCAGCTCGGCCAGCGTCGCGTAGCGATTCGACACCAGCGCGTCGCGCGGGTCGTCGCGCGCGATGACGGCCGCCAGCAAAAACCCGTCGGGCATGTCCATCGGCAGGTCCTTGAGCGAGTGCACGGCGGCGTCGGCACGGCCGTCCGACATCGCCACCTCGAGCTCCTTGATGAAGAGCCCCTTGCCGCCGATGTCGGCGAGCGAGCGATCGAGCACTTCGTCGCCGCGCGTCGACAGGCCGAGGAGATCGACGGAAAGGTGGCGATGCGACGCGAGGAGGCGGGTGCGCACCTGCTCGGATTGCCACATCGCCAGGGCGGAGCGGCGCGTGGCGATCGTCAGCCGGCGTGGCGTCGGAATGGGCATCGTGGCGATGGGTCTTGCACGCTCGCCGCGCGCGAATGCGCGTGCGAATGTGTTCGGTGATTCTATCAGCCGGCCGCGCGACGCCTCGCCGGTATGATGCGAGACGACACATCGACCGCAGGACGGCTCCAGCATGCACGTGATCATCACCGGTGGCGCAGGATTTCTCGGCGGCAAGCTCGCACAGGCGCTCCTCGCGCGCCCGACGCTCATGGACGGCAACGGCCGCCCGCGAACCATCGAGCGGATCACGCTCGTCGACGTCGTCACGTCGCCGCTTTCGGATCCGCGCGTCACTTCCATTGCCGGCGACCTCGCCGATCCGGCGCTCGTCGCGCGCGTGCTCGCGCAGGGCGCGGACAGCGTGTTCCATCTGGCGGCGGTGCCGAGCGGCGGCGCCGAGGCCGACTTCGACCTGGGCCTGCGCGTCAATCTCGACGCGACGCGCGCGCTGCTCGAGGCCTGCCGCGCGCAGCGCGAGCCCGCAAAGTTCGTCTATGCGAGCACCTGCGCGGTGTTCGGTGGCCCGCTGCCAGACCCGGTTCCCGATTCGCAGGCGCTGTGGCCGCAGTCCTCGTACGGCAACCAGAAGTCGATCGGCGAGTTCCTCGTCAACGACTACACGCGCAAGGGCTTCGTCGACGGGCGAAGCCTGCGCCTGCCGACGATCAGCGTGCGCCCCGGCAAGCCGAACAAGGCCGCGTCGTCGTTCGCGAGCGGCATCCTGCGCGAGCCGCTCGCCGGCGCCGACGCGCTATGCCCGGTGCCCGGCGCGACGCGCATGTGGCTCTCGTCGCCGCGCGCGGCGATCGACAACTTCATCGTCGCCCACGACGCACCCGCATCGGCGTTCGCGCACACACGCAGCATCAACGTCCCCGGCATCTCGACATCGGTGGACGCGATGCTCGCGGCGCTGCGCCGCGTCGCCGGCGATGCGGTCGCGGCGCGCGTGACGTTCCGCGAGGATGAAGCGATCGGCCGCATCGTGAAGAGCTGGCCGGTCGACTTCGACACCGTATTCGCGCGCAAGCTCGGCATGCGTGCCGATGCCGACTTCGAGTCGATCGTGCGCCAGTACGTCGACGACGAGCTCGGCGGCCGGATCGCTTAGCTCGTCATTCCCGCGCAAGCGGGTGGTCATTCCCGCGAAAGCGGGAATCCATACATGGTCGCCCCCGTTTGATCAAGCACCCGCTTTGCGATTGCGTTCAGGTAATGATTGCAGCCATACATCCGGCCTTTGATGGGCCCCGAAGGGGCCTTGGCCCTGATGGAATACGCTGACCGGGTGCTCATCAGTATTGTGCACTTGAAAGTGCGCTGGATTCCGCAGCTTGGTCCGGTCACGGTCCGACCTGTCATGCCATCACGTCGCGTTTGCCTGAGCAATCAGTGGCTTTACT
>JAICUU010000298.1 GCA_025935675.1 Burkholderiales bacterium
CCCGGACTTCTTTGACGGGCTCCTAGGCCTTGTGGCACTTCGACGTGCTCTTCACCGTCTCGGTGTCGCCGTTGGCGAACGTGTAGGTCGCGCTGCTCTTCCATGTGCCGGTCCGGCACGTCTTCGGCGTCATCCGCCTCTAGGAGCCCGTCAAAGAAGTCCGGGTCCGTCCGGTCGGGTTAAGACCATGTAGATCATGGCGATCGCGGTCAGGACGGGTGAGCAGACACGGCAGGTCCAGATGGTCTGTCTGGACGAGTTGGTCGGCGACGATGATGTGCTTCGCCGTGTTGAGCGGCTTGTGGCGTGGGACGCGGTGCGCGCATCGGCGCTGCCGTTTTACTCGGATTTCGGACGTCCTGGCGTCGATCCGGTCGTGCTGGTCAAGGTGTTCTTGGTCGCGGCGATCCGCGGGATGGGCTCGATGCGTGAGACGCTCCGTGTGGCCCGGGTTGATCTGTCGATCCGGCGGTTTCTCGGCTACGGCCTGACGGAGGCTCTGCCTCATCACGCGACGTTCAGCTACGCGCAGTGCGTGCGCTTTGCGCACTCGTCGGTGTTTGAGCAGCTCTTCACGCAGGTGCTCGCGAGTTGCCGCGACGCCGGCCTGCTTGATGGGTCGCGGCTGATCGTCGACGCGACGCATGTCGAGGCCGACGCGGCGCTGAAGAGCTTGCGCGCTGAGCTACAGGTCATCGACGGCGGCGACGGCGGCACTGGCGACGCCGTGGAGCGCCCGGTGCTGGCACTCGCCGCGCGCCGGTCGGGTCCGACCCCGAAGCGCAAGGCGTCTAACGCGACCGCTATCTCGCGCACCGATCCCGAGGCCAAGCTGCGCTACAAGCCCGGCCACCGCCCGCATCTGGTCTATCGCGCGCAGGTCGCGACTGACCCCAAGGCCCGCGTGATCGTTGCCGTCAACGCCGAGCCAGCGACCGGGCATGAGGCCGACAGCTTGGCGATCATCATCGACCGCTCCAAGTGGCTGCGCCATCGCGTCGAAGAGATCGTCGCCGACGCCGGCTACGCCTCTGACGCCATCTACACCGACCTCGCCAACAGACAGATCGAGGCGTTCATCCCGCCGCAGCCGAACATGCTCAAACGGCGCGGCGGCCAGGCCGCACGCAAGCGCTGCAAGACCCCTCGTGGTGTCGGCGCGGCGATCGACCGGATCACCCACGGCGAAGGCGCGATCGCAGAGCTCAAACGCCACGGCGCCAGCCGCGCCAGATGCCGCGGGACCGCGAAGCTGCAGATCCAGCTGCTGCTCGCAGCGACCGCGATCAACCTCAAGCGCCTCACGACACGCCTCCCGGCCACCGAGAACGGCTGCGCGAGCGACAACACCGCCACCCGCGCGCACCTCGCGATCCTCAACGCCTGCCTACGCGCGCTCACGGCCGACCAGGCCCCCACTTCTACGACAGGCTCCTAGGGCCGCACCGTGATCGTCTGGTGCATCGTCATCGGGTGCAGGTCGCAGAACAGGTTGTACGTGCCGGGCACCGTGAAGGTCTGGCTGTAGCGACCGCCGCGCCGCGCCATCGGCCCGTCGACGGCGCGCGGGGCGTTCGCCGACAGCACGTCGTGCATGTCGCGGTCGCGAAAGCGCCACGTCACGCGGCCCCCGCTCGGGATCGTCAGGTTCGACGGCTCGAATGCCGCGTGCTCGACGTCGACCGACGCGTTCGCGCCTGCCTCGACGAGCGGGCCGCCCGCGAACGGGATCTCGATCGGGTTGCCGGCGGCGTCCAGGCGCGTCAGCGGCACCTGCATCGGCGCGACCGTGGCGCGCCCGTCGGTGCGCGACCAGAGGGTCTGGCCGTCGGCCGGCAGGGGCTCGCAGCCGCGGGGCGCGTCGGCGTCCTTGGCGATGTAGACGTGGGTGATCGCCATCACGCGCGGGTGCGGCAGCTCGGCGTCGTAGCTGGCCGTCACGCGCAGGACCTCGCCGCGGCGGACGGGGATGCCCGTCGGCGACAGGAAGTAGCTCGTCGCGATCGGGCCGGGCTCGTGCAGCATCGGGCGCACGCGGTAGACGAGGTCGTCGGGCATGCCCCACAGCGGGCGCTGGTCGAGCAGCGTGCGGTCGTCGCAGCGCGGCTGGGTGACGTCGAGGCTCAGCGCGCCGCCGTGCAGGTGGGCGCCGGCGGCCACGATCCGGCCGCTGGTCGGGATCGTCCAGTCGTGGGAGCGCACGTCGGCCGATCCCGGCGCCCCGCCGCCGGGCACGGTGTAGCTCGAGAGCGGATCGCAGCCGCTGGCGCGCAGCCACAGCGGCTTGACCGGCACGAGCCCCGGGGCGTCGGAGATCGTCACCGAGTACTCCAGCGACGCCGTCACCGGCCGGTTGGAGTGGCTCATGTACATCGCGACCGTGCGCCAGCGATCGTGCTCACGGACCGGATAGCCGTAGCCGGGCGGCAGGATGAGCCGCTGCTGCTCCTCGCCGGTGCCGAAGAAGGGCTCGCCGTTGCGGCCCGGGCACGAGTTGTTGCGCGGTTGCGCGCCGGGCCCGCTGTTGATGAACACGACGTGATGCAGCATGAGCCGCCTGATCGAGATCGGCCGGCCGCGAGCGTCGACCAGGCGCGTGCTCATGCGCACGATGAAGCCGGCCCTTCCCGGGGTCGGCATGGCGCGCGTCGGGAACTTCGTCTCGTAGGCGCCGAAGCTCATCGGCGCGGCGCGCAGCTTGTACGTCCGCTCGGTCGCGGCCGCGGGTGCCGCGCTGAACGCGAGCAGCACCAGCGCGACGAGCCCGACCCCCCGTCGACGCAGCTTCCCGGCGTTGCCCACAGGCGGCACGATGGGGCAAGGCTAGCTCGCCTACTCTCCTTGCATGTGCGGAATCGTCGGATACGTCGGGCAGCGCCCGGCTCAGGAGATCCTCCTCGCGGGCCTGGAGAAGCTCGAGTACCGCGGCTATGACTCCGCGGGGGTGTCGGTCCTCACCGGCGGCGAGATCGCCTCGGTGCGCGCGGTCGGCAACCTCAGCAAGCTGCGCGAGGCGGTCGCCCACGGCAGCGGCGGCGCCGATCCGCACGAGAGCGGCCCGCCGGTCGCGGTGGCGGTCGCCGAGCAGCAGCAGGCCACGAGCGGGATCGGCCACACGCGATGGGCCACGCACGGCCGCGTCACCGAGTCCAACGCGCACCCGCACTTCGACACCGACGACCGCGTCCACGTCGTCGTCAACGGGATCGTCGAGAACTACCTGTCGCTCAAGCAGCGGATGACCGACATGGGGGCCGCCTACACCTCCGAGACCGACGCCGAGGTCATCGCGCACCTCATCTCCCACCACATGGCGCGCGGCAGCCTC
>JAICUU010000194.1 GCA_025935675.1 Burkholderiales bacterium
CGCCGGCCGCCCGGCGTGTCGACGAGGTTCTCGTAGACGTCGCCCTGCAGCGTGACGCTGCCGGCGAGCGCCGCCAGGTCGGCGCGAAAACCGGCCTGGCGCGCCTTCCACGCGTCGTCAGCGCTCGCCCCGTCGGCGAGGCGCGTGTCGCCCTCGCGATCGGCGAGCGCGTAGACGCGGTAGTCGCCGACGCCGCCGAGCCGACCGCCGTAGCGCGCGTCGGCGCGCTGCGTGAAGTCGCCCAGGCGCGCGTCGACGAGCCCGCCGGTCGTCGCGGAGGCCGGCTTCGTGACGATATTGACGACGCCGTTGACCGCGTTGGCGCCCCACAGCGTGCCGCCCGGCCCGCTGATCACCTCGATGCGCTCGATGTCGGCGAGCGTCACCTGCTGCTGGTCCCAGAACACGCTCGAGAAGAACGGCGTGTAGACGCTGCGGCCGTCGATCAGCACGAGGAGCTTGTTCGACGCGTTGACCGAGTTCATGCCGCGCGCCGAGATCGCGTAGTCCTGCGAATCGACACGCGCCACCTCGAGGTTGGGCGCGAGGCGCAGTGCCTCGGGCAGGCTCGTGACGCCGGAGCGCCGGATGTCGTCGGCGCTGATCACGTACACCGCCGACGCGGCGCTGGCGAGCGGCTCGGCGCGCTTCGACACCGACGTGATCTCGATCGCCGCGAGCTCCTCGATCGACAGGCTGCCGAGCTGCTGCAGCGATTGCGCCGTCGCTAGCTGCAGCGATTGCGCGGCGGCGAGCGGCGTGAGCGTCGCCGCGAGCGCGGCCGCCAGCGCGGCGCACGAATCGGTGCGCCGCCGGCGCGCATGCGCCGCGACCGCGTTTCGGGGATCCATCGCGTTCCTCCTCGGTGCAGGCCCCGGTCTTGCGGTCGGCGCCCGCCGCGCAGCGCGCGCGGACAGTCGATGCCGGGTCGACGTATGGTAGTGGCTCGCGGCACGGGGGTCGAGCGCCACGGGCGCGCGAAAGGGGCCACGGATTGGACACGCGTTCAGATCAGGCACACTATCATCCGCGTCGAACTCGCGTGGGCCGCGGGCGCACGGCATCGGCGACCTCCATCGCCGATCGTCGCCGGCAAGGCCATGCGGCACCTCCGAAACCCGATCGCAACGTCCGATGAGCACCGACCAGCCCGCGCCGTACACGATCCTCGTCGCCGACGACGAGCGCGACGTCGTCGACATCACCGCCGACATGCTGGAGACGTTCGGGTGCCGCGTGCTGCGCGCGTATTCGGCGCGCGAGGCGCTCGCCCACCTCGACGACGACCCCGCCATCGCGCTCGTCGTGTCCGACATCCGCATGCCCGAGGTCGACGGCTTCGACCTGATGCGCGTCATCCGCTACCGCTTCGGCAAGCTCGCCGTGGTGCTGATGACCGGGCTGCCCGTCACCGACGACGATCACGTGCCGCCGGGCGCCGCGATCCTGCGCAAGCCGTTCACGTTCGACCAGTTGCGCCGCGCGCTGCCGCCGGGCGCGCTCGCCGGCCGGCGCGCCACCGGCACGACCTGACCACGGCCGCGCGCCGCGCGAACCGCGCCATCGAGGGCGGCGCGCCGCGCGCGACCGGCGCTAGGCGATCGCCGCCGCGCTGCGCACGGCTTCCGGGAACGTCACCGTGAACGTGTTGCCGACGCCGTCGACGTCGTCGTCGAGCACGATCGTCGCGCCGTGCAGCGTGGCGATCTCGCGCACGATCGCAAGACCGAGGCCGCTGCCGTCGGCGTGCGTGCCGAGCAGCCGGTGGAAGCGCTCGAACACGCGCTCGCGCTCCCGCACCGGGATCGTCGGCCCGTCGTCGCTGACCGAGACACGCGGCGACGGCGACGCGGCGACGCGCACGGTCACGCGGCCACCGTCGCGGCTGTAGCGGATCGCGTTGTCGACGAGGTTGTTGAGGAGCTCGGTGAGCCGCGGCGCGTCGCCGTCGATCGTGACGCCGTCGCGCGCGCCGTCGTAGCCCAAGTCGATCCGCCGCCGGTAAGCCTGCGGCACCCATTCCATCGTCGCGTCGAACGCGAGCCGCGCCAGGTCGACCGGCGCCAGCGCCAGATGGCGCACCGCGGTGGGCTCGTTGCGCGCAAGAGCCAGCAGCTGCGCGACGATGTGCGACATCCGCTCGATGCCCACGTACAGGTGAGCGAGCGAGCGGCGCACCTCGGCCGGGTCGTCGTCGCGCAGCGCGAGCTCGACGTGCGCCTTCATGCCGGCGACCGGCGTGCGCAGCTCGTGCGCGGCGTCGGCGACGAAGCGGTTGGTGAGGCCGAGCACTTCGTCCAAACGCGCCATCAGGTCGTTGATCGCGCTGACCAGCGGATGCACCTCCGTCGGCACGTCGGGCACCTTCACCGCGGAAAGGTCGCGATGCGAGCGCGCGGCGACCGCCTCGCGGAGCTTCGCCAGCGGCGCGAGCCCGCGCGTGACGCCGATGCGCACGAACACCGCCGCGATCACGATCAGCAGGAGCTGCGGCAACACGACGTCGACGACGATCTCGTCGGCGAGCGCGTGGCGCTTGGCCGTGGTGCTGGCCACCTCGACGACGAACGGGCGGCCGTCGACGCTTGCCGCTCGGCTGGCGATGCGCACGTCCCGGCCGTCGAGCGTCGCGTCGCGGAACGCCGCGCGCGGCACGCCGGCGCTCGGCGTGGCCGGCGCTGCGCCCGGCGGCAGCGCGGCGTCGCCGGCGATGCGCGTGCCGTCGCCGGCGCGCACCTCGTAGTGCAGCGTGTCGACGTCGTCGAGCAGCAGCGTGCGCAGGGCGTCCGGCTCGAGGTCGAAGCCGAGCGCGCCGTCGCGGGCATGGACGTGCAGCACCAGCTCGCGCGCGATCTCGTCGAGCTCGGCGTCGTGGGCGCGCGCGGCAAGGCGGCCGGCGAGGACGTAGCTGCCGGCGGCGTCGACAATGAGCAGCAGGACGAGCGGGATCAGCAGCCAGCGCAGCAGCTTGCCGCGCAGCGACGCGTCACGCGCGCTCATCGACGCGATCGAGCAGGTAGCCCATGCCGCGCACCGTGCGGATCTCGACGCCGTAGGGCTCGAGCTTGCGGCGCACCCGGTGCACGCAGACCTCGATCGCGTTGCTGCCCACCTCGTCGCCGAAGCCGAACAGCTGGTCGATGATCTGCTCCTTGCTGACGACGCGGCCCTGGCGCGCGAGCAGGAGCTCGGTCAGCGCGAGCTCGCGCGCGGACAGGTCGATCGGCACGTCGTCATGGAACAGCCGCCGCGCGGCGACGTCGAGGCGCAGCCGCCCGTGCGTCATGTCCTGGTTGGCGTTGAAGCGGCCGCGACGGATGAGCGCGCGCACCCGCGCCTCGAACTCGGGCAGGTCGAACGGCTTGGTCATGTAGTCGTCGGCGCCCATGTCGAGGCCGGCGACGCGCTCCTCGAGCGTGTCGCGGGCGGTGAGGATCAGCACCGGCACGCGCGAGCGCCGGTCGCGCAGGCGCTTCAGCACGGCGAGGCCGTCGACCTTCGGCAGCGCGACGTCGAGCACGACGAGGTCGTAGTCGGCCGCGGCGAGCGCGGCGTTGGCGGCGTCACCGTCCTCGCAGAGGTCGACGGCGTACCCCGCCTGGTTGAGCGCGCGGGTCAGCGCCGCCGAAAGCACGCTGTCGTCCTCGACCACCAGCACCTTCATCGTCCGCTCCGCGCCAACAAGCGGGCGGCGGTATTTCCGCGCGCGATCGTCATCGTGAATGGTCGCGGCCCCGACGGCCGCGCGAGCGCCATTGTGACCGCAAATGCCCTAGCAGCCGCAGTGGTAGCGGCAGTACGCCGGCTGGTAGCCGCGCAGGCACGCCTGGTAGCAGAACGGCTCCGGATCGCAGGCGGGCTTGGGCGGCGCCGCCGTCGAAGCGCCCGTCTCGGTCGTCGCAGGCGCCACCGCCGGCGTTGCGCAACCGGCCAGCGCGAGGATCACGGCGAGGCCGGCGAGGGCGGCGCGCGCGCTCAATCCGCGCCGACGGCGGTCGGGTAGCGGCGCAGGATCGCCGCGGCGGCGCTGCCGCGCGGATGCGGCGGCTCGCTGGGCAGCCGCAGCTCGTTGGCGAGGTCGGCGACGCCTTCGATCCGTTCGCCCAGGACGACGGCGAAGATGTGACCGGCCGCATGGGCGTCGAGCGCGTCGCCGTTCATCCGCTCGGTCAGGCGGGCGTGCGCGTCGATCGCGTCGCGCAGCGCGATGCGCAGCGGCGCGCCGGACTCGCCGCGCGCAAGCAGCATGTGCGCGGCGCGCAATTGGTCGAGGATCTGGCGGATGAGCGCCTCGATCGTCGCGTAATCCGGGGTGTTCATCGTCGCGGTCGATGACAGGGACGCTCCGACGCTGCGCCCATCGGGCGCTGTTGTCAAGGCGTGCGACTTGGACGTCCAGCGCGCAGTCCTGTCGGCGCAACGCCGACAGCCCGATGCGGCATTGGCCGAGGCGAGGTCCGCGCCGCCCGCGGTATCGTCACGATTGCGGCGCCGCCGCCCTGCGGCCCTCACGCCATCCGACCGAGCCTATCGCCCCATGCACGTCTGCCCCGTCGATTGTCACTGGTGCATCGAGCGCAGTTGCGCCACGGAAGGCTGCATGATGTGCAGCGACGTCAGCGAGCGCGTGCTGTGGCCCTGCGAGCACTGCGGCGCGCTGGTCGTCGTGTCGGCGCGCGTGCACGTGTGCATCGAATGCCTCGCCGTCCTCCGCGACGAGGCGGCGGGCGCGGAGGCCTGAACCGTGGCGCGGGCGTTGTGGCGGGGCGCACTGTCGTTCGGCCTCGTCGAAATTCCCGTCGAGCTTTACGCAGCCGAGGACCGCAAGGGCACGAGCTTCTCGATGCTCGACCGCCGCGATTTCGCGCCGGTCGGCTACAAGCGCTACAACAAGAAGACCGGCGCCGAGGTCGCCTGGGGCGACATCGTCAAGGGCTACGAGTACGAAAAAGGCCAGTACGTGGTGCTGTCGGAGGAGGACTTCCGCCGCGCCAACGTCAAGGCCTCCGAGACGATCGACATCGTCGAGTGCGTCGCCGCGACCGAGATCCCGCCGCCGCTGTACGAGACGCCGTACTACCTCGCGCCGGCGGGGCGCGGCGGCAAGGCTTACGCGCTGTTGCGCGACGTGCTGGCCGAGAGCCAGCGGGTCGCGGTCGCGCAGTTCGTGATGCGCGGCACGCCGCACCTCGCGGCGATCCTGCCGGCCGGCAAGGGCATGGTGCTCAACACGCTGCGCTACCAGGACGAGCTCCGCGACATGAGCGGCCTCGAGCTGCCGGCCGCGAAGAGCGCGCCGACCGCGAAGGAGCGCGCGCTCGCCAAGCGCCTCGTCGACGACATGAGCGGGCATTTCAATGCCGGCGCATTCCACGACACGTACCATGAAGACCTGATGAAGCGGATCCACGAGAAGGTGAAGAAGGGCGAGACGCACGAGATCACCGCGCCCGAGGCCAAGGGCGAGGGCAAGCCGCGCAGCGCCGAGGTCATCGACCTCGCGGCGCTGCTCGCCGACAGTCTGCGCGGCGGCAAGGGCCGCGCGCGCGCGGACGCCGGGGAGGCCGCGCCGAAGCGCGCCAAGGCGGCGCATGCGCGGCGCAAGCCGGCGACGCAGCGCAAGCGCGCCTGAGCGGCCGATGTCGCTCCAGCGCTATCACCAGAAGCGCGACTTCGGCATCACGCCGGAGCCGCGCGGTCGCGTCGGCGCGCGCAACGCCGAGGAGCTGTCGTTCGTCGTGCAGAAGCACGCGGCGTCGCACCTGCACTACGATTTCCGCCTCGAGCTCGACGGCGTGCTGCTGAGCTGGGCGGTGCCGAAGGGGCCGAGCGTCGATCCCGCCGACCGGCGACTCGCGATGCACGTCGAGGATCATCCGCTCGAATACGGCGGCTTCGAGGGCACGATCCCCGCGAAGCAGTACGGCGCCGGTACCGTGATGGTGTGGGACCGCGGCCGCTGGATCCCGCAGGGCGACGCGCGCGAGGGCTATGCGAAGGGGCACCTCAAGTTCGAGCTCGACGGCGAGAAGCTCAAGGGCGGCTACGCGCTGATCCGCAGCCAGTCGGGCCGCTACGGCGGCAAGTACGGCGGCAAGCGCGCGGGCGACGTGTGGTTCCTGATCAAGGAGCGCGACTCGTTCGCCAAGTCCGGCGTGTCGATCGTCGACGACGAGCCCGACAGCGTGCAGACGGGGCGCTCGCTCGACGCGATCGCGCACGGCGCGTCGCGGGTGTGGAACAGCAACCGCTCGGTCAAGGAGAACGTGCGCGCCGGCGCGATCGCGCCGGCGGTGCCGCCCGTGGGCGCGAAAGGGCGCAAGGCCGCGGGCGCGGAAGGGCGCAAGGCCGCGGGCGCGGCGGCCAAGGCGGCGCTGCCGACGGGCGCGCGGCGCGCGAGCCTGCCGTCGGCGCTCGCGCCGATGCTCGCGACGCTCGTCAAGGAGGTTCCCGCG
>JAICUU010000232.1 GCA_025935675.1 Burkholderiales bacterium
GCCGTTGCGGCCGCCGACCGCCGTTGCGTGCGCGGTGTAGAGAACCTTGACCGGTGTCGCCATTGCCGACCTCCATTGCGTGAGCCGGAGGTCATTGTAGCCAGCACGTGCCGCGCGACTTGCAAGTTGCGCAACCGCGGGCCATCGCACAGCGTGCGCATTGCGCCGGCAGACCGGCCCGCAACACGCACCGCCGCGTCAGGCGTTCGCGAGTCTTGTTTTGGACGTCATTTCGCGCCTCCCCCGGCCGGCGTGAACTTCCACGCCAGCGTGTTCTCATCGGTCCGCGGCGCGTACTTGATGCCGTCGCGCGTCGCCCAGAGGTCGACCTGGAAGTGCAGCGGGATGATCGCCGTATCGTTGATCGCGAGCTCGGTGGCGCGCTGGAGATACGCCTCGCGCTTGGCGTCGTCGACCGTCTGCAACGCGTCCTCGGTCAGCGTGTCGACCTTGGGATTCGAATAGCGGCCGCGATTGGCGTTGCCGAAGCCCTTGTCCTTGTTGTAGGTCATCACGAGGTTCTTGAGCGACGACGACGCCTCGCCGGTACCCGTGCTCCAGCCCACCAGCATCAGGCTGAACTCGAGGTTGCTCGCCTTGCTGAAATACGGACCGGAAGGCATCGCGTCGACCTTGGTGGCGATGCCGACGCGCGTCAGCATCTGCGCCACCGCCTGCGCGATCTTGGCGTCGTTGACGTAGCGGTTGTTCGGCGAGGCGATGGTGATGCCGAAGCCGTTCGGGTAGCCCGCCTCGGCGAGGAGCTTCCTGGCCCCCGCCGGATCGAACTTCTCGACGTGCAGGTTCTTGGTCGCGCCGAACAGGAAGTCCGGCACCAGCTGCCCCGCGGGAATCGCCTCGCCTTCCATCACCTGCGCGACGATCGCCGGGCGGTTGATCGCCATCGACATCGCCTTGCGCACGCGCGGATCCTTGAGCGGGTTCTTGGTCATCGGGTGGCCGTCCTTGTCGGTCACGCCCGGCGACACGTCGCGGTTGCTGTCGAGGTGCAGGTAAATCATGCGATCGGCGACCGTGCGGTACACCGAGATGCGCTTGTCGGACTTGAGCCGCGACATGTCGGCCGGCGGCACCGACTCGATCACCTGCACGTCGCCGGCGAGCAGTGCCGCGACGCGCGCGGCGTCCTGCGTCAGGAGCTTCATCGTCACGTGCTCCCAGGGCGTCTTGCCGCCCCAGTAGCCGTCGAAACGCTGCAATTCGATGCGGTCGCCCTTCACGTAGCGCACGAGCTTGTAGGGGCCGGTGCCGATCGCGGCCTTGCCGCTGTCGAAGTCCTCGGTGCTCGCGGTCTTGAACTTCTTGTTGATGATGAGCACCTGGGTCATGTCGGACGGCATCAGCGGGTACGGCGTCGCCGTGTGGAAGCGGATCGTGTACGGGTCGACGACGTCGATCTTCTTGATCTGCTTCGTGTAGGCGGTGAACGAGCTGGGGCTGCGCGGCACGGTCGGCACGCGCTCGATCGACGCCACCACGTCGTCGGCGGTGAAGTCGCTGCCGTCGTGGAACTTGACGCCCTTGCGCAGCTTGAACTCCCACGTGGTCGGGTCGATCGCCTTCCACTCGGTCGCGAGCCCCGGCACGAGGTGATCCTTGTCGTCGCGCTCGACGAGGAAGCCGAAGATGTGGAAGCCGACGCTGTTGTTGGGCGTGACGTTGTGGAAGTGCGGGTCGAGCGACGTGATGTCGGTGGCGAGGCCGATCGTCAGGTCGGCGGCCGCTGACGGCGCGGCGAAGGCAAACGCGGCAACGGCGAGCGTGGCGAGCACGGCGCCGGCGGCGCGCGTGGCCGCGGCAACGGCCAGGGGGAAGCGGAACATGGTCGGGCCCATCGAATGAACGGGAGCGTCGAGGATAGCGCAGTTGTACAGCCGTCGCGCGGCGTGTTTCGAGATGTAACGCTGCTTGCGCAGGGTCAACGCCACCCCGAACTATGCCGTTGTGGAAGGGAGTGCGCGGCATCGGTTTCCCGCCGCCCGGGCGCTCCGTTCACCGTGTCAACGCTTCAAAGGAGATCGAACATGATTCGCCGCATGCTGGTTGCATCCGCCATTGCCGCGACCGCGCTGGTCGGCCTGGTCGCCGCGCCGTCCGCGAGCGCCTCGAACGTCCACTGGAACGTGTCGATCGGCTTGCCGGGCCTCGTCGTCGGCGGCGGGCCGGGCTACGGCTACGTGGCGCCCGCCCCGGTGTACGTGCCGAGGGCACCGGTGTACGTCGCGCCCCCTCCGCCGGTCTATTACCCGCCCGCGCCCGTCTATTACGGCGCACCGGTCGTCTATCGTGCGCCGGTCGTCTACCCGCGCCCCTACTACGCGCCCTACTACCGCCCGGCCTATCACGGCGGCTACCGGCACTACCACCGCTGATCGCCCAGCGGCGATGAACGACGGCCCGCTTCGGCGGGCCGTTGTCGTTTGAGCAACCGCAACCGCGTCGCGGGCTACCCGCGGTATCGGATCCGGTAGATCGCCCCCGCCCCGTCGTCGGACACGAGCAGCGACCCGTCCGGCGCGACCAGCACGTCCACCGGCCGGCCCCACGCCGACTCGCCCTGCAGCCACCCTTCGGCGAACACGCGGTCGTCGACCGCCTTGCCCTTGCCGTCGAGCGTCACGACGACGACGCGATAACCGCTCTTGCGCGAGCGGTTCCACGAACCGTGCTCGGCGACGAAGATCTGGTTGCGGTACGCCGCCGGGAACTGCGTGCCGGTATAGAAGCGCATGCCGAGCGCCGCGACGTGCGCGCCCAGGTTGCGCGCCGGCGGCACGAACTCGCTGCACGGGTGCTTCTTGCCGAACTCGGGATCGGCGATCGTGCCGGCGTGGCAATACGGATAGCCGTAGTGGTCGCCCGCGCGCACCGCGCGATTGAGCTCGTCGGAGGGCACGTCGTCGCCCAGGTTGTCGCGACCGTTGTCGGTGAACCAGAGGTCCCGGGTGCCGGGCTGCCAGTCGAAGCCGACGCTGTTGCGCACGCCGCGCGCGAACACCTCGCGGTCGCTGCCGTCGGCGTTCATCCGCAGGAGGATGCCGTGCTTCGCATCGGGCTCGCAGATGTTGCAGGGGGCGCCGATGTTGGCGTAGAGCTTGCCATCCGGCCCGAACGCGATGAACTTGCCGCCGTGATGCGTCTCGGTCGGCAGGTCGCCGACGACGCTCACGGCCTTGGGCGGCGCGTCGAGGTGCGACTCGATGGCGTCGTAGCGGACGATGCGGCCGATCGATGACGCGTACAGCGCGCCGTCCTTGAACGCGACGCCGATCGGATGGTCGAGATCGTCGGCAATGCGGATCACGCGCGCCGACGCGAGCGACATGTCGCCCTGCGGCCATTGCACCGCGTACACGCCCGACACCGCGCTGCCGACGAACAGCGTGCCCTGCGCGCCCCAGGTCATCGCCCGTGCGCCGGGCACGCGCGCGACGACGTCGACGACGAAGCCGGGCGGGACGTGGATGCGGTCGACCGGCAGCGCGGGTTGCGTGTGCACCTGCGGCCGGGCCTGCGATTGCGCCCGCGACTGCGCCTGTGCCGCGCCAATTGCGAACGCGCCGACGGCGAAGGCCAGCACGACCTGTCGCATCGCCCTTTCGAGGCGGGCGCGCCGCACGCGGCGATCGGCGGGCGGCATCGGCGCCCCGCGGCGCGCGGTCGTCGGCGATACCGGGTGGTAGAATCGATATTTAGTCCGCAGAGCTTCCGTCATGAATGCTCCGGCCACTTCCAGGGAATTGCGGCGCGATTCCCCCGCCCCGATCGCCCGCGCCGAGGACCTCCTCGCGTGGCCGATGATCCAGCGCCTCGTCGGCTACGATACGACGAGCCGCGACTCCAATCTTGCACTGATCGACTGGGTGCGCGACTACCTCAGGGGCTTCGACGTCGAATCGACGCTGACGTTCGACGACACCCGCAAGAAAGCCAACCTGTTCGCCACGCTGCCGGCGCGCGACGGCAACACGATGACCGGCGGCATCGTGCTCTCCGGCCACACCGACGTCGTGCCGGTGGACGGCCAGCCCTGGGACACGCCGCCGTTCGAGGCGACTGCCAAGGGCGACCGCATCTTCGGCCGCGGCGTCACCGACATGAAGAGCTTCTCGGCGACCGGCCTCGCCTTCGTGCCCGAGCTCCTGCGACGCGGCCTCGACAAGCCCGTGCACTTCGCGCTGTCGTACGACGAGGAGATCGGCTGCATCGGCGTGCATCGCCTGATCGCCGACGTCGTCGCGCGCGGCGTCAAGCCGGCCGGCTGCATCGTCGGCGAGCCCACCGGCATGCAGCTCGTCGTCGCCCACAAGGGCAAGATGAGCTGGCGCTGCCGCGTGCGCGGCCACGAGGCGCACTCGTCGCTGACGCCGAAGGGCGTCAACGCCGTGCAGATCGCCTGCGAGATCGTCGCGTACATCGCGCGGCGCGCCCGCGAGTTCCGCGACCACGGCCACCAGGAGCCGACGTACGACGTGCCGTTCACCACCGTGCACGTCGGCACCATCAAGGGCGGCACGGCGCTCAACATCGTGCCGCGCGACTGCCAGTTCGAATTCGAGATCCGCCACCTGCCCTTCGACGACCCGCAGGCGTTCTTCCGCGACGTCGAGGCGTTCGCCGGCACGTTCATCGCCGATATGCACGCCGTGTCGAAGGACACGTATATCGCGTTCGACCACATGTCGACGCTGCCTTTCCTCGACACCGACGACTCCTCCGACATCGCGAAGATCGGCCACCGCTGCAATTGCGGCACCGGTGTGGGCCGCGTGTCGTACGGCACCGAGGCGGCGCTCTTCTACCACGCCGACATTCCCACCGTAATCTGCGGCCCCGGCCACATCGACCAGGCGCACCAGCCCAACGAGTGGTGCGAGGTGTCGCAGCTCGCCGCCTGCGAGGCGTTCTTCGGGCGGCTCGCCGACCACGTCTGCGTGAAGGCTTGAGCGGCACGCGCCACCGTCATCCCCGCGAAAGCGGGGATCCAGCCGTGACGAGAACCTCGGTCGACCCGGCCGCGCTGGCCTTCGCATGACCATCGCCTGGCCCGATCTGCCGATCGAGGTCGCGTTCCCCGACCTCTCGCGCTGGGCCGCCGGCAACACCGGCACGCCTTACGTGTGGCGGTTCGCATCGGGCACGCCCGGTCC
>JAICUU010000267.1 GCA_025935675.1 Burkholderiales bacterium
ATCACGACGTCGTCGAGGATCGCGATGCTGCGCGGCCGCGCCGGCAGCATTCGCGGCCACAGGAGATCGAGCCCCCACCCTGACAGGTTCTCGGTGAACGACGGCAGGCAGCGCTCGAGGAACGGCCGCGCGAAGCACGGCGCCATCACCTCGACATAGTTGGTGAGCCGCCACGCGAAGCTCGGGTGCGCGAGCGTGATGCGGTGCGAGTAATGGCTGTCCCAGGCGAGCGCCGGCTGCGCCAGCGAAAGGCCGAGGCGCGCGGCGGTCGCGAACATCTCGCCGATCGACGCCTGGTCGATCGCGAGGTCGTCGTCGGGCAGCCAGATGTAGTCGTAGTCGCGCCAGAACGACTCGCGCGTCAGCAACGCATGCAGCCCGAGGAACTTCTGGCCGGCGTCGTCGATCCGTCGCTCGCCCTCGCCGCGGTAGCGCGACGGATCCTTGCCGAAGTAGCTGACCACGAGGTCGAAGCCGCGCGTCGCGAGATCGTCGGTCCACGTCGGGTGCAGCGACGCGTCGCCGGCGCGGACGACGACGAGGCAGCGCGACACCGTGCCCGTCACAGCGTGACGACGCGCCCCTCGCGCCACGACGTCGTCGCGGCATCGGCCAGCGCGAGCGCGGCGACGCCGTCGTCGATGGTCGTGCGCACCGGCGTGCGCTCGCGCAGCGCCGCGAAGAAGTGGGCGACCTCGTCGGCGTAGGCGACTCGGTAGCGCTCGAGGAAGAAATGCTCGGGCAGGTCGGTCGAGACGACCTTGCCTCCCCAGGCGGTGACCTCCGTCGGGCGATGGTTGCCGGCCTGCAGCATGCCGCCGCTGCCCAGCACCTCGAAGCGCTGGTCGTAGCCATACGCGGCGCGCCGCGTGGTGTTGATCACCGCAAGGCGCCCCTTCTTCGTGCGGATCGTCACCGCCGTGCAGTCGGCGTCGCCGGCCTCGCCGACCGCCTTGTCGGTGAGGCAGCTTGCGTGCGCATGCACGCTCGCCGCGTCGTCGCCGAGGATCCAGCGGAAGATGTCGAAGTCGTGGATCAGCATGTCCTTGAAGATGCCGCCCGACTTGCGGATGTAGTCGACGGGCGGCGCGCCGGGATCGCGGCTCGTGACGACGAGCATCTCCGGCGTGCCGATCTCGCCGGCGTCGAGGCGCGCCTTCACCGCCGCGAACGTCGGGTCGAAGCGGCGCTGGAAGCCGATCATGCACGTGACGCCCGCCTTCTTCACCGCGGCCGCGCATTCCTTCGCGCGCGCGAGGTCCAGGTCGACGGGCTTCTCGCAGAAGATCGCCTTGCCCGCCGCCGCGGCGCGCACGATGAAGTCGGCGTGCGTGTCGGTCGACGAGCCGATGACGACCGCGGCGATCGCGCGATCCGCGAACACCTCGTCGGCGCTCGCGACGCGGGCGTTATGGAGCGTTGCGAGTGACTGCGCGGCGTCGGCGTTGACGTCCGACACGGCCGCGAGGCGCACGCCGGGCTGGCGCGCGAGGTTGCCGGCATGGATTCGGCCGATGCGGCCGGCGCCCAGCAAGGCGACGTCGATCATGGGGTTCTCTCCGTCAGGGATGCGGCACCGGCGGTGCCAGCGCGAAGGTTTGCAGCACGCGCCACGACGCGATGCCGACGCTCTTGCCGGACAGCGACACCGCGAGGCGATCGAACGTGAGCGTCGCCGGCACGCCCGCGCCGACCTCGCGCGCGAGCGCCGCCTTGGCGTCGGCGTCGAGCGTGCCGTAGGCGAGCGACAGGTGCGGAAACGGCGACAGCCCGTCGTCGCTGCCAAACGCCGCCGCCGAGCGGCGGATCAGCGGCGCGAACCCGTCGAAGCCGTCGAACGCGAGGTAGAACGCGCGGTAGTAGTGCGTCGACTGCTCGATGCCGCGCACCGCGACGTGTTGCGCGGGCAGCGTCGCGGCGAGTGCCGCGGCGGCCGCCGTGACGTCCTTGAGGCGCCGGCACAGGTCGCCCTGCACCGTCACGTGCGGCGTGAAGCTGCGCGTTCGAAAGCGCGGCGCGAGGGTGTCGACCATGTCGACGAGCCTGTCCTGCGCCACGGGCTCGGCAAGGAGCCACAGCGAGTACACCGGCTCGGCGCCGGCTACGGCTCGGTCGGCGTCGGCAGCGTCGACCATAGCTCGCGCACGAGGAAATCGTGGACGCCGGGCGCCGCCGCGAGGATCGCGTTGCCGCGATCGAGCGCATCGCCCGCGAAGAAGTCGTTGCAGGTGCCCCCGGCGGCCTCGACGATCGCGATGCCGGCGGCGACGTCCCAGGCGTTGATGTGCGGCTCGAAGTAGCCTTCGAAGCGGCCGTCGGCGACGTAGGCCATGCCGAGCGCGCCGCTGCCCAAGCGGCTGTACTCGCAGCCGGCGGCGAGGAGGCGCGCGATGCCCGCAACGTGGATCGCCGGGTCGCGGCGGTAGCTGAAGCCGAGGTTCACGCGCGCATGGTGCGGATCGTCGACGCGCGACACGCGGATCGGCCGGTCGTTGCAGGTCGCGGGCATGTCGACGCTGCCGGCGTGCATCTCGTCGGTCACGGCGTTGTAGATGACGCCCGCCATCGCGCGGCCGCGATGGACGATGCCGATCGAGATGCACCACAGCGGCAGTCCGCGCGCGAAATTGGCGGTGCCGTCGATCGGGTCGATGACCCACAGCGGCGCACTGCCGTCGTACGCCGCCGAATAGCCGCCCTCCTCGCCGAGCACGACGTCGCCCGGGAACGCCTTCGCGATCCGCGCGACGAGAGTCGTCTCGACGGCGCGGTCGGCGACGGTGACGACGTCCTGCAATCCCTTCGACTCGACGGCGAGGCCGCCGGGCCGGCGATAGTGCGACATCGCGAGCGCGCCCGCCTCGCGCGCGATGTCGCGCGCGAACGCGAAGCGCGCGGCGATCAGCGCTGGAGCATCCATTCGTGTCGTGGGTCGTTGCGGAACGACCAGACGCGCCGGGGCCCCGCCATCACGTTGAGGTAGTACGACCGGTAGCCGTAAGGCACGCACACCGGGTGATAGCCGCGCGGCACGATGACCACGTCGTGGTTCTCGACGGCGAAGCTCGCATCCTCGCTGCGGTCGTCGGTATACACGCGCTGGAACACGAAGCCCTGCGGCGGGTCGATCCGGTGGTAGTACGTCTCCTCGAGGAAGCTCTCGCCCGGCAGCGCATCGGTGTCGTGCTTGTGCGGCGGATAGCTCGACGAGTGGCCCGACGGCGTCAGCACCTCGACGACCAGCAGCGATTCCGCGGGCTCGGTCTCCGGCAGGATGTCGCAGACGAAGCGCGTGTTGGCATCCTTGCCGCGCACGAGCCGCTTCATCGTCGCGGGCTCGATGAGCCGGGGCGGCAGCGTGCCCTCGGCCGGCGCGGTGCCGATCGCGATCTCGGCGGCATCGCGCGCGGTCACCGTGTATTCGACGCGCGGCGGCACGTACACCGCGTGCGGCGAGCGCTCCTCGAAGACGCTCGCCCGCGCGCCGATGCCGCTGCAGGCGAGATCGCCCGCGCGCACGTCGACGGTGCCGGTCAACACGACGATGCACGACTCGCGGTCGGCCTCGCGGCGCGTGAACGATTCGCCGGGCGCCAGGCGCTCCGCGGCGAAGTTGACATAGCGAAGTCCCGACGCCGGCGTGACGCCGACGATGTCGCGCCCCTCGGCCCGCGACTTGGCGAGCGCGGCACGTGCAATGGTCATGGCCTGCCCTTCGCCGGGCTGGCGCCGGCCTCTGCGTTGACCGCGTAACGCTCGACCAGCGTCGCGAGCGTCCGGTAGCCCATCTCGGCGTAGCGATACGACGGCGCGACCGCGGGGTCCTGCTCCGCCTCGACGACGAGCCAGCCCTGGTAGTCGTTCTGCGCGAGGAGCCGCGCGACGCCGTCGAAGTCGACGCTGCCGTCGCCCGGCACGGTGAACACGCCGTTGAGAACGCTGGTGAGGAAGCTCCACTGGCGGTTGCGCGCGAGCGCCATCACCGACGGTCGCACGTCCTTGCAATGCACGTGGCACACGCGACGCACGTGGCGCGCGAGCACGTTGACGGCGTCGCCGCCGCCGAACGTGATGTGCCCGGTGTCGAACAGCAGGCCGACGTTGCCGCCGGTCACGCTCATCAGCTTGTCGACGTCCTCGGGCGATTGCACGTACGCGCCCATG
>JAICUU010000005.1 GCA_025935675.1 Burkholderiales bacterium
CTCGGCCCACCAGCGCTCGGAGAAGATCTCGACCTCGTGCAGGCCGCGATAGCCGGCCTTTTCCATCCAGCGCCGCAGCAGCGGCAGGTCGACGACGCCGTCGCCCATCATCCCGCGGTCGGTCAGCAAATCGCGGGTGGGTACGAGCCAGTCGCAGATGTGATACGCGAAGAGGCGATCGGCGGCGCCGGCGCGCTCGATCTCGCGCTCGAGGTCCGGATCCCACCACACGTGGTAGACGTCGACCGCGAGGCCGAGGCCGTCGCCGCCGCGCGGCGCGAGCTCGTCGCACAGGTCGTTGGCCTGCGCCATCGTGTTGACGCAGGCGCGGTCGGCGGCGTACATCGGGTGCAGCGGCTCGATCGCCAGCGGCATGCCGGCGCCGCGTGCGTATTCGAGCATGTCGCCAAGGCCGTCGCGGACCATCTCGCGCGCGCCGGCGAGGTCCTTCGACGCGATGCGCCCGTCGCCGTCCTTCGGCAGGCCGCCCGCGATCACGACGAGGCAGCGTGCGCCGAGCGTCGCCGCTTCGTCGACGGCGCGACGGTTGTCGTCGCGCGCGGCGTGCCTGCCGGCACGGTCGATGGCCGGGAACAAGCCTCCGCGGCAATAGCCGCTGACCGCGAGGCCGGCGTCGCGGATCCGCTGCGCGCTCTCCTTCAGTCCGGCTTGCGCGACCTGGTCGCGCCACGGCGCGATGCCGCGGATGCCCATCGCGGCGACGCCGCCGATGATGTCGGGGAGCGTCCATTGCTTGCGCAGCGTGGCGCCGTTGATCGAGAGCTGGCTCGGGTCGGGCATCGTCGTCCTTCAGTCGATGCCGTGCACGGCGAGGAGCGCGCGCATCCGCACGACGGCGAGGTCGGGATCGCGCAGCAGGCCGGCGGTATCGGCCAGCCGGAACGCGTGCGCGAGATGGACGATGCTGCGCGCGCTCTGCTGGCCGCCGATCATCGTGAAATGCGACTGGTGACCGTTGAGCCACGCGAGGAACACGACGCCGGTCTTGTAGAAGCGCGTCGGCGCCCTGAAGAGATGGCGCGACAGCGGCACGGTCGGCGCGAGGATCGCGTCGAACCGCTCGCGCTCCCCGCGCGCGAGCGCCGCGAGCGCCGCCGACGCGGCCGGCGCGATCGCGTCGAAGATGCCGAGCAGCGCGTCGGAATGGCCGGACGCGTCGCCACCGATCAGCGCCGCGAAGTTGAAATCGTCGCCGGTGTACATCCGCACGCCCGCGGGCAGCTTCGCGCGCATCGCGATCTCGCGCGCGTCGTCGAGCAGCGAGACCTTGATGCCGTCGACTTTGGACGCATCGGCGCGGATGACGTCGAGGCACGTGGTCGTCGCGTCATCGAGGTCGCGGCTGCCCCAGTAGCCGGCGAGCGCGGGATCGAACATGTCGCCGAGCCAGTGCAGGATCACCGGCGCCGCGACCTGCCGCAAGACCGCGGCGTAGACGGTGCGATAGTCGTCGGGCCCGCGCGCGAGTGCCGCGAGCGCGCGGCTCGCCATCAGGATGATGCGGCCGCCGGCGCGCTCGATCGCCTCGCATTGCATCGTGTACGCGGCGACGACGTCGGCGATCGATTTCGCTTCGCCGGGCGCGAGGTGATCGGTGCCGGCGCCGGCGAACATCACGGCGCCCTCGACGCCGCGGGCCGCGTCGGCGCTGCGCCGGGTGAGCTCGAGCGCCGCCGTCCAGTCGAGGCCCATGCCGCGTTGCGCGGTGTCCATCGCCTCGGCGACGCCGAAGCCGAGCGACCACAGGTAGCGTCGATAGTCGAGCGTGGCGTCCCAGTCGATCGCCGCGGTGAGCCAGGGATCGGCGTCGGCGCGCGGATCGGCGACGACGTGCGCGGCGGCGAACGCGGCGCGATCGAAGCGCGGCCGCGCCGGCGGCTGCGGCCACGCGACCGCGGCGCGCGGCGCGTACGTCTCGAGCGTGCCGCTCGCCGCGGGCAGCCGGATCGTCGTCATCCCGCGGTCGGGAGCGGCGGCACGTCGAGCGTGCGCCGCTCCGCGGAGCTTTTGAGGCCGAGCTCGGCGAGCTGCACGCCCTTTGCGCCGGCGAAGAGATCCCACGCGAACGGCGTGTCGTCGAAGAGATGGCGGATGAACAGCTCCCACTCGACCTTGAACGCGTTGTCGTACGTCCTGTTGTCCGGCATCTTCTGCCAGGTGGCGAAGAAGTCGATCGTCTGCGGCACGTCGGGGTTCCACACCGGCTTGGGCGTCGCGGCGCGCGGCTGGATCCAGCAGTCGGTGAGACCTGCAACCGCCGAGCCGAGCGTGCCGTCGACGTGGAACGTGACGAGGTCGTCGCGGCGGACGCGCGTCGTCCACGAGCTGTTGATCTGCGCGACGATCGGCATCTGCCCGGGGCCGGCGTCGAGCTCGAACGTCGCATACGCGGCATCGTCGGCGGTCGCCGCGTAGCGCTTGCCGTCCTCGTCCACGCGCTCGGCAATGTGCGTCGCGCCGAGGCACGTCACCGACCTCACCTCGCCGAAAAGGTTGTCGAGGACGTAGCGCCAGTGACAGAGCATGTCGACGATGATGCCGCCGTCGTCCTCCTTGCGGTAATTCCAGCTCGGGCGCTGCGCCGGTTGCCAGTCGCCTTCGAACACCCAGTAGCCGAACTCGCCCCGCACCGACAGGATGCGGCCGAAGAAGCCGCTGTCGCGCAGCATCGCGAGCTTGAGGAGGCCGGGCAGCCACAGCTTGTCCTGGACGACGCCGTGCTTGATGCCGGCCTTTCTCGCCGCGTTGGCGATCTCGAGCGCCTGCGAAAGCGTCGGCGCGGTCGGCTTCTCCGTGTAGACGTGCTTGCCGGCGGCGATCGCCTTCATGATGAGGCCGGGCCGCAGGCCGGTCGACGCCGCGTCGAAGTAGAGGATGTCGTCGCGGTTCGCGAGCGCCTTGTCGAGGTCGGTCGTCCAGCGCGTGACGCGATGCGCCTTGGCGAGCGCGACGAGCTTGTCCTCGTTGCGGCCGACGAGGATCGGATCGGGCATCACGCGCCGGCCGTCGGCGAGCCGCACGCCGCCCTCCGCGCGGATCGCGCAGATCGAGCGCACGAGATGCTGGTTGGTGCCCATCCGTCCGGTGACACCGTTCATGATGATGCCGAGGCGAAGCGTTTCCATGGGCTTTTCCCGTTATCGTGGCTCGACTGCGGCGCTGGTCGGCTCGGCCATCGGCGCGAGCGTGTCGAAATCCGGCATCGCCGCCGACGCGAAGCCGGGTGCCGCGAGCGAGCGCAGGTCGAGCTCGCCGTTGCGCACGTCGAGCCGCACGTCGTCGCCGGCGCCGGTGTAAAGGCCCGGCTGGGCGTCCGCGAACGCCCGGGCCTCGTCTGCCGCAGCGCCCTGTCCCGCGAAGCCGTGCACGTAGTGGTGGCCGTTGCGCTCGACGTGCGCGAGGCCGATGAGGTTGACGAGCGCGGTGTCCTGCTGCACGGCGAGGCCGGCCTGCGTGGTCAGGTCCTCCGCCGACATGAAGCACGCGCGGCCGGCGGCGAGATGCCGCGCGCAGCGCACGCTGTTGAGCAGCGACTTGTAGACGCCCTTGCACTGCTTGCTCGACACGCCGGTGTAGCCGCAGGCGAGCGAACGCGGGAAGGCGTCGAGCGTGCCGTCGGCCTCGTCGATCAGGAGCGGCCGCAGCGCCGCGAGCGCATGCACGTCGGTGTCGAGCGTGGCGGCACGCGGCAGCGGCTGCTCGATGTAGAGCGTCGCCGCGGCGAGCCGGCGCGTCGACGGATTCGACTCGAGCTCGCGCCAGAACGTCGCTGCCGACTCGGCGTCGCGATACTGCTCGTTGCCATCCAAGGTGATCGTGTAGTCGGGCAGGCGCTCGAGCACCGCGGCGATGCGCAGCATGCGCGCGGCGTCGGCGTCGGGATCGCCGCTGACCTTGAGCTTGAAGTAGCGGTTGCCGTAGAACGCGATCGCCTCCTCGAGCGTCTCCGGCAGCCCGTCGTCGATCCGGCTCTCGACGTCGTCGGCGGTGATGGCGTCGACGAGGCCGACGGTGTGGCGCACCGCGATCGCTTCGCGCGGGCGCAGCGTCGCGAAGTGGCTGGCAATGTCGACCTCGGCGAGGTCGGGCGTCAACGCCGCGTCGACGCCAGGGAGGTTCCGTCGAACTGCATCGTAGAACGACACATTCGCCGCGCGGCACAGCGCATCGAGCAGCGCGCGATCGACGAGGCTCGCGCCGAACCCCGCGATCAGCGCGTTGAGCCCGTGCACGTCGCAGGCGGCGGCGTGCTCCTCGTAGTGCGCGGCAGCGTGGCCGAACGCCGTGCGCGTCGCGCCATCGAGGTAGGCGTCGCGGGCGAGCCGCGCCGACATGCGGAGCTGGTCGAAGTTGTCGTCGTTGCCGAGCGCCAGGTTCTTGTCGAACCACTTGGGTGCGAGGAGCTCGGCGCTCGCGCCCGCCACCTCGCGGCCGTCGATGGCGATCCGCGCGCGCGCAAACGCCTGCGGGCACGCCGTCAGCGTGGCGACGCCGAAGCGAAACGGCAGGCGCAGCACGACGCCGCGCTCGAAGAGATCAATCGCCAGCACGCGGAACTGCCGTGTCGCGGTCATCGCGCGGCCTCGGGAGCTGAACGGGACGATTCGCGCACTTGGCGGCATCGCACGTTCATGGCCGCACCGCTTCCGCCGCTTCGCAGACGCCCCGCCAGTATCCGGCCGCGAACGCCGCGGCGCCCGGGCCATCGGGCACGTAATCGAATGGCTCGACCGCGACCGTGCCGGCGTAGCCGTTGCGGCGCAGCGCCGCGGCGATCGGTGCGAAGCGCATGTCGCCCTGTCCCGGCGCGCGACGGTTCGGATCGTTGACCTGGATGTGCGCGACGAGGCCCGTCGGCAGCCATCGGTCGATCAGCGCCGGCACCGGCTCCGATTCGGTCTGCCCGGCGGCACTGCAATCGATCATCGTGCGCAGTGCGGGGTGAGCGATCGCGCGCACGATCGCCGCGGCTTCCGCGACGGTATTGACGAGCGGCGTCTCGCGGCGCGAGAGCGGCTCGAGGCAATAGACGACGCCGTTATCCCCCGCGATCGGCGCGACGGCCGCAAGCGCTTCGACGAGCCGCGCGCGCGCGATGTCGAGCGTGTCACCTTCGCCGATCGCGCGCTGCGCGGGCGAGCCGTGGACGAGCACGGCGCCACCGAGCCGTGCGCAGAGCTCGCACAGCCGCTTCATGATGTCGAGCGTGCGATGGCGCACCGCGGCATCGCGCGCCGTCAGCGACAATCCCGCGGGCTTGACCAGCAGCCAATGCAAGCCGCTGACGGCGAGGCCGGCATCCTCGATGGTGCGCCGGATCTCCGCGGCGCGGCTCGCTCCGATCGTCGCCGGATCGTCCGCCAACGTGGACGGCGTGATCTCGAGCGCGTCGTAGTCGAGCGAGCGGGCGAGCGCGCATTGCCGCGCGAGCGGCATCGCACCGAGCACCTCGTTGCAGAGCGCGAGGCGCATCATGCGCGCCGCACCGGCAAGAGGCGGCGCAGCGAGCCGAGTGCCCCGCCGACGACGCGCTTCACCGTGCGGTTGAACAGGGGGACGTACATCAGCATCGTGAAGATCGTGATCGTGGCGAGCACCGCGCAGATCGGTCGCGTGAAGAATGGCAGCAGGCTGCCGTCCGACAGCACGAGGCCGCGCCGCAGGCTCTTGTCGAGCAGGCTCCCCAGCACGAGGCCCAGCACGAACGGCGCCATCGGATAGCCCTTGCGGCGCAGGAAGAACGCGCCGATGCCGATCGCGAGCATCGAGTAGACGTCGAACAGCCGCGACTGCGTCGCGAACGCGCCGACGGTCGTGAGCAGGAAGATGATCGGCATCAGCACCGTACGGCGGATCCGCAGCACGTAGAGCAGCGGCCGCACCATGAAGAGGCCGAAGATCAGGATCGAGATCGTCGCGAGCGTCGTCATCGCCACGACGTGATAGACGAACTGCGGGTGCGTCACCATCAGCATCGGCCCCGGCTGCACGCCGTGCAGGATCATCGCGGCGAGCAGCACGGCGGACGGCGCCGAGCCGGGGATGCCGAGCGCCAGCGCGGGGATGATGTGCCCCGGGATCGACGACATGTCGCCGGTCTCCGCCGCCATCAGGCCGTCGATCGAGCCCTTGCCGAACTTCTCCGGCTCGCGCGTCGTCGCCTTCGCCGCCGCGTACGACATCCACGCGCCGGAGTCCTCGCCGACGCCGGGCAAAAGTCCCGTCATCACGCCGATCGCGCCCGAGCGCAGCACAGTGCGCCAGTATTGCGCGACCTCGCGAAAGCGCGGCAGCGTCGAGTCCTTCAGCTCGACGAGCTTGCGCTCGACCGGATCGGCGAGCACGGTGAGCACCTCGGCGAAGCCGAACGCGCCGACCAGCGCGGGAATGAGCGCGATGCCGCCCGACAGCTCGTGGATGCCGAACGTGAAGCGGTCGTACGCGTAGAGGCCCTCCTGGCCGATCTGCGCGACGAAGAGGCCCAGCGCGCCCATCAGCCAGCCCTTCAGCGGGTCGCTGCCGACGAGGCTGCCCGACATCGTTACGCCGAAGAGCGCGAGCCAGAAGAACTCGAACGCGCCGAACGACAGCGCCACCTCGGCGAGGCTCGCCGTGAACGCAGCAAGACACAGCACGCCGAACAGGGTGCCGCAGAACGCGCCCGACGTCGCAATGCCGATCGCGCGGCCGGCCTCGCCGCGGCGCGCGAGCGCGTAGCCGTCGGCGCACGACGCGGCGTTCGCCGCGGTGCCCGGGATGTTGAGCAGGATCGCCGAGCGCGAGCCGCCGTAGAGCGTGCCGACGTACGAGCAGATCAGGATCAGGATCGCGTCGTTGGTCGGCAGCTTGATCGTCAGCGTGGTGAGGAGCGCGATGCACAGCGTCGCCGACAGCCCCGGCATGCAGCCGACGAGGATGCCCATCAGCGCGCCGCCCATCCCGTACATCAGCGACGTCGGGTTGAGGAAGCTCAAGTACGCTTCGCCGAGGTATTCGAGGCCGTTGAACATCGTGAATGACCGCTAGGGCAGCCGCACGAGGAAGATGTCCTGGAACACGAGCGTGATCGCCCAGCCCGCGCAAAGCCCGATGACGATCGCGACGACGATGCCCCGCGCGACCTGTCCCGCGGCCTTGCGCTGCGGGTATTGCAGCGTCGCGATCGTCGTCGCCACGTACAGCGACGCGGCCGCCCAGAACGGCAGGCCGTGGCCGACGAGCCCGACGCCGAACACGACGCACAGCGCGGTGATGATGGCGAAGCGGCGCAGCTCGCTCGCCGTCATCCGGTTCGGGCGGCCGCGGCCGGTGGCTGTGAGCGCGCCAGCTCGCCATGAGCGGATCAGCATCAGCCCGCCGAACAGGATCAGCGCGAGGCCGAGGAATCCCGGCAGCAGTCCCGGGATCGTGTACGGGTTGATGTCCTGGTTGGTGAGCCGATCCATGCGCCACGACGCGATCGCGACCGCGATGCCGAACGCGATCCACAGCACCGCGGCGATGAAATCGGTGCGCGGCGGCTGTGCGACGTCGGCGCCGTGCGCGGGCGCCGACGACGGCTCCTCGTACGGAGCCGCCGGCGACGCGTGCGGTGGCGTGGCGGAATCGGTCATCGTCGGGCGCGCGCGGCGCGTCGATCGCCGCGGGCTCGACGGCCGCGCGCGATGCGCGGCCGTCGTCTCGCTACGGCTTCGGGATGCCGACGGTGTCGGGCGAGATCGTCGCCTTGTGCGTGTCGAACATCAGCCACGCGTTCGCCTGCACGGCGGGAAACACCGCCTTCTGCGCCGCCTCGCCGTCGATCGGCGTGAAGAGGGCGCCGCGGCTCGATGCGTATTTCCGGAGCGCCGCGCTGTTGGCGATTGTCGTCTTCCACGCCTTGTCGAGCGTCTCGATGACTTCGGGCGGCACGCCCTTCGGCACGAAGATGCCGAAGTAGTTGACGGGCGCGGTGAAGCCGGGCACCGACGCCGACAGCGGCGGGATCGTGCCGTAGCCCTCGAGCTCGAGCGGCTTGTCGCCGACGACCGCGAGCGGTCGCAGGCGCTTGCCGCGAATCATGTCGGCTTCCTCGACGGCGAGCTGCGTCGTCACCTGCGTCTCGCCGGCGACGGTCGCGACGACCGCCGGGTTGCCGCCGTCGTACGTGACGTGCTTGTACTTGACGCCGGTGACCTTGGCGACCGCTTCCATCGCGTTGTGGCCCGCCGACGTGACGCCGGCGGTGGCGACGCTGATCTCGCCCGGCTTGGCCTTCATCGCGTCGAGGAGCTCCTTCACCGTCTTGTACGGCGAGTTGGCGTTGACGCTGATCACCGAGACGTTGGCGACGTTGAGGAAGAGGTTCCAGTCGGTGATGCGCGTCTTGAGGAGCGCGAGCGTCTCGTACGCGCCGAGGTCCTGCGCGGCGCCCGCGGTCCACGTGTAGCCGTCCTTCGGCGCCTCGAGCGCGCTCTTGGTGCCGAGCGAGCCCGACGCGCCCGGCTGGTTGACGACGACGATCTTCTGGCCGAGCACCGGCTCGAGCTCGGCGGCGGTCGCGCGCGTCACCTGGTCGGTCGAGCCGCCGGCGGCCCACGGCACGATCAGGTTGATGGGGCGCGTGGGTTTCCAGTCGGCGGCGAGCGCAGGTGCTGCGAATGCCGCGCACAGCGCGAAAGTGAGTGCGGCAGTCAGCGGCGAAGCGGCGATGCGGTTGCGTGAACGCACGATGTTCTCCTCCATGGCGTGGATGTCCGGGTCGCCGGCGGCGGGGCCGGCGCCCGGCATTGCGTGCGCGCCGGCCTTGATGCGATCGAGCCGGCGCGTGTTAACCATATGGTTACTTATTGTCGGGGGCGGCGGAGCGGCTGTCAACCGAAGATGGGGCGCTTCCCGGCGCATGGTCAAACGGGCGGCGCGTGTTCATCCATCGAGCCAGCGGCCGAGGTTCGCGGCGACGAACGCGTCGTCGTTGAGCTCGGGGTAGGCGCGATGGACACGGTCGATCTCGACCGCCTGTCCCGGCCCCAGCGTCTCGGCCGGGTCGAGGCATTCGATGCCGTCGAGCAATCCCTGCCGCCGCAACACCTCGTGGCAGCCGGCGATGCAGCCGGCGAAGTCGTTCGCCACGTCGAAGACCGCCGCGTTGCAATCGGTGACGGCGGCGTCGAGCGCGAGCCATTCGCTGCCGATCGATGCGGCATCGCGCGCTTCGGCGATCCGCGCGAAAAGCTCGCACGCGCGTTTCGTCCAGACGCTCCAGTGGCCGAGCAGTCCGCCGGCGATGCGCACGCGCACGCGCTCGCCGCCGCGCGGGATTGCGTAGCGCGACAGGAGGTCGAGCACGATGTGGTCGTCGTTGCCGGTGTAGAGCGCCACGCGGTCCTCGGCCCGCGCGGCGACGACGCCGCGCACGACGTCGAGCGTGCGGTAGCGGTTGAACGGCGCGATCTTGATCGCGACGACGTTGTCGATCGCGGCGAAGCGCTCCCAGAAGCGCGCCGACAGCACGCGGCCGCCGACCGCCGTCTGCAGGTAGAAGCCGCAGAGCGGCATCTCGGCCGCGACGGCGCGGCAGTGCGCGACGAGCTCGTCGTCGGAGGCGCTCGCCAGCTGCGCGAGCCCGAGCAGCACCGCGTGATAGCCGAGCCCGCGCGCGACCGCCGCCTCGCGCACCGCCTGACGCGTGTCGCCGATCGCGCCGGCGACCATTGCCACTGGGCGATCGACCCAGCTGCGCGCCTCGTCGGCGGCGATCTCGAGCACTCGCGCGTAAAGGCCGTGCGCGCGGATCGCGAACTGTGTGGTGTGCACGCCGACCGCGAGGCCGCCGCTGCCGGCGTCGAGGTAGTAGCGTGCCAACGCGCGCTGGCGGCGCTGGTCGAGCGTGCGCCCGCGCGTCAATGCGAGCGGGTGCGCCGGGATGACGGTGCCGGCGGCGATCGTCGCCGCGATCGCAGGTGGCAGGTCGGCGCGCGACAGTCCCATGGCCCGCAGTTCAGCGCAGCGCGCGCGGTGGGCGCGGCATTTGCCGCGTGTCGCGGCGTGCGTGTTCAGTAGCGTCCATCGCGCGCCTCGAAATGCGTGGGCTTGCCGAGGCTCGCGCCGCCGCGCTCGAGCCAGTCGGCGGTCCAGTCGATCATCGTGTCGACGTCGATTGCCGGCGCTCCGAGCAGCGCCTGCGCGCGCCGCGTATCGGTGAGCCACGCCGTCGGCCCTTCCGTTCCGGTCGTGCGCACCGCGCGGCCGAAGCGCTCGCCGAACGCCTGCGCGACGTCCTTCACGCGCAGGAACGTGGCACCGCTGACGTTGAGCGGCGAGGTCGGCGTCGTGCAATGCGCGAGGAGGCGCAGCGCCGCGCTGTTGGCCTCGCCCTGCCAGATGACGTTGCAGCGCCCCATCGCGACGTCGACGGGCTCGTCCGCGAGGACCTTCCTCGCGATGTCGTGCAGCACGCCGTAGCGCATGTCGATCGCGTAATTGAGCCGGAACAGCCGGCCGGGCGTGCGCAGCCGCCGCGAGAAATGCTCGAACGCGCGCTCGCGGCCGACGCACGACCACGCGTACTCGCCGGGCGGGTCGACCGGGACGTCCTCGCTGGCGCCGGGCCCGTCGACGGCAACGAACGGGTAGACGCAGCCGGTGGAGAACGCGACGATGCGCGAGCCCGCGTAGCGCCGCGCGACGCGCGCCGGCACCAGCACGTTCATCGCCCACGTGAGCGGCATATCGCCGCTCGAGCCGAACTTGCGGCCGGCCATGAATACGACGTTGGGCGCATCCGGCAACGCGTCGATGTTGGCGTCGTCGAGGAGGTCGGCGGCGACGCATTCGATGCCTTGCGCCGTGAGGCGCTCGCGCAAGCCCGGCTCGCTGAAGCGCGCGACGCCGATCACGCCCCGCGCCGGGTCGGCCCGCTTGGCAAGCCGCGCGAGCGTCGGGCCCATCTTGCCGCCGACGCCGAGGATGACGATCGCGCCCGGCGCGCGTGCGAGGTCGGCGCACAGTGCCGGCGAGGGCGCCGTCATGAAATCCTCGAGCGCGTCGGCGTCGGCGAAGCCGGACGGCCGCGCGGGATCAGCTTGCGCGGCCATGCGGCGCGGCGAGGTAGCCCAGGATCACGTCGGTCATGTGCGCGAGCCGCTCGGCGCGCGCCTTCGGCGCCATCAGGTCGCGCTCGAAGATCGTCGACAGCGTGAAGCGATTGGAGAAGTAGAAGTAGCCGACGCCGGCGATCGTGATGTAGAGCTGCACCGGGTCGACGCCGCGGCGGAAGGCGCCCGCGCGCTCGCCGCGCGCGAGGATGTCGCCGAGCGTCGCGATCAGCGGCGACTGGATCCGCGCGATGCGCGCAACGCCACGGATATGGCGCGCGCGATGGAGGTTCTCGCTGTTGAGCAGCGTGACGAACTCGGGGTGCGCGACGAAGTAGTTCCAGGTGAAGGCGACCAGTCGCCGGATCGCCGCCACCGGATCGAGGCGGCCGAGGTTCAGCGCCTGCTCGGCGTTGCGGATGCCGGCGTAGGCGTGCTCGAGCACGGCGAGGAACAGCGCCTCCTTGTTGCCGAAGTAGTAGTAGAGCATCCGCTTGTTGACGCTCGCCGCGTCGGCGATGCGGTCGACGCGCGCGCCGCCCAAGCCGAGCTCGGCGAATTCGGCGGTGGCGGCCTCGAGGATGCGCGCGCGGCTCGCGTCGGCGTCGCGCGGCGCGGCCGGCGTCGGCTTGGGCGATGGCGAGCCGGCGCGCGGACGCGAGCGCGTGCGGCGGGCGGCGTCACGGGGCATCCGGCCATGGTAACCGGACAGTTAACTGCGTCGCAAGCGGGCGGCACCGCCGGCGCGGCTCAGGCGTGCCCTTCCCCCACCTTGACGATCTGAGCGTTCGCCGCTCGCTCCGCTCGCTTGACGTTCGCTGGCGCTCACGTCAGCGAACGCCGAGATCGTCAGAGATGGGCTTCGCCGACTTTGACGATCTTCATCGTGTTGGTGCCGCCCGACGTGCCCATCGGCTCGCCGATCGTCAGCACGATGAGGTCGCCGTGCTGCACCTCGCCGCGCTGCAGGAGCTCGCGCTCGGCGGCGCGCAGCACCTCGTCGCGGTCGGTGCTCTGCTCGAGGTAGAGCGGCCGCACGTTGCGGTAGAGCGCCATCTTGCGCTGCGTGGCGACCTTCGGCGTCAGGGCGTAGATCGGCGAGCCGCAATCGTGGCGCGACATCCACAGCGCCGTCGAGCCGGAGTCGGTCAGCGACGCCACCGCCTTCACCTTGAGGTGGAACGCGGTGAAGATCGTCGCCATCGCGATCGACTGGTCGATCCGCGTGAACGTGCGATTGAGGAAATCGCGGTCGAGCTCGGCCACGCGCGAGTTCTCCGCCTCGACGCAGATCTGCGCCATCGTCTCGACGGTCTCGACCGGGTACTTGCCCGACGCCGTCTCCGCCGACAGCATCACGGCGTCGGTGCCGTCGAGCACGGCGTTGGCGACGTCCGACACTTCGGCGCGCGTCGGCACCGGGTTCTGGATCATCGATTCCATCATCTGCGTCGCCGTGATCGTCAGCTTGTTCTGCTCGCGCGCGAGCCGGATCATCCGCTTCTGCAGGCCCGGCACCGACGCGTTGCCGACCTCGATCGCGAGGTCGCCGCGCGCGACCATGATGCCGTCCGACGCGTCGATGATCTCCTCCAGCGCGGTGATCGCTTCGGCGCGCTCGATCTTGGCGATCAGCTTGGCGTCGCCGCCGGCGGCGCGCACGAGCTGGCGCGCCATGTACATGTCCTGGCGGCTCTTCGGGAACGACACGGCGAGGTAGTCGGCGCCGATCTGCGCGGCGACCTTGACGTCGTCCATGTCCTTCGCGGTCAGCGCCGCCGCGGTGAGGCCGCCGCCCATCCGGTTGATGCCCTTGTTGTTCGACAGCACGCCGCCGACCTCGACGGTGGTGACGATGCGCGGCCCGCTGACCGAATCGACGCGCAGCCGGATCAGCCCGTCGTTGAGCAGCAGCACGACGCCGGGCGCGACGTCGCGCGGCAACTCCTTGTAGTCGAGGCCGACATGGTCGTTGTCGCCGAGCTCCGCTGCGGCGTCGAGCACGAACTTCTGGCCGGCGGCGAGGTCGACCTTGCCGTCCTTGAACTTGCCGATGCGGATCTTCGGGCCCTGCAGGTCGGCCATCACCGCGACCTCACGTCCCTGCGCCTTGGCCGCCTCGCGCACCGCGCTCGCGCGCGCGACGTGATCGGCGGCGACGCCGTGCGAGAAGTTGAGGCGCACGACATCGACGCCGCCGTGAATGAGCCGGGCGAGGACGTCCGGCGACGACGAGGCGGGACCGAGCGTGGCGACGATCTTGGTGGCGCGGGGCATGATGGTGAACCGTCCGGAGAGTGCGAAAGCGAAGGCGCGATGGTACGGCGGCCTTGGCCGATCGGGGAAGTCAGGCGCGCGCTTCCAGTGCCGCGACCGCCGGCAGCGTGCGACCTTCGAGGAACTCGAGGAAGGCGCCGCCCGCCGTCGAGATGTACGAGACGCGGTCCGCGATGCCGAACGCGTTGATCGCCGCGATCGTGTCGCCGCCGCCCGCGATCGAGAAGGCCTTCGCGTTGGCGATCGCCTCGGCGAGCGCACGCGTGCCGGCGGCGAACGCCGGGAATTCGAATACGCCCACCGGGCCGTTCCACACGATCGTGCCGGCGCCATCGACGATTGCGCGGAGCGCCGCGACCGAGCGCGGTCCGAGGTCGAGGATCAGGTCATCGTCGGCGACGTCGGCGATCGTCTTGGTGACGGGCGTCGCGTCGGCGGCGAACGTCTTTGCGGTCACCGCGTCGACGGGAATCGGCACCTTGCCCGGAAAGCGCTCGAGGATCGCCTTCGCCTCGCCGGCGAGATCGGCCTCGGCGAGCGAACGGCCGATGCGGCCGCCCGCAGCAACGATGAACGTGTTGGCAATGCCGCCGCCGACGACCAGCGTGTCGACCTTCGCGGCGAGCGTCGTCAGGATCGACAGCTTGGTCGACACCTTGGCGCCCCCGACGATCGCCACCAGCGGGCGCTTGGGATGCGCGAGCGCCTTCGTCAGCGCGTCGAGCTCGGCGGCCATCAGCGGTCCCGCGCAGGCGACGGCCGCGAACCGCGCGACGCCGTGCGTGGTGGCCTCGGCGCGATGTGCGGTGGCGAACGCGTCGTTGACGTACACGTCGCAGAGCGCGGCGATCTTGCGCGCGAGCGCCGGATCGTCCTTCTTCTCGCCGCGATTGATCCGGCAGTTCTCGAGCAGCACGAGGTCGCCCGGTGCGAGCGCGTCATGCCACGCGCCGCCGTCGACCCAGTCCTTGACGAGCGGCACGTCGCGGCCGAGGAGATCGGCCAGCCTCGCCGCGACGGGCGCGAGCGAATCGGCGGGCGTCCACGTGCCCTCGGTGGGGCGCCCGAGGTGCGAGGTGACCATCACCGCGGCGCCACGTGCGAGTGCGTCGCGGATCGCCGGCAGCGACGCGCGGATGCGCGTGTCGTCGGTGATCGCGCCGGCGTCGTCCTGCGGCACGTTGAGGTCGGAGCGGACCAGCACGCGCTTGCCGCGCACGTCGACATCCGCGAGTCTCTTCACGTGCATCGCGCGCGCCTAGATCGAGTAGTCGATCGGCTGCATCGTCGCCGCATCGACGATCCGGATCGCCCGGCCGCGCGCCGCCGCGCGCATCCGCACCAGCTCGTCGCTGATGCGCCCCGCGGTGGTGACGAACAGGAACGGGAAGATCGCGTGGACGAGCGCCGCGAGGCCGCCGGCCGTCATCCGCGCGCCGAAGCGCATCGCGAACCGGAGGTGCTCGAGGTAAGTCTCGCCGACGGAAGACGGATGCGCGGTGAAGGGATTCGCCATGGTCGCTATGCCGGAGCGGGCTGCGTTGCGGGAGGCGCGGCGACGGCCACGGCCGCGCGCGTGAACTCGTTGCCGCGATCGGCGATCGCGGTGTCGATGTAGTCGATGTCGGCCGCCGACAGGTAGTCGACGTAGCCGCCGACCTTGCCGCGCCGCACCTTGAACGCCTCGGGGTCACCCTCGCGGCCCGGCACCAGCGCGCTGCCGCGGAAGCGCTGCTCGGCCTCGCCACGCTGGAGGTTCTCGAAGCGGCAGTAGTCGACCGCGGCGGCGATCGCCTCGCTGGGGGCCTCGATGCCGAAGAACGGCAGCACGCGCGCGAGCGTGCCCGCCGTGTCGGCGTGCAGCTCCTCGTAGCGGATGAACATGAACGCCGCGGGCACGTGGCGCTGCTCGGCCCAGAGGCCGTAGAAAGTCAGCAGCTTGTCGACGCCGTAGCGATCGTCGCGCAGGAACGGCGAGATCGGCCCCTGCCACACGTCGATGCGGCGCGTCGCCTGGAAGTACGCCGATACGAGGTTGTCGCGCACGTCGCGGCCGAGCAGCAGCACGCGCTTGCCGGCGTAGCCGCGGCGATCGCGGCGCATGTCCTGCCAGCGCACGTTGTAGCGCATCGCGCTGCCGTCGTGGTCGAAGCCGATCGTCGGCACGCCGGCGCGGCGTGCCAGGAACTCGGTCTCGAGGATGCGCCGCTCCGAGAGGCCGAGCGAATCGGCGAGCACCTTGCCGACGAGCGCGCGCAGCCACGTGCGTCCCGCCTTCGGGTACGACAGCGCGTAGGCGTCGGCCTCGATCATCGGCGGCGCGTCACTCCGTCGAGCGCGCCGCCGCGCCTCGCGTGCGTATCGCCGGCCGCGACGGCTCGGCGCATCAGCGCGCGCCCATCAGCGCCACCGCGGTGTCGAGCAGCCGGTTCGAGAATCCCCATTCGTTGTCGTACCAGCTCGACACCTTGACGAGGCGTCCCGCCACCTTGGTCAGCGTCGCGTCGAACGTCGACGACGCCGGATCGTGGTTGAAGTCGCACGACACGAGCGGCGCGGTGTTGTAGTTCAGGATGCCCTTCAGCGGTCCCGCTTCAGACGCCGCCTTCATGATGCCGTTGACCTCGTCGACGCTGGTGTCGCGCGCGGCGATGAACGACAGGTCGACGATCGACACGTTGATCGTCGGCACGCGGATCGCATAGCCGTCGAGCTTGCCGGCGAGCTCGGGCATGACGAGGCCGAGCGCGCTCGCAGCACCCGTCTTGGTCGGGATCATGTTCATCGGCGCCGAGCGCGCTCGGCGCAGGTCCTCGTGGTAGACGTCGGTCAACACCTGGTCGTTGGTGTACGCGTGCACGGTCGTCATCAGGCCGGTGGTGATGCCGAGCTTGTCGTTGAGCGGCTTCACCAGCGGCGCGAGGCAGTTGGTCGTGCACGACGCGTTGGAAATGACCGTGTGCGACGCCCTGAGCGACTGGTGGTTGACGCCGTAGACGATCGTCGCGTCGACGTCCTTGCCGCCGGGCGCCGAGATGATCACCTTCCTGGCGCCGCCCTTGAGGTGCGCCGAGGCCTTTTCCTTGCTGGTGAAGAAGCCCGTGCACTCGAGCACGAGGTCGACGCCCAGCGCGCCCCAGGGCAGCGCCGCGGGGTCGCGGTTGGCGAGCACGCGGATGCGATCGCCGTTGACGACCATCTCCTCGCCTTCGACGGCGACCTTGCCGGGAAAGCGCCCGTGCGCGGTGTCGTGGCGCGTCAGGTGCGCGTTGGTCTCGGGGCTGCCGAGGTCGTTGATCGCGACGATCGCAAGATCGTGCTTCTTGCCGCCCTCGTAGTGCGCGCGCAACGTGTTGCGGCCGATGCGTCCATAGCCGTTGATCGCCACCTTGATCGTCATGCCTTCTGGTCTCCTCGAACGTTGAACGAGATTCAGTGGACGGCCGCGTCGCGCGTCGCGGCGACGAGCGCCGGCAGGTCGCGCCATCCGTAGCCCGCCTCGACGAGGTCCATCCCATCCCATTGGAACGGCTGCTCGACGATGAGTTCGGCGCCGTGCCCCTCGTAGAACGCGCGCGCCCCCTTGTTGCCGGCGATGACCCAGACGATCATCCCGGCGACCTTTTGCGCCACGAGCGCCGCGGCGGTGACGCCGAGGAGCTTGCTGCCGAGGCCCAAGCGCTGGTAGGCGGGCTTGAGGTAGATCGCGGCGAGCTCGGCGTCGAAGCCGTGCTTCGCTTCAGGCAGCACGGCACCCGCGGCGAATCCCAGCACGCCGTCCGCGTCCTCGGCGACGAACACCTGCGAGCGCGGGCTTTGCGCCGACAGCGTGCGGTCCCACAGCGTCGCGCTCGCCTCGACGCTCATGCCGTCGAGGTAGGCCTGCGGGATCATGCCGCGGTACGTGGTGCGCCAGCTCTCGACGCGCACCCGCGCGATCGCCACGGCGTCGTCGACGCTGGCGCGGCGGATGCGGATGTCGATCATGCGGCGAGGGTGCCGCGGATCGCCGCGGCGACGTGCTCGGCGGTGAAGTCGAAATGCTTGAACAGCACGCCCGCGGGCGCCGATTCGCCGAAGCGATCGAGGCCGACGACCGCGGCTCGCGGGTCGTCCTCGGCGCCGACGTACTTGCGCCAGCCCGCGGTGACGCCCGCTTCGACCGCGGTGCGCGGCACGCCGGGCGGCAGCACCTCGCGCCGGTACGCGGCGTCCTGGCGATCGAACACGCTGGTCGACGGCATCGACACGACGCGCACGTCGATGCCCTCGCCGGCGAGGAGGTCGCGCGCGCCGAGCGCAAGCGGCACCTCGGATCCCGTGGCGATGACGAGCGCGCGCCGCGCCCCGGCCGTGCCGGCGAAGTCGCGCAGCACGTAGCCGCCGCGCGCGACGGCCGCGATCGCCGCCGCGTCGCGCGCCGCGAACGCGATGTTCTGCCGCGACAGCATCATCGCGGTAGGCCCGTCACGACGCGCGAGCGCCGCCGTCCACGTGACCGCGGTCTCCACGGTGTCGCACGGGCGCCAGACGTCCAGCTGCGGGATGAGCCGCAGCGCCGCCGTGTGCTCGACGGACTGGTGCGTCGGGCCGTCCTCGCCCAGGCCGATCGAGTCGTGCGTGAACACGAAGATGTTGCGCAGCTTCATCAGCGCCGCCATCCGCAGCGCGTTGCGCGAATAGTCGGAGAACGTGAGGAACGTGCCGCCGTAGGGAATGAAGCCGCCGTGCAGTGCGATGCCGCTGTCGATCGCGGCCATCGCGAACTCGCGCACGCCGAACTCGATGTAGTTGCCGGGCGCATCGGCGCGGATGGGCTTGGTCCCCGACCAGTTGGTGAACACGCTGCCGGTCAGGTCCGCCGAGCCGCCGATCATCTCGGGCAGGCGGGCGGCGAACGCCTCGATCGCCTGCTGCGAGGCCTTGCGCGTCGCGATCGTCTCGCCCTTGGCGGCCTGCGCGTCGACGAGCGCGCGGGCGATTGCCTCGAAGTCGTCGGGCAGCCGGCCCTCGACGCGCCGCAGGAACTCGGCGGCGAGATCGGGATGCGCGGCGCGGTACGCGTCGAAGCGGCGATTCCAGTCGGCGCTGCGCTTGGCGCCCGCCGCGCGCGCGTCCCAGCCTGCGTAAACGTCGGCCGGAATCGTGAACGGCGGCTCGTGCCAGTCGAGCACGTCGCGCGCCTTGGCGATCTCGGCGGCGCCGAGCGGCGCGCCATGCGCCTCCGCGGTGCCTTCCTTGTCGGGCGCGCCGTAGCCGATCACGGTCTTGCAGCAGATCAGCGTCGGCTTGCCGCGCGTCGCCTTCGCCTCGCGGATCGCCACGTCGACGGCGTCGGGATCGTTGCCGTCGACATGGGGGATCACGTGCCAGCCATAGGCGCGGAATCGCGCCGGCGTGTCGTCGGTGAACCAGTTGCGCACCTCGCCGTCGATCGAGATGCCGTTGTCGTCGTAGATTGCGCAGAGCTTGTCGAGCCCCCATGTACCGGCGAGCGACGAGGCCTCGTGCGAGATGCCTTCCATCAGGCAGCCGTCGCCGACGAACACCCAGGTGCGGTGGTCGACGATCGCGTGCCCGGGCCGGTTGAATGTCGCGCCGAGCAGGCGCTCGGCGAGCGCCATGCCGACGGCGTTGGCGAGGCCCTGGCCGAGCGGGCCGGTGGTGGTCTCGACACCGGGCGTGACGCCGACCTCGGGATGCCCCGGCGTCTTCGAGCCGAGCTGGCGGAAGCGCTCGATCTCGCCGATCGGCAGGTCGTAGCCGGTGAGGTGCAGCAATGCGTACTGCAGCATCGAGCCGTGGCCGTTCGACAGCACGAAGCGATCGCGGTCGGGCCAGTGCGGGTTGCCCGGGTCGTGGCGATAGTGGCCGCGCCACAGCGCGAGCGCGATGTCGGCCATGCCCATCGGCATGCCGGGATGGCCCGACTTGGCTTTCTCGACGGCGTCCATCGCCAGCGCGCGGATGGCGTTGGCGAGGCGGCGATCGGACATGGTGGCGGACGCCGGCGATGCGGCGGTGGAAGCGGACGGGGTGTCGGGCATGCGAGGCGGGGGCGTGCGGCTGCGTGAAAGGCCGCCCGGCCAAGGCCGCAACGGCGAAAGAGCCTGAAATTATCGCTAAATCAACGAAATTGTGCAATAATTCCACGTTTCGCCCGGCGGCGACAAAATGCAGCCCGTTTCCGCTCTGGCGCATTACCGTGGCAGTCGACGCCGATGACGCCGGAACGGCGCGTCGAGTGCCCTTTAGCATGCTACGCGGCGCCTGGGCCCGCATTTTCAAGGGGAGGGGCCGATGGACGGAATCCATCTGCTGGGCGAGTGGTACGGCTGCCCGCCGACGAAACCCGAGCTGCGCGATGCCCACACGCTGCGCGAGCTTTGCATCGCCGCGGTCAAGGATGCGGGGTTGACGATCGTCGGCGAGCGCTTCCACCAGTTCGAGCCTCAGGGTGTCACCGGCGCGGTGATCCTCGCCGAGTCGCACCTCGCGATCCACACGTGGCCCGAGAACGGCTCGGTGACGCTCGACGTGTACGTGTGCAACTACACGACCGACAATTCGGCCAAGGCCGAGGCGCTGTTCCGCGCGCTCGAGCGCGGGCTCGAGCCTTCGCGCACGCGCTTTCAGGCGATCCATCGTGGCGGCGCCGACGGCTGACAAGGCGCCGGGCGATCTCGCGCCCGGCGCGATGACCGAATACCTGACCGACGACTGGGGATTCTTCATCCGCAGCACGCGCGCGTTCGAGAAATTCCGCTCGCCGCTGCAGATGGTCGAGGTGCACGACAGCGCCGACTTCGGCAAGCTGTTCCGCCTCGACGGTCACTTCATGACGTCGGAGAAGGACGAGTTCTTCTACCACGAGAACCTCGTCCACACGGCGGCGATCACGCACCCGCAGCCCGCGCGCGCGCTGATCATCGGCGGCGGCGACGGCGGCTCCGCCGAGGAGCTCCTCAAGCACGAGTCGATGAAGTCGGTGACGCTGTGCGAGATCGACCTCGCGGTCGTCGACATCGCGCGCAAGTACCTGAAGTCGGTGCACAAGGGCTGCCTCGACGACCCGCGGGTCACGCTGCGGATCGGCGACGGCTTCGCGTTCGTGCGCGACACCGCCGAGACGTTCGACCTCGTCGTGCTCGATCTCACCGATCCGGGCGGCCCGTCGACGCCGCTGTACACGCCCGAGTTCTACACGGCGTGCGCGGCACGGTTGACGCCGAGCGGCGCGATGACGATGCACATCGCGAGCCCGGTCGCGCATCCGGACCGCATTCGCAGCGTGCTGCGCGACCTGCGCGCCGCATTCCCGGTCGTTTCGCCGTATCTCACCTCGGTGCCGCTGTACGGCGGCATGTGGATGATGGCGATGTGCTCGGCGGCGCTCGACCCGCGGCACCTCACGTCGATGGAAGTCGACCGGCGCATCGGCCGCCGCGGCATCCGCGACCTCGCCTACTACAACGGCGACACCCACCGCGCATCGCTCGCGCTGCCGAACTTCGTCCGAGCCCTCGTCAGCGCCGGCTGACGGCTTCCCGCCGGCCGCGATTGCGCCGGATCGCCGACGGCGCGCCCCGCGCCCGACGGCGTTGAATGGGGGTATCGCCGCCCGCATCTGCGGGGCGTGGAGACCACCATGACGATGACCAACGCGCCGACGACCCACCTCGACCGCTCGATGCGCAACGCCGACTACGTGCTGGTCGACGACGTCGTCTGCGCGACGTCGTACGTGCGGGTTCCCGACGAGCATACGGTGGCCGACGACATCGTCCTCGAGGTGACGGACGGCGATACCGAGCTCGACTTCATCCGCGCCGACTTCGACGGCGCGCAAAGCCTCGGCGACGACGCGTGGCGCCTGGCCGACGGCCGCCTGCTGCGATTCCTGACGAGCGCGACGCTGCACTGACGGGCGAGTCACGCCCGGCGGCAGTGTCCGTCGATTGACGCACGTCAGCGGGCCGCGCTACGCTCGGCGCGCGCCGTTGCGAGGTGTTCCGGACACGCGCGCGAAAGCCAGGTGCCACAAGCATCGGGTCCCGCTGCGCAGCCTTGCATGGGTGGCGCCGCTCCCGACCCGTTCGCCATCGACAAGATGCATTGACTGGGGGGTCCATGAAATCGATACGCTTAGCAAGGCTGTTGTCCTGTCTTGGGTTCGTCGCGTGCGCGGCGTCGCCGCTGTCCATCCACGCTGCGCAGGCTGGCGCGCGTGCCGGGATGTCGCCGCAACTCGCCATCGGTCCGAAAGCCCAGCTCGCCGGCGCCGCCATTCCCGGCCAGTCGCTGTTCACCTGCCAGGTGGGACAGTCGTCAGCGGTGTGCTACGACCCGTTCCAGATGCGTACGGCATACGGTGTCGACCAGTTGATCGGCGCCGGTTACGACGGTACCGGACATACGATCGTGATCGTCGACGCGTTCCAGAGCCCGACGCTCATCAGCGACGTCGACGCGTTCGCCGCGAATTACGGACTGCCGAACGCCGCGGCGTTTCTGACGCAGGTCGCTCCTGACGGCCTGACGCCGTTCGATCCGATGGACGACAACATGGCTGGCTGGTCGGGCGAAATCACGCTCGACGTCGAATGGGCGCACGCGATCGCGCCCGGCGCCAAGGTGGTGCTCGTGCTCGCGAAATCGAACGACGACAACGATATCCTGAGCGCGGTCAAATATGCGGTCGATCACGATCTCGGCGACGTCGTTTCGATGAGCTTCGGCGAGAACGAAAGCTGCGTCGATCCGGCCAACATCGCGGCTTACCATGATGTATTCGCCGACGCGACGCGCAAGTCGATCACGCTTTTCGCATCGTCGGGTGACCAGGGCGCCGCGCAGATGACCTGCGACGGCGAAAGCTGGGTACGCGCCGCATCGTCGCCGGCGAGCGATCCGCTGGTCTCGGGCGTCGGCGGCACCGAGCTTCATGCCGCGATGTATTGCCTGTCGCAATTGGGGTGCAATCCTGCCGCCAATCCGGTGCGGGGGACGTACGCCGGTGAAATCGCGTGGAACGAATTCGGCAGCGAATCGACGGGCGGCGGCTACAGCGTGCTGTTCGACGCGCCGCCGTATCAAAAGAGCGGCGTCAAGAGCACGTCGCGCGCCGTGCCCGACGTCGCCTACAACGCGGCGATCTACCATGGCGTGCTGACGTACTGGACGGGTCACTGGTATCTGTTCGGGGGCACCAGTGCGGGCTCGCCGCAATGGGCCGCGATCACCGCGATCAGCAACCAGGTCAACGGCGGCCGTCTTGGCTACCTCAATTCCGCGTTCTACAAGATCCGCCAGACGCGTCCGAACTATGCCCCGTCGTTCCATGACATCACGGCGGGCGACAATTCAGTCGTCGAGGCCGATATCGACGGCAACGCGGTCGCCGTCGCAGGCTTTGCCGCGGGCGACGCCTGGGACGCCACAACGGGCATCGGATCTCCAAAGAGCGATGGTTTGGTGGATCGGCTGATTCACTTCACCTCGGCTGGCGATGGCGTCGCGGCCATCGCCACGTCGAAGCCGCACGGTCACGGCAAGCCGCCGATGCCCGGCAGCATGGCCCCGCACTGAGTGTCACTGCGCCGTATGGCGTTGACGGCCCGCATCATGCGGGCCGTTTTCGTTTGTCCTCGGCTTCGTGGCACAATGGAATCGATGGTCGTCGTCCGGCGCGAATGCAGAAGGAGACGGGTGATTCGATTCGCATCGGCGACCGTCCGGGCCACGAAGTGCAGAACGGCAACCTTCGCAACAATGGAGCGAAATCGAGTCAGCAATTGCTCGACAGGCGGATGAAGCTGCTGGCGAATGCCGTCACATGCTGTGCGCTTGCATTGGCGGCGGGTTGCGCCAGCGTCGAACGATCTCCGGCCTTGCAGTCGCAGGCGACCGCAACCGCCGATGTCGCGGCGCCGGTTGCGGTGGTGTCGCCAGCCATCACTCCTGCCGCCGCGCCATCTGCAAGTGCCGCAGCCAATTCCGCGCCGACGACCCCGATCGGAGCGGCGCACGCGGACACCGCCAGTGTGCCCACTCAACCGGAAGCGGTGCCTGCTGCGCCTTCCGCGGTGCCCAAGTCCGCGGCGAATGCCAAAGCGGTTGCGAAAGCGGTTGCGCCGGCGGCGCGTGTAACGACCGCAGTCACATCATCGTCTGCCAAGACCGCGAGTGCGCCGGTCGCGGACGCCGCCAAACCGGCGACTGCGCCACCCCTCGACCTCAAGTCGCTCGAGGCACGCTTGCGCGAAACGAGCGCGGTGGGTGTCATGACCAAACTCACGCTCAAGAACCAGGTCGACGACCTGTTGGACCAATTCCGCGAGTTCTACCGGGGAAAGCTCAAGACGACGCTGGCGCAACTTCGACAATCCTACGATCGCCTGGTGATGAAGGTCCTTGCCCTGTTGCAGGATGCCGACCCGTCGCTGGCGAATGCCATTGCATCGTCGCGCGAAGCCATTTGGGGAATTCTCGCAGACCCGGCCAAGTTCGCGGCCGTCTGATCGGAAAGGAAGAACCGCGATGAAACAAACTATCCGCGCGCGGAGTATCCCCGCGCGAATACTGGTGGCCACGGGTTTGCTCGCGGCATGTACGCCGTCGCTGGCTGCGGACGATCCGGCCCAACTCAAGGACCTGACCAGTGTGGTCGCGCTGCTCGGCGTGCCATGCGGCCAGGTCGTCAATGTCACCCGCATCAAGGACAACGACAACAACGTCACCTGCCAGGACGGCAATCGCTATCACGTCTACGTGAACGACAAGGGCCGCGTCGTCGCCGACAAGCTGCCATGACCGGGCAGGTCCGACGCGAGCGGACAATCGTGACGGCCATGCCGATGCAGAAAGGCCTGCGATTGCCGAGGCGAGAGACGTAGCGCGCCGTGAACGACACGCCCAGCAGGTAGCCGATCGCGCAGCGGCTTGACGGAATCAGCATATGCGCATACGCTCATATGCATGAAGCCAGTCCGAACGCGCCGGTCGCGATCGCCGTCGCGCCCACCGGCGGGCGCGGCCAGCGACGCCGACGAGCTCGACGCCGTTTTCGCGCTCGTCGCGCAGCATTTCTCGCTGCTGGCGGAGCCAACGCGTCTCAAGATCCTGCACGCGATCTGCGCCGACGAGCGCTCGGTGACGGACATCGTCGCGGCGACCGGCTCCACGCAGACCAACGTCTCACGGCACCTCGCGCTGATGCACCGCGCGGGCATCGTCACGCGTCGCCGCGAGGGCAGCTCCGTCTATTATCGCGTCGACAGCCCCGAGTTCGTCGAGATCTGCCGCAACGTCTGCGTGCAGATCGCGAGCCGGATGGACGCCGAAGAGCCGGTGAAGCGCGGGCTCCTCGACTTTGCCAACGAGCATTGAGCCGGTGCCCCGCGCGCGCATCCTGCCGGCCCCGGAGTACGCGATCGACCCGCGCGCGACGCGGCGCGGGTTCCTGAAGCGCGCGGCGCTCGTCACGGGCGCAGCGCTCGCGTCGTCCCGTGCGGCGCGTGCCGACAACGCCGACCTGCCACCCAACGTGCCGCCGTGGACGCGCACGCTCGGCGCGCCGATCCTCGCGTCGCCATATGGCCAGCCGTCGAAGTACGAGGCCAACATCGTGCGCCGCGAGAGCCCGGGACTCACGCGCACGCCGTACTCGTCGGTGGCGTTCACGCCGCTGCAGAACCTGTTCGGCGTCATCACGCCGTCGGGCCTGCACTTCGAGCGCCATCACGCCGGCGTGCCCGACGTCCATCCGGCCGACCACCGGCTGATGATCCACGGCCTGTGCCGCGCGCCGCGGATCTACACGATGGACGACCTGATGCGCTTCCCGACGGTGTCGCGCATCCATTTCATCGAATGCGGCGCCAACACCGGCATGGAGTGGGGCAACGTCGCCGTGCCCACCGTGCAGTACACGCACGGCATGATCGGCTGCAGCGAGTGGACCGGCGTGCGCCTCGCGACGCTGCTCGACGAGGTGGGCTACGACAAGGCGAAGGCCCAATTCATCCTCGCCGAAGGGGCCGACGGCGCGGCGCTGACGCGCACGATCCCGATCGAATTCGCGCTCGACGACGTCATCGTCGCGTGGGGCCAGAACGGCGAGATGCTGCGGCCCGAGCAGGGCTATCCGTTGCGCCTCGTCGTGCCGGGCGTGCAGGGCGTGTCGAGCGTCAAGTGGCTGCGCCGGATCAAGATCGGCGACACGCCGTTCGCCACGCGCGAGGAAACGCTGCACTACGTCGACATGCTGCCGGGCGGGATCCACCGCCAGTACACGTGGATCCAGGAGGCGAAGAGCGTCATCACCTCGCCGTCGGGCGGCATGACGCTCGTCGACCGCGGCTACCACGAGATCACCGGCCTTGCGTGGTCGGGGCGCGGCAAGGTGCGCGCCGTCGACGTGTCGACCGACGGCGGGCGCAACTGGCGGCGCGCGGCGCTGCAGACACCGGTCCTCGACAAGGCGCTGACGCGCTTTCGCCTCGACTGGCGATGGGATGGCGGACCGGCGCTGCTGCAATCGCGCGTCGTCGATGACACGGGCTTCGTGCAGCCCACGATGCCGCAGCTGCGCGCCGTGCGCGGCACGCGCTCGATCTATCACAACAACGCGATCCAGACGTGGCGCGTCGAGGCGTCCGGCAAGGTGGGCAATGTCCAGGTTGGGTAAGACCGTCGCGCTGTCGAGCAAACCTCGCGGCGCGGGAGTTGCCGGCGACGGCGCCCCGCGGCGCCGGACGTGGGCCGCTCGGGTGGCATGCGCCGCACGGCGCGCACTGGCCGCGCTGGCCGCGCTGACCGCGCTGGCCGTGGCGCCGCCGCCGGCGGCACAAGCCGCGGCGTTCGGATTCGGCAAGCCTGCGACGCCGGCCGAGATCTCCGGCTGGGACATCGACGTGCGACCGGACGGCCGTGGCCTGCCGCCGGGGCGCGGCAGCGTCGCCGATGGCCAGCACCTTTACGACGCCAAGTGCGCGAGCTGCCACGGCACGTTCGGTGAATCGAACGCGTATCTCCAGCTCGCGGGCGGCGTGGGCTCCCTGCGCGGCGCCGAGCCCGTGCGCACGACCGGCAGCAAGCTCGAGTACGCGACCACGCTCTTCGACTACATCCGCCGCGCGATGCCGCTGACGGCGCCGCAGTCGCTGACCAACGACGAGGTCTACGCGCTGACGGCCTACGTGCTGAACCTCAACGACATCGTCGGGCCCGACGTGACCCTCGACGCCCGCTCGCTCGCGGCGCTCAGGATGCCCAACCGCGACGGCTTCACCACCGCGCACGGCATGATGCGCCGCGACGGCGCGCCGGACACGCACAACGTCGAGTGCATGCGCGATTGCGTCGCGGCGGTGAAGGTCGCCTCCGAGTTGCCGGCGTATGCCGAGGGCGCGCACGGCGACCTCGCCGCGCAGATGCGCTCCTTCGACCGCGTCGCGACCGCACCGCGCGTCGACGAGGGCATGGCGCTCGCGCGCCGATCGGGCTGCGTCGCCTGCCACACGACCGACACGCGCATCGTCGGCCCCGCGTTCCACGAGATCGCCGCGCGCTACAAGGACGACGCCGGCGCGGCGGCGCGCCTCGCCGCCAAGGTGCGCGAGGGCGGCGGCGGCGTCTGGGGCAGCGTGCCGATGCCCGCGCAGCCGGTTCCCGACGCGGACGTCAAGGCGCTGGTGGCGTGGATACTCGGCGGGGCCAAATGACGAATCGCAATATGGACAGGCTCGCGGGGAAGCGATCGTTCGCGAGGGACGCTGCTAGAATGATCCGGGGATCGAGGAGGACCATTGCATGAACGAGTTCGACGCATCGCGCCGCCGTGCGCTCAAGGACGGCGCGGGGCTTTCGCTGCTGGCGCTGGTCGCCGCGGCGGGATGGCTGCCGCCCGCGCTCGCCGCGGACGCGCCGGGATGGAACAAGGCCGCTTTCGACGCGCACACGCTCGATGACGCGATGAAGGCGCTCGGCGCGCCGTCGCCCGGCATGAGCAAGGACATCACGTTCGTCGCCACGCCCGACATCGCCGAGAACGGCGCCGTCGTTCCTGTAACCGTCGTCAGCGCGATCCCCGACACGCAGTCGATCGCGATCCTGATCGAGAAGAATCCCAACATGCTCGCGGCGGTGTTCGACCTGCCGGCCGGCACCGACCCGTCGGTGACGACGCGCGTCAAGATGGCGCAGACCTCGAATGTCTACGCGCTCGTCAAGGCCGGCGGCAAGTTCTACGCGACGCACAAGGAAATCAAGGTCACGCTGGGCGGCTGCGGCGGCTGACGCCGCCGCGCGCCGGCGACATTCGAATCCGCGCGGCGCGCCGCGCGGGTCCCTTGCACGCATTGAACGACGAAGGTAGACGCCATGCCCGATCCGATGAAGATCCGCGCCAACCAGCTCGGCGCCGAGACCGAGGTCAAGGTCCTGATGAGCCACGAGATGGAAACCGGCCAGCGCAAGGATTCGAAGGGCCAGGTGATCCCGGCGTGGTTCATCCAGCACGTCGACGTCACCTGTGCGGGCCGCAGCGTACTGTCGGCGCAATGGGGGACGGCGGTCTCGAAGAACCCGTTCCTGTCGTTCAAGTTCAAGGGTGGCCAGAAGGGCGACAAGATCGTCATCACCTGGGTCGACAACCGCGGCGAGAAGCGGACCGACGAAGCCACCGTCGCGTGATGCGCGCGACGAATCGGGAGGACACGATGATCATCCGACATGCGCTGGCCGCGCTCGCGGTGGCGGTACTCGCCGTGGCGCTGCCGCCCGCGGCGCGCGCGCAGGACAACACCGCCGCCGAGATCGAGAAGTACCGGCAGGCGCTCGCCGACGGCAATCCCGCCGACCTCTGGGAGGCGCGCGGCGAGGCGATGTGGAAGGAGCCGCGCGGCCCGCACAAGGTCTCGCTGGCGCAATGCGACCTCGGGCTCGGCCCCGGCGTCGTCAAGGGCGCCTATGCGAAGCTGCCGCGCTATTTCGCCGATGCGGGTCGCGTGATGGACCTCGAATCGCGGCTCATCTGGTGCGAGACGAAGCTGCAGGGATTCTCCGAGGCCGACGCGCACAAGACGCTGTTCGGAGGCCCCGGCCGGCGCTCCGACATGGAGGCGCTCTCGGCTTACGTCGTCGGCCAGTCGAAGGGCATGCGCATCGACGTGTCGCTCGACGACCCGCACATGCAGGCGATGTACGCGCTCGGCGAATCGATCTTCAACTACCGCGGCGGACCGCACGATTTCGCCTGCGCGACCTGCCACGGCGACGCCGGCAAGCGCATCCGCCTGCAGGACCTGCCCGATCTCACGCAGAAGGCGGGCGCGCAGAAAGCGTATTCGACGTGGCCCGCGTACCGCGTGTCGCAGGGCGAGCTCCGCACGATGCAGTGGCGGCTCAACGACTGCTTCCGCCAGCAGCGCTTCCCCGACCTCGTGTTCGGGTCACCGGCGTCGATCGCACTGACGACCTATCTCGCCTACAACGCCAACGGCGCCGTCTACGACGGCCCGGGGCTCAAGCGCTGACGCGCGAGAGGGAGCCGACCGATGAACCACCGTATCCTCATCGTGCTGTCGCTCGCAGCCGCCGTCACCGTCGCCGCCGGCTGCGCGACCCACGAGCGTGCGCAGGTGACCCACGACGACGTCGTTGCGACGCTGAAGCAGTCGTTCAAGGCGCAGGGACAGGCGGGCATGGACCGCCTCGACCAGGACGAGACGCAGCGCGTCTGCAGCGAATACTTCGGCAAGCCGCTGCCGCCCGATGCCGTGAAGCGCATCGAGCAGGCGAACCTCGCCGCGATCCGCTGGCCCGCCGACGGCCAGTATCTCGGCGACTGGAAAGCGGGCGAGAAGATCGCGCAGCTCGGGCAGGGCAAGCAGTACTCGGACGATCCGAAGAAGCCCGCAGGCGGCAACTGCTACGCGTGCCACCAGCTCGATCCCAAGGAGATCTCGTACGGCACGATCGGCCCGTCGCTGCTGCATTTCGGCAAGCTGCGCGGCTACACCGACGAGACGCGCAAGTACGCGTATGGCAAGGTCTACAACGCCGAGGCCTACTCGGCGTGCTCCAACATGCCGCGCTTCGGCACGCATGGCATCCTGACCGAGCAGCAGATCAAGGATGTCGTCGCGCTGCTGATGGACCCCAAGTCTCCCGTCAACCAGTGACCTGCCGCGGCGCCGTGCCGCGGCATTGACGCGCCCCCACGTACGCAACGTCGCGATGCGCCGCCGTGATTTCCTGCAGGCGCTCGCCGCTGCGGCGGCCGCGGGGCTGCCGCTCGAGCGCGCGCTCGCCGATGATCGCGCGGCGGCAAGCCTCTACGACGCGCTGCCGGCGTTCGGCAACGTGGGCTTGCTGCACATCACCGATTGCCATGCGCAGCTCCTGCCGACGCGCTTCCGCGAGCCGTCGGTCAACCTGGGCGTCGGCGCGGCGCGTGGCCGGCCGCCGCATCTCGTCGGCGAAGCGCTGCTGAAGGCGTTCGGCATCGCGCCGCACACGCGCGAGGCGCATGCGTTCACCTGCCTCGATTTCGCCGCGGCCAGCCGGACGTTCGGCGCGATGGGCGGATTCGCGCATATCGCGACGCTGGTGAAGAAGCTGCGCGCCGCGCGGCCGGGCGCGCTCTTGCTCGATGGGGGCGACACCTGGCAGGGCTCGGCCACGTCGCTGTGGACCAACGGCCAGGACATGATCGACGCCGCCAAGGCGCTCGGCGTCGACGTGATGACGGCGCACTGGGAGTTCACGCTGGGTGCTGCGCGCGTGCAACAGGCGATCGCGAAGGACCTCGCCGGCCACATCGAGTTCGTCGCGCAGAACGTCACGACCAAGGACTTCGGCGACCCGGTGTTCACGCCGTTCGTGATGCGCAAGGTCAACGGCGTGCCGGTCGCGATCATCGGCCAGGCGTTCCCGTACACGCCGATCGCCAACCCGCGCTACTTCACGCCCGACTGGACGTTCGGCATCCAGGAGGAGAGCCTGCAGAAGACGATCGGCGACGCGCGCGCGAAGGGCGCCGCGGCCGTCGTGCTGCTGTCGCACAACGGCATGGACGTCGATCTCAAGCTCGCGTCGCGTGTGACCGGGCTCGACGCGATCCTCGGCGGCCACACCCACGACGGCATGCCGCAGCCAACGCTTGTCGCCAACGCGCAAGGCCGCACGATCGTCACCAACGCCGGCAGCAACGGCAAGTTCGTCGGCGTGCTCGACCTCGACGTCAAGGGCGGCAAGGTCGACGGCTTCCGCTACCGCCTGCTGCCGGTGTTCGCGAACCTTCTCGCACCGGACGCGGCGATGGCCGCCGTCGTGGCCAACGCGCGCGCGCCGTTCGCGGCGAAGCTCGCCGAGCCGCTCGCGGTGACCGAGGGCCTGCTGTACCGCCGCGGCAACTTCAACGGCAGCGTCGACGAGATGATCATGGCGGCGCTGATCGCCGAGAAGGACGCCGAGATCGCGTTCTCGCCGGGCTTCCGCTGGGGCACGACGCTCATGCCCGGCGACACGATCACGCTCGAGGACGTGATGAGCGAGACCGCGATCACGTACCCGTACGCGACGCTGACGCCGATGACCGGCGCGACGATCAAGACGATCCTCGAGGACGTCGCCGACAACCTCTTCAACCCGGATCCGTACCTGCAGCAGGGCGGCGACATGGTGCGCGTCGCCGGCATGACGTACGCGATCGCGCCCGACGCGGCGCAGGGTGCGCGGATCACCGACATGCGCATCGGCGAGCGGCCGATCGAGGCGGCGAAAACGTACAAGGTCGCCGGCTGGGCGCCGGTCTCCGAGGACGCGAAGACGGCCGGCGGCGAGCCGGTCTACGATCTCGTCGCGCGCCATCTCAAGCGCGAGAAGGTGGTCAAGCCGCGCGTGCCGTGGCGCCCGCGCCTTGTTGGCGTCGACGCCGATCCGGGCATCAGCGCCGACGCGTAGCGTCTCATCCCGCCCGCTCCCGCGTGCGCGCGAGGGCCGGGTCGAGGGCGCTAGACGAGCGTCACCCGTGCAAAGCGGCGCTTGCCGGCCTGCAGGACGAGCGTGCGTGGCGCGGCGATCGCCAGCGCGCGGTCGGCGACGACATCGCCGTCGACCTTGAGCCCGCGCTGCGCGATGAGACGCAGCGCATCCGAGGTCGTGTCGACGATCCCCGCCTGCTTGGCGAGCTGCGCGATCGGCAGCGGCGTGCCGTTCGTGTGCAGCGTCACCTCCGGCATCGACTCGGGCATCGCGCCCTTGCGAAAGCGCGCGTCGAACGCCGCCTCGGCGTCGTCGGCGTCGCGCGGCGAGTGGAAGCGCGCGACGATCTCCTTCGCGAGCATCACCTTGGCGTCGCGCGGGTTGCGCCCTTCCGCGCATTCGCGCTGCAAGGCCGCGATCTCCGCCAGCGAGCGCGCCGACAGGAGCTCGTACCAGCGCCACATCAGCTCGTCGGAGATCGACATCAGCTTGCCGAACATCTCGCCCGGCGGCTCGGTGATGCCGACATAGTTGCCCTTCGACTTCGACATCTTGTCGACGCCGTCGAGGCCCTCGAGCAGCGGCATCGTCAGGATGCATTGCGGCGCCTGGCCGAAGTCCTTCTGCAGCTCGCGGCCGACCAGCAGGTTGAACTTCTGGTCGGTGCCGCCGAGCTCGATGTCGGACTTGAGCGCGACCGAGTCGTAGCCCTGCATCAGCGGGTACAGGAACTCGTGGACGGCAATGGGCTCCTGGCCGCGGAAGCGCTTGTGGAAATCGTCGCGCTCGAGCATCCGCGCCACCGTGTAATGCGACGCGAGCTTGATCAGGCCGGCGGCGCCGAGCGGCTCCGACCACTCCGAGTTGTAGCGGATCTCGGTCTTCGCGGGGTCGAGCACCTTCGACGCCTGCGCGTGATACGTGCGCGCGTTGGCCTCGATCGCCTCGCGCGTGAGCGGCGGCCGCGTGGCGTTGCGGCCCGATGGGTCGCCAATCATCGACGTGAAGTCGCCGATCAGGAAGATCACCTGGTGGCCGAGATCCTGGAGCTGGCGGAGCTTCGACAGCACGACGGTGTGGCCGAGGTGGATGTCGGGCGCCGTCGGGTCGAGGCCGAGCTTGGCGCGCAGCGGCCGCCTGTCGCGAATCGAGTGCTCGATCTTCTGCGCGAGCTCGGCCTCGACGATGAGCTCGTCGGCGCCGCGGCGGAAGACCTCGAGCTGGCCGGCGACGTCGACGCTCACGGCTGCGGGCCCCACGCTCGACGCGCCGGAGCGGGTCCGTCCGCCGGACGCACGGGCACGCCCATTGCGTGCCTCCGGGGGATGGAGGAATGCGGCAATGTCAGGAAATGCACGTTCGGCATGGGACGCATTGCACCGGTTTGGTACACTCGCCGCTGCCCGGCGTCGTTCCCGCCCTTGTTGACCCGCATTGCCTCGATGTCCTTCCTCAAACGGCCGAGTTTAGCGTACCGCTCGATCGCCGATCGGATCGCGGACGTTCGTCCCGGCCGTTGGCTCGCCACCGCGTTCCTGGCCGGCAGCGCCGTCGTCGCGTTCGCGCTGGTGCCTGGCGACGATGACGTGCCGGTGCCGACCGCGACCGTGCTGCGCGAGCTGCCGGTGCCGGTGGTAGCGCCGCGTGCGCCCGGCGTCTACTGGCACGACGAGCGCGTGCAGCGCGGCGACACGATCGGCGCATTGCTCGCGCGCGCCGGCGTCGACGACGACGCGGCGTTCGAGTTCCTGCGCGCCGACCCGTCCGCTCGCGCCGTCTACCAGTTGCGGCCGGGCCGCCCGCTGCGGATCGCCACCGACGACGACGGCGACCTCGTCGAGCTGCGGTTCCTGCAATCGTCGGGCGACATGTTGACGGTGACCCGCGCGGGCGACGGCTTCGCCGCGCGCTCGGCGGCGCCCGACGTCGACACGCGGATCGCGATGCGCAGCGGCGAGATTAGAACGTCGCTCTTCGCCGCGGCCGACACCGCGAACTTGCCCGACTCGGTGACGCTCGCGCTCACCGAGATCTTCGGCGGCGAGATCGATTTCCACCACGACCTGCGCCGCGGCGACACGTTCACCGTCGTCTACGAGACGCGCGCGATCGAGGGCGAGCCGGCGGGTGCCGGACGCATCCTCGCCGCCGAGTTCGTCAACCAGGGCGTCGCCTACCGCGCCTACCAGTGGACCGACCCGCAGGGCGAGTCGGGCTACTACGACGCCGATGGCCGCAGCCTGCACACGGCATTCCTGCGCGCGCCGCTGACGTTCTCGCGGATCACCTCGGGCTTCACCACCGCGCGATTTCACCCCATCCTGCAGACGTGGAAGGCGCACAAGGGCACCGATTTCGGCGCACCGACGGGCACGCCGGTGCATGTCACCGCCGACGGCGTCGTCGAGGTGGCCGGCCAGCAGACGGGCTACGGCAACGTCATCATCGTGCGCCACGGCAAGACCTACTCGACCGTGTACGCGCACCTGTCGCGCTTCGCGCCCGCGCTTCACGCAGGCTCGCACGTGCGCCAGGGCGACGTCATCGGCTTCGTCGGCATGACCGGCTGGGCGACCGGGCCGCATCTCCACTACGAGTTCCGCGTCGACGGCGTGCCGCGCAATCCCGTGACGGTTGCGCTGCCGACCGCCGAGCCGGTGCCCGACGCCGAGCGCGCGAAGTTCCTCGCCGACGTCAAGTCGCGCATCGGCGAGCTCGAACTCGCCCGCAGCACGGCCGGCGCGACGTTCGCCGCCGCCGACTGAGCTTCCACGACAACGTGTCGACGCGACGCGAGCGTTACGCCGGCGTCATGTCCGGCACGAGCCTCGACGGTGTCGACGCGGTGATCGCCGATTTCGCGCCCGGCGACGGACGCGTGTGCGCCACGCTCGGCGCCGCGCACCTGCCGTTCCCGCCGGCGCTCCACGACGAACTGTCCGCGCTGCAATCGGCCGGCTACGACGAGATCGCGCGCGCCGCGCGCGCCGCCAACGCGCTGGCCGACCTCTATGCGGCGGCGATCGGCGAGGCGATCGACGACGCGGACCTTGCGGTTCGCGACGTCGCCGCCGCCGGCGTGCACGGCCAGACGATCCGCCACAGGCCCGACGAAGGCTGGACGGTGCAGCTCAACAATCCCGCGCGCGTCGCCGAGCGCACGGGGTTGACCATCGTCGCCGACTTCCGCAGCCGCGACGTTGCCGCGGGCGGCGAGGGCGCGCCGCTGGTGCCGGCGTTCCACCAGGCGCTGTTCGGCAGCGACGGCCGCCATCGCGTCGTCGTCAACATCGGCGGCATCGCCAACGTCACGGACTTGGCCGTCGCGGGCGCGGTGCGCGGCTTCGACACCGGCCCGGGCAACGCGCTGCTCGACCTGTGGCATGCGCGCCACCGCGGCGGCGCCTGCGACCTCGAGGGTGCGTGGGCGAGGAGCGGCCGGGTCGACGAGGCGCTGCTCGCGAGGCTGTTGGCCGAGCCGTTCTTCGCGCGCTCGCCGCCGAAGAGCACCGGCCGCGACCTCTTCAACGCCGCGTGGCTCGACGCGCGCCTCGAGGGCGGCGCGGTCGCGCCGCGCGACGTGCAGGCGACGCTGACGGCGCTCACCGCGCGCAGCATCGCCGACGCGATCCGCCGCCACGCGCCGCGCGCGATCGAGGTCATCGTCGCCGGCGGCGGCGCGCACAACGCGACGCTCGTCGACATGCTCGCCCGCGAGATGGCGCCGCGCGTGCTGCGCTCGTCGACGGCGCTCGGCGTCGACGTCGAGCACGTCGAGGCGCTGGCGTTCGCGTGGCTCGCGCGCCGCGCACTGGAGCGCGAGCCCGGCAACCTCGCGAGCGTCACCGGCGCGCGCGGCCCGCGTGTGCTGGGCGCGATCCACTGGGGCAGTCCTCGCGCATGACTGCGCACGCGGCCGAGGCGCGGATCGCCGCGTGAGCGACGCGTGGCCGCGACCCGACGCGCGCGCGGCGCCGGCTACAGCGTGCGCAGGAACGCGACGAGGTCGCGCTTGTCCTGGTCGGAAAGGCCGATCGTGAAGCGCTGGTCGTAGAAGTCGACGACCGCCGCCAAATCCTTGGCCGAGCCGTTGTGGAAGTACGGCGGCCGCGACGCGAGCGCGCGCAGCACCGGTCCCTTGAAGCGGCCGATGTCCTTCCATGCGCCGCTGATCAACGCACGGCCCGGGTCGGTGGTCTGCACAACCTCGTACGGCGCGACCTTGTGGCGCAGCGTGTAGAGCGGCATGTCCGGCGTGCGCCGGCTTGCGTCGGCGATGCCGATGTCGAGCGGCGCCGGCACCGAGTGGCTGCCTGCGCCCGGCGCGTCATGACAGGTGCCACAGGTGCCGTCGATCTCGGGGACGTTGAGATCGTCGTTGAGGCCGCCGACGCCGGTGATCCTGATCCGGCGCGTGTTGAAGATCTGCTGGCCGCGGTAGACCGACGCCCGCGCCTTCTGGCCCGGATGCAACCCCTCGTCCTTGCTCCTCGTGCCTTCCTTCGCCCACGTGTCGTACAGCGTGAAGATCGTCGGATTGAACGCCGCGCCGGTCCGGTAGTCGCGCGCCAGTACGTCGTTGATGCCGAAATAGAACGGCTGGTGCGCGAGATGGCGCGGGCCGCCTTGCGCGTTGTGGACGTGCAGCGCGCCCGCGCTGTCGTCGTACACCTGCGCCGTCGTGAGGCTCGCCTCGAACGCGACGATCGCGTCGAGCTCGTCGGCGGTCGGCGCCGCCGGCGCCTGCGCGTGGCCCGTCGTCGCGCCGCTCGCCTGGTCGCCGAGGTCGAAGTGGATCGGCGCGAAGCAGCTGGTGGTGCCCATCAGGCAATCGGTCGTCGTCGCGTCCTTGAACGTCTCGCGGCCGTCCCACATCACCGTGCTGACGAAGCCCAGGTTGGTCGACGGCAGCACGCGCCGGAACAGCGAGAGGTCGCTCGCGCTCGCGTGGCCGTACGGGTCGTCGACGGCGACGAGGTCGAACTCGGCGTTGGCGGGCACGCCGATGCCGACACGGATCAGCGCCTTCGTCAGCAGCATCGCGTAGGCTTTGCGCCGCGCCGCGACGGTCGACACGTCGGCGTCGGGAGATACCGAGCCGTCGTTGGTGCGGAAGATCGGGTCGGTGCCGCCGGTGGCGTCGAAGCGCGCCTGGACGTTGGCCGGCGTCACCGTCCAGCCCGCGCTCGGCTGGTGACAGGTGACGCAGGCGCGGCCGTTCCCGCCCAGGCTCATGAAGAACGGGTTGGACAGCGGGATCGGGCCCGCGCTCGAGATCGTCTGGTCGACGCCGGTCTCGTTGTTGAACAGCAGCGTCGACGGCAGGAACGCGTCGGCCGCCATTGCGGGCGCGGCGAGCAAGGCGGCGAGGCATCCGAGCGGCGCGGCGGTTTTGCGGAGTTTCCACATGGTCGATGTCCCCGTGCCCGCCCGCGATCCGGACGATCCGGCTGCGCGAACGGGTGCCTTCATCGGGGAAATCGCAAAGCCGGCCCGCGACCCGACATCGATGCGGAATATTCACGACGAACGGTGAAAGAAGCGACCGGTGGGCGCAGGGTGCCCGGCCGCCAGGCGATCGGCGGGCGGGCCCGGCAGCGGGGCGCCGGCCGCCAACCGCTCTTTAGCGCCGCGAGCCCGGCGCCATTGCCGCGAGCGCGACGGCCTCGCGCGCTTGCGGGCTGTCGGCGCCGACGGTGGGCAGGAGCTCGTCCTGCGCACGCCGTGCCGCGGCGCGCGCGCCCTCGGCGTCGCCGGTCGCGGCCAGCGCGCGTGCCATCGCGAGCTCGGCTTCGCCGACGGTCGACGAGTGCCGCGGGGGCGGGACCATCGACCGCGCGAGTGCCAGCGCGCGCGCCGCATCGGCGCGCGCATCGGCGGCGCGGCCGTCGCGGAGCTCGATCGCGGAGCGCGACATGTGCGCGCGCGCCGACATCATCGGATCGCCGCCCGGCGCGTCGGCGAGGGACACGGCGCGCGCGCCCTCGCTGCGCGCGCCCGGCAGGTCGCCGCGCGCGAGGGCGAGCTGCGCGCGCTGGTTCGCGAGGGCGGCGAACGCGACGTGCCCGGGCGGCAGCGTGGCGGCGAGGCGAGGCGCGACGCGATCGAGCGAGCGCTCGGCGTCGCCGTAGCGCTGCAGCTCCCGCTGCGCGTCGGCGAGCCACAAGAGCGCCTGGTTGATCGTGACGTTGTCGCCGGTGCGCATCGCCTCGGCGTAGCCGCGCTCGAAATAGCGGTTCGCCTCGGCGGCGCGGCCCTGCAAGAGCCACACGGCGCCATAGTTGAGCAGCAGCACCGGCGACACGTGGCCGAGCGACGCGTCGCTGCGGCTCACGTCGATCGCCTTTCCGAGCAGCCGCCCGGCTTCGGCGGCGCGCCCGGTCTGCAGCAGCATCGTCCCCCAATTGTTGAGCACGGTCCCCGCGCTCTGGGTGTTCTCGCGGCCGAGCGTCGCGAGCAGCGCGTAGGCCTTGGCGTAGGCCGGCTCGGCGTCCGCGTACCGCCCGGCGTCGCGATACGACTCGGCGAGATTGTCGTAGACGATCTCCTCGAGCATCGTCGAGCGCGCGGAAAGCGATGGCAGCAGCGCACGCGCCGCCTCGGCTCGCGTGACCGCGGCATCGGTGTCGCCGAGTCGCCGCTGCGCGGCGCTGGCGTCGAGCAGGCACTGCATCCGGTCGAGCGCGTAGCGCGTGTCGGTGCCGAGCGCCGCGAAGCCTTCCGCGAGCAGCGTTTCGCTGCGCGCGCGATCGCCCGCGCCGGCGAGGGTGGCCGCGTAGAGACATGCGGCGCGCGCATGGGCCGACGGATCGGCGGACGACACGAGCGCATAGGCACGCTTCAGTACCGCGCCGGCCCTGGCATGCTCGTCCATCGCCTGGTACTGGCGACCGATCGCCAGCAGCAGCGTGAGGCGGTCGACGGCCGATGGATCGTGATCGGCGAGCTGCTCGGCACGCGCGAGGAGATCGCCGACGGTGAAGGGCTTGCCCGCCGGCGCGGCGTCGAACAGCAGGAACGCGTTGAAGTCGTTGACCGCGATGCTGCGCGAGAGCGCCGTGAGCGCGAAGTCGCGCTCGTCGGTGGCGGCGCGGGCGGCGGCGTCGGCGCGCAGGCGCTGCGCGTCGGCGAGCGCGGCGGCGGCGCTCGCGCGCGTCGCCTGCACGGCGGTGCCGACGAGGCCGGCGACGATCGCCGCCAGCGCGAGCGCGGACAGCGCGACGCCGACGCGGTTGCGCCGCACGAAGCGCGCGGCGCGATAGGCGATCGAATCGGCGCGCGCGGCAATCGGCTTGTGCGCGAGATAGTGGCGGATGTCGGCGGCGAGCGCCGCGACCGACGCATAGCGCTCGGCCGGCAGCTTGCGCATCGCCTTGGCGACGATCGTCTCCAGGTCGCCGCGCAGCGCGCGCGCGAGGCGCTCGCGCGTCGTCGCGCGCGCCGCGGCGAGGGCGCTCGCGTCGGGCGCGGCTTCGAGCGCGTCGGCGAGGCGCGGCGGCGTCGTGTCGACGACCGCGCGCACCAGCGACGCCGTTGACGACGCGTCCTCGCCGACGGGATGGCGGCCGCACAGCAACAGGTACAGCAGCACGCCCAGCGCGTAGACGTCGGTGGCGGTGGTCACGGGCGCGCCGGTGAGCTGCTCCGGCGCCGCGTACTGTGGCGTCATCGCGCGCCCGGCATCGCGCGTGAGCTGCGTCGCGCCGGCGCCCTCCACCTCGTCCTCGATCAGCTTGGCGATGCCGAAATCGAGGAGCTTCGGCGTGCCGTCGGCGGCCACGAGCACGTTCGACGGCTTCAAGTCGCGATGGACGATCAGGTTGGCGTGTGCCTGCGCGACCGCGCCGAGCACGTCGAGGAAGAGTCGCAGCCGTGCGTCGATCGGGAGGCGATGCGTGTCGCACCACGCGTCGATCGGCGCGCCGTCGACGACCTCGACGACGAGGTACGGCTGCGCCGACGGCGAGATGCCGGCGTCGAGGAGCCGCGTGATGTTGGGATGCGCGAGCCTCGCGAGGATGTTGCCCTCGCGGCGAAAGCGACCTTCGGCGGCGCGCCCGACAAGCGCGGCGTTGAGGAGCTTGATCGCGACGTGGCCCGCATAACGGCCGTCGCTGCGGCGTGCGAGCCAGACGCTGCCGCTGCCGCCGCGGCCGAGCGGCCGCTCCAACGTGTACGCGCCGAACGCCTGGCCGGCGAGGCCCGCGTCGGTGTCGCCGGGCCGCGGCGGCGATCGACCGAGGAAGCCCTCGCGCTCGACCGCCTCCGCCTCGGCGAGCAGCGCCTCGACCTCGCTCGCGAGCCCGGCGTTGCGCGCGCGCAGCGCATCGAGCCAGCGCGTGCGCTCGGCGCCTTCCTTCGCGAGCGCGCGATCGAACAGCGGGGCGAGCCGGCGCCAGCGCTCGGCGTCCATTGTCGTGTGGCGTCAGCCGCCGTGCGGCTCGTCCGCGAGGACGCCGCGCAGGTAGACGCGCGCCTTCGTCCAGTCGCGCTCGACGGTGCGATCGGACACGCCGCGCAGCGCGGCGATCTCGGCGGTGGAGAGCCCGCAGAAGAACTTGAGGTCGACGAGGTCGGCGAGCGCGGCGTCGGCCCTGGCGAGCTCGTCGAGCGCATCGGAGATCCGCGCGAGCTCGCCGCTGTCGGCGGCGCTGTCGGCGATCTCCGTGTCCATCGCCGTGAACTCGAAGCGGCCGCCGCGCTTTTGCGCCTTGCGCTCGCGCGCGTAGTCGATGACGAGGCCGCGCATCGCGCGCGCCGCGTACGCCATGAAGCGCGCGCGGTCGGGAAACGCCGTGCCGTCGCGCTTCGACATGTCGAGGAACGCCTCGTGCAGCAGGTCGGTCGCGCCGAGGGTGACGGCGCCGCTGCGGCCGAGCTCGCGCCGCGCGAGCCGGCGCAATTCCACGTAGAGCGACTGGAACAGCGTCTCGCGCGAGAGCTCGCGCGCGGTTTGGACGGGCTCGCCCGGCGGCGACGGATCGGTCATCGCAGGTCCGCGACGGGCAACAAAAAATAGGGGCCCGCGAAGGGCCCCCGGGCAGCTCCGCGCGAGGCGCGCCGTCAGGCCGAGAAGCTCGACCCGCAGCCGCAGGTGCTCGTCGCGTTGGGATTCTTGATGACGAACTGCGCGCCCTCGAGGCCGTCGGTGTAGTCGATCTCGGCGCCCATCAGGTACTGGTAGCTCATCGGGTCGATCAGGAGCGTGACGCCGTTCTTGACCATCGACGTGTCGTCCTCGTTGACGACCTCGTCGAACGTGAAGCCGTACTGGAAGCCCGAGCAGCCGCCGCCGGTGACGAACACCCGCAGCTTGAGGTCGGGATTGCCTTCCTCGTCGATCAGCGCGCGCACCTTGTCGGCGGCGCTGTCGGTGAAGTTGAGCGGGGAGGGCATGTCGGTCATCGCGTTCATCGTGTGGCTCCTTCGCCTTGCGGCATTGCGCGGGGCGGCGGCGTTCGCCGCGGGTTGCTCGTCTTCAGTCGCCGGTCGCGCGCTTCAATTCGACCACGGCGGCGGTCTCGGGTTCGCCGTGCGCGAGGCGCCCCTCGATCACGGCGCCCATGTGCATCTCCAGCTTGCGGTACGCGACGTCGCCGACGATTCGCGCCTTGGGCTGGAGCTCCAGGTAATCGGAAGCATGGACCGGGCCATTGACCGTTCCGTTGACGACGACGTGCGATACCCGCACCTCGCCGTCGATCCGCGCGTGCTCGCTGACCACCAGCGTGCCGGATTCGCCGTCGGCGGTGCCCACGCTTCCCTCGACGCAGCCGTCGACGCGCAGGCCGCCGGTGAACATGAGGTCGCCGCGCACCACGGTGCCCGCCCCGATCAGGCTGTCGAGGCGCTTTTGCGGTGCGGCTTCCTTCTTTCCCTTGAACATGGCGTCGCTCATGGAATTGTCAACGATCGAGTCGCGCGCGGGGCGGCCGTGCCCTTCTCGAGCACGCGGGCCGTCAACGCCGTCAGGCGTGCGCCCGGCGGGACCCGGAACGATCCTTCCACACGCTGATAATACTTGAACTTGAGGGCGAGGGGCGCCGCGAGGTCCGGCTGGTCGGCGGGCAATTCGACCGTCGCCGTGCGGGCGGCGCCCGCGTCGGAGGCGGGCAGCGCGAGCGTCGCCTGCAGCGTCACATGGCCCTCGAACTCGTCACGCGGGTTGCCGCCGCGTACCAGCAGGATGCCGTAGCGCCAGCGATCGGGCGCTTCCGGATCGGCGGTGAGCGCCTGCACGGTCATCGCCGCCTGCTTGCTCGAGTCCGAAACGAGCTTCTGCAGGAACGCGAGCTCCTCCTTCATGCTCGCGTTCTCCTGCGCGAGGTCGGCGTTCTGGTGCGCGAGCGACGCCTGCGCGCCGCGCGTGATCGCGATGTCGCTCTCGAGTCCGGCGAAGTGCGAGCGCGCGCCGGCGGCCTCGTCGCGCAGCTTGGCGTTCTCGGTCTCGAGCGCGGTGATCCGGTCCTTCATCTCCGAGCGGTTGAAGCCGCTGAAGAGCTGGCCGAAGTCGTAGCCCCACCACCACATGCCGCCGACCAACGCCGCGAGGAACGCAAGGATGCCGATCCGCCAGGCCCAGCCGGGGTCGCTGCGCACGCGCATCCGCGGCGCGCTGATCGAGAAGGGATGGCGCATCCGGCGCCAGATCGCATGGGGTGGCACCGGCGGCGCTCGGCTATGGCAACACCGCGATCGCGTCCAAGCCGGCGGTCTCGGGCAGGCCGGCCATCAGGTTCATGTTCTGCACCGCCTGGCCCGCCGCGCCCTTGACGAGGTTGTCCATCACCACGACGACCCGCGCGAGGCCCGTTCCCGCGGGTGCGTCGACGGCGATCCGCAGCATGTTGGACGCGCGTACCGAGCGCGTCTCCGGCGCCGAGCCGGCTGGCATCACGTCGACGAACGGCTCGCCAGCGTAGCGCTTCTCGAAGACCGCCTGAACGTCGACGGCGCGCGCGAGCGGCGCGTACAGCGTCGACAGGATGCCGCGGATCATCGGCGTGAGGTGTGGCGTGAACAGCACCGACACGCGGCCTTTGCCCGCGGCGACCGCCGACAGGCCCTGCACGATCTCCGGATGATGGCGATGGCCGCCGAGGCCGTACGCCGCGAAGTTGTCGGAGGCCTCGGCGAACAGGAGCTGCGTCTCGGTCTTGCGCCCCGCGCCCGACACGCCCGACTTGCAGTCGGCGATCAGCTTCGAGCCATCGACGACGCCGGCCTCGACGAGCGGCAGGAAGCCGAGCTGCACGGTGGTGGGATAGCAGCCCGGGTTGCCGACGATGCGCGCCTTGCGGATCGCCTCGCGGTTCATCTCGGGCAGGCCGTATACCGACTCCGCGAGGAGGTCGGGGCAGGCGTGCGGCATCTTGTACCAGCGCTCGAACGTCGCCGTGTCCTTGAGCCGGAAGTCGGCGGCGAGGTCGATGATCTTCGCGCCGGCGCCGACGAGCTCGCGCGCCTGGCTCATCGCCACGCCGTGCGGCGTCGCGAAGAAGACGA
>JAICUU010000243.1 GCA_025935675.1 Burkholderiales bacterium
GAGGCGCACGGCGATGCGGCTGCGCGACACACTCACGGCTTGTCGCCCATGCGGCCGCTTGCGTCGGGGCGGCTGTGCGACACGCTCACGGCCTGTCACCCACGCGGCCGCCCGCGTCGAAGAAGAGATAGCGCGTGTCGCCCGGATGGATGCCCGGCGCCATCGACGCGATGTCGCGCCACTGCGGCGCGTCCTTCGCAAAGCGAAGCGTGTAGTGCCCCACGCGATTCAAGCCGGCGAAGTGCTCGACGACGACGTCGAAGTGACCGTCGCTCGCCATCGCCACCGTGCCGAGGTACGTCTTGTTCGTCGGTGGCGGCACGCCGGGCACGGCCGTGCGCACCGCGCTCGCGAGCGCCGGCAGCTCCTCGCGCACGACTTCCTGTGTGACCTCGTTCAGGAAGAATGACGTCGTGTCCGCCCATTCGACGAGCTGCAAATGCAGCACCTTCTTCCACAGCGGCGACTCGAGGAAATCGTCGAGCGCCTTCGCCTGCGCGGGTGGCAGGGTGTCGAGACCGTCGAGCATCGCCTTCGATTCGGCCTGCAGCCGGGCGAGCGGCTCGGCATCCGGGCCCGGCGGCACGCCGAAGGCATCCTTCGCGGCGGACCTCGCGCGCGCATCCATGAACGCGCGTCCCTCCGGCGATTCGAAGAACGCGGTCACCGCGGCGCGCTCGTCGGGCGTGAGCGCGCGCAGGCTTGCCTGGTTCATGAGCCGCCGCGCGGCGGGCAGGTATTCGCCGTAGCGCGGCCGCGCGCGGCTCGCGATTGCCTCGGCGAGTGCCGCACGCGCGGGCGCCCATGCCGGGCTCGTCGCATCCCAGGTGCCGCGCGGCGCGACAAGGTAGAGGATGTCGTCGAGCGCCGTGTCGTAGCGCCTGCGATACGCGATGCGGCCGACGTCGAGCGCGTAGGCATCGCCGTGCATGCTCTCGGTGAAGCGCCGCAACGCGGGATCGGCGGCGGCAGGGTCGTCGACGGGCGCGGCGTGCACGGGAAGGGTCGCAACGAGGAGGAACGTGAGCACCGTTGCCCACGTCATTCCCGCGAAGGCGGGAATCCATTCGCGACGTCGCAATCGGGCGAAACGAGTCATTGCCGAATCGTCAAAACTGGATTCCCGCATTCGCGGGAATGACGGGCCGGATTCGCGCATTCGCGGGAATGACGGGCCGGATTCGCGCGTTCGCGGGAATGACAGACTGGATTCCCGCATTCGCGGGAATGACAGGCTGGATACCCGCATGCGCGGGAATGACGGGCTGGATTCCCGCATGCGCGGGAATGACGTATTCACGTCCGCGCCGGCGGCCGGTCGATCAGCTTGTAGAACCAGGTGAGGCCCTCGAGCGTGCCGTGCGCCGGCCGGTATTCGCAGCCGACGTAGCCCGTGTACTTGAGCTCGTCGAGCAGCCGGAAGATGTGCGCGTAGTTGACCTCGCCGGTGTCGGGCTCGTGGCGATCGGGCACGCCGGCGATCTGGATGTGGCCGATGTGCGGCAGCCAGTGGCGAAGCTTGTGCGACAGGTCGCCCTCGACGACCTGCGCGTGGTAGAGGTCCATCTGCACCTTGAGGTTCGGCATGCCGATCTCCTCGCGAATCGCATGCGCCTCGAGCTGTGTCTGCAGGAAATAGCCTGGAATATCGCGCGGGTTGATCGGCTCGATCATGATCGAAACGTTCTGCGCCAGGGCCTCCTCGCAGGCGAAGCGGATGTTGCGCAGGTAATTGCGGCGGCGGCGCGTGCGCTCGGCGATATCGGCGCCCGGTGGCAAAAGTCCCGCCATCACGTGGATGCGCGGGCACTCGAGCGTCTGCGCGTAGCGCAGCGCGGTGACCAGGCCCGCGGCGAACTCGTGCTCGCGGCCATCCAGCGACGCGAGCCCGCGGTCGCCCGCCAGCCAGTCGCCGCCGGGAGCGTTCATCAGCACGACGTCGAGCTTGTGGCGCTTCACTTCCGCCGCCATCTCGCGCACCTGGATGTCGGGCACGAACGGAAACTCGACGGCGCGGAAGCCGGCATGCGCGGCCTCGCCGAAGCGCTCGAGGAACGGCACTTCGGTGAAAAGGAATCCCAGGTTCGCCGAGAAACGCGGCATCGAGGTGCTCTCTCCCGGGCGCTAGAATGCGAAGCCCTGTTGTTGGTGTTCGTCGCGCCTCTTTGCGTACTGTACTGTAAGTTGCTCCGCTCCGCCGCATCCTTCGTCCCCGCCGCCGCGCCGTCCGCCCCCGACGAGACGCTCGCCGTCAACCTTTGCGGCGAGGAGGTCGTGCTGCACGCCGATCGTGCGCTGGGCTGGCCGCGCGAGCGCACGCTGTTCGTCGCCGACGTGCACCTCGGCAAGGGCGCGGCGTTTCGTGCCGGCGGCATTCCGCTGCCGCGTGGCGCCACCGCCACCGACCTTGCGCGCCTCGAGCGCCTCGTCGCCGCGTCGCGCGCGACGCGCCTCGTCGTGCTGGGCGACTTCCTGCACGCGGCGAGCGGTCGCGTCGACGCGCTCGACCGCGCGTTCCGCGACTGGCGCGAGCGCCACGCGACGCTCGCGATCCTGCTCGTGCGCGGCAACCACGACTCGCACGCCGGCGACCCGCCGCCGTCGTGGGGTGTCGACCTCGCCGACGAGCCGCACGCGATGCCGCCATTCCTGGGCTGCCACCACCCCGCCCCGCCGCCGACCGGCTACGCCCTGTGCGGGCACATCCACCCGGGCGTGTCCATCGGCCATCCTGCCGAGCCCTCGGTGCGGATGCCCTGCTTCGTGCTGGGCCACCGGCGGGCGATCCTGCCGGCGTTCGGACGCCTGACCGGCCTCGCCGCACCCCCGCTGCTGGCAGGCGACAACCTGGTCGCAATCGCCGGCAGAAGCCTCGTCCGGCTGCCGTCGCGCGGCTGAATCCCGCGCCCGGCGCGGCATCCCGTCTGTAGGACCCGAAACGCTGCGGTGCAGCGTGTCAAATCAATGTCGTATTGCCGCAACGTCGGACATTTTTCGTCCGCGGTGGATAAGCCGGTGGGGGGACGAGGGAAAAACGGTGTGGAACCGCCAAAAGCGCCGCCAAGCCGCTGATCGAAAAAGGCAAAAACCGGCCGTCGGCTGTGGATGGTTTCACGCTTGCGAAGTGCGATCCGACCCACTATGCTTTGTGGCAGGTCTCACATTGACCACTAGATATTGTAGATTTCGCCGTACGGACAGGATCCGACCGCCTTTCAGGCTGGCGTCATTGGCCGGGGTTCGGTCGGAGCGGTGGATCGACACAACAACGGGGGAAACGAGCGGACGACGGGCCTGACGGGGCCTTTGTCCACCTTTCACCCCAGCGAAAAACGCCAGAGCACCCGGAGACACGCCCATGCAAACAGCCGCCACCGCCGCATCCCCGTCCGTTCCCACGCCGCCTCGCGAGCTGGTCGTGGGTGAACCGGGAAGCGCCGTGGCACCGGCCTCCGATCCGCGCTTCGCCCAGTACAAGATCATCCGCCGCAACGGCGCGGTGGTCGGCTTCGAGCCGGCCAAGATCACCGTGGCGATGACCAAGGCGTTCCTCGCCGTCAACGGCGGGCAGAGCGCGGCCAGCGCGCGCGTGCGCGAGCAGGTGACGCAGCTCACCGAAGTGGTCGCCGCCGCGCTGATGAAGCGCAAGCCCGAGGGCGGCGCGATCCACATCGAAGAGATCCAGGACCAGGTCGAGCTCGCGCTGATGCGCTCCGGCGAGCACGAGGCCGCGCGCGCGTACGTGCTCTACCGCGAGCGTCGCGCGCAGGAGCGCGCCGCCAAGGCGAAGGACGCGAAGAAGTCCACCGTGGAGGCGACGATCCACGTCGTCGACAACGGCGTGCGGAAGCCCCTCGACCTCGGCCGCCTGACGGCGCTCGTCAACACGTCGTGCGAGAGCCTGCCCGACGCCGATCCCGAGCGCATCCTCAAGCTGACGCTGAAGGACCTCTACGACGGCGTGCCGATGGAGGAAGTGCGCAAGGCGGTGGTGCTGGCGGCGCGCACGCTGATCGAGAAGGATCCCGCGTACTCGTACGTCACCGCGCGCCTGTTGCTCGACGCGCTGCGCTTCGAGGCGATGGGCGAGGAAGCCACGCAGCTCGACATGGCGACGAAGTACGCCGAGTACTTCCCGCGCTTCGTCAAGCACGGCATCAAGATCGGGCTTCTCAACGAGACGCTCGCGCAGTACGACCTCGCGAGGCTCGGCGCCGCGCTCGACCCGTCGCGCGACTTGAAGTTCGGCTACCTCGGCCTGCAGACGCTCTACGATCGCTACTTCCTCGTCGACCAGTACGTCGGAGGCCGGCGCTTCGAGCTGCCGCAGTGCTTCTTCATGCGCGTGGCGATGGGCTTGGCGCTGAACGAGGTCGACCGCGAGGCGCGCGCGATCGAGTTCTACGACGTGCTCTCGACGTTCGACTTCATGTCGAGCACACCCACCCTCTTCAACTCGGGCACGCACCGCTCGCAATTGTCGTCGTGCTACCTCACCACGGTGAGCGACGATCTCGACGGCATCTACGAGGCGATCAAGGAGAACGCGCTGCTCTCCAAGTTCGCCGGCGGCTTGGGCAACGACTGGACGAACGTGCGCGCGATGGGCTCGCACATCAAGGGCACCAACGGCAAGTCGCAGGGCGTCGTGCCGTTCCTCAAGGTGGTGAACGACACCGCGGTCGCGGTCAACCAGTGCTTCGCGCCGGATACCATCATCTACACGGCGCGCGGCGCGCTGCCGATCCGAGAGGTGCGCGAAGGCGACCTCGTGCTCGGCGCCAGCGGCACCTATCGCGAAGTGACCGACCGCATGGTGTACGAGCAGCGCGATCCGATGCTCGCGATCGACGTCAAGCATTCGCTCGCGCCCATC
>JAICUU010000056.1 GCA_025935675.1 Burkholderiales bacterium
AAGGGCGGCGTGTGCTCGACGTGCCGCTGCCGGCTGATCGAGGGCGAGGTCGACATGGACGTCAACTTCGCGCTCGAGGACTACGAGGTGGCGCGCGGCTTCCGGCTCGCGTGCCAGAGCTATCCGGTGTCGGACAAGGTGGTCGTCGATTTCGACCAGACCGGCACCGGCGTGGATTGACGCAAGTCGCATCCCCGCACCCCGGCGCTCTCCCGGAGGGAGAGAGGGTAACCGCATGCTAGAGTTTCGATCGGAGGAAATCCCGTGTCGCATCCGCTGTTCGACAAGCACCGGGCGATGCTCGAGCGCGCGCTGACGGCGATCGCCGAGCGCAGCTACTGGAGCGCGTTCCCCGAGTCGGCGAGCCCCAAGGTCTACGGCGAAGGCGCGGCCGAAGCCGGCAAGGCCGCATTCGATGCGCTGCGCGGCAGGCCGTTCGCGCTCGACGCCGATGCGCCGGGCGGCGGACGCCGCGCGGGCCGCGAGCGCTCGCCGTTCGGCTTCGACCTCGGCATCACGTACGCCGCCCACGATGTCGACGCACTGTTCGCCGCGGTCGGCAAGGCCGAGGCGGGGTGGCGCAAGGCCGGCCCCGAGGCGTGGGTGGGCGTGTCGCTCGAGATCCTCGCGCGCCTCAACCGCCAGAGCTTCGTCATCGCCCATTCGGTGATGCACACCACCGGCCAGGCGTTCATGATGGCGTTCCAGGCCGCAGGCCCGCATGCGCAGGACCGCGGACTCGAGGCCGTCGCCTACGCATGGGACGCGATGCGCCGCGTGCCGGCCGAGGCGACCTGGGAAAAGCCGCAGGGCAAGCACGACCCGATCCGCATGCACAAGCGCTTTCGCGTCGTGCCGCGCGGCATCGGCCTCGTCATCGGCTGCTCGACGTTCCCGACGTGGAACGGCTACCCCGGACTTTTCGCGAGCCTCGCCACCGGCAACGCGGTCATCGTCAAGCCGCACCCGGGTGCGATCCTGCCGCTCGCGATCTCGGTGAAGGTCGCGCGCGAGGTGCTGACCGAGGCCGGCTTCGATCCGAACGTCGTCACGCTCTTCGCGCACGACGCCGGCGACGACACCGCGCAGAAGCTCGCGCTGCGGCCGGAGGTGAAGCTGATCGATTTCACCGGCAGCACGGCGAACGGCGACTGGCTCGAGCGCCACGCGCACCAGGCGACGGTGTTCACCGAGAAGGCCGGCGTCAACCAGGTGATCGTCGACTCCACCGACGATCTCGACGGCCTTGCGCGCAACCTCGCATTCTCGCTGTCGCTGTATGCGGGCCAGATGTGCACGGCGCCGCAGAACATCTACATCCCCGCCGGCGGCGTCGCGGTGAAGGACGGGCGCGCATCGTTCGACGAGGTCGCGAGCGCGATCGCCGAGGCGGTGACGAAGCTTCTCGGCGATCCCGCGCGCGCGGTCGAGATCCTCGGCGCGGTGCAGAGCGAGGCGACCGCGGCGCGCATCGACGCCGCGCGCGGCCTCGGCCCGGCGGTGCTCGACTCGACGACGCTCGCGCACCCGGCGTTCCCCGATGCGCGCATCCGCACTCCGCTGATCGTGCGCGTCGACGCGCGCGATCGCGACAAGTACCTCGCCGAGTGGTTCGGCCCGATCGCCTTCGTCATCGCCACGCGCGACACGGCGCAAAGCCTCGCGATCGCGCGCGACGCGGTGCGCGACAAGGGCGCGCTCACGCTGTCCGTCTATTCGACCGACGATGACGTCGTCGACAAGGCGGTCGACGTCGCCGAGGACGCCGGCGTCGCGCTGTCGATCAACCTGACCGGCAACGTCTACGTCAACCAGTCGGCGGCGTTCTCCGACTTCCACGGCACCGGCGCCAACCCGGCGGCCAACGCCGCGCTGACCGACGCCGCGTTCGTCGCGAGCCGCTTTCGCGTCGTCCAGCATCGCGTGCACGCCTGACGCGGCGACGCCATGGCGTACGCGCACATCCTCTTCACCGTCGAGCAGGGCGTCGCCCGGCTGACGCTCAACCGTCCCGATCGCCTCAACAGCTTCAACGACGCGATGCACGCCGAGGTGCGCGATGCGCTCGCGCTGCTCGGCCACGACGAATCGGCGCGCGTGCTGGTGCTGACGGGTGCCGGCCGCGGCTTCTGCGCGGGACAGGACCTCGCCGACCGCGCGGTCGCGCCGGGTGACGCGCCGGTGGATCTCGGCGCGTCGATCGAGCGCAACTACAAGCCGCTGGTGCTGACGCTGCGCGCGCTGCCGATGCCGGTCGTCGCGGCGGTGAACGGCGTCGCCGCAGGCGCCGGCGCCAATCTCGCGCTCGCCTGCGACATCGTCGTCGCCGCGAAGAGCGCGAGCTTCATCCAGGCGTTCGCGAAGATCGGCCTCATCCCCGATTCGGGCGGCACCTATTTCCTGCCGCGCCTCGTCGGCGAAGCGCGCGCGATGGGCCTCGCGATGCTCGGCGACAAGCTGTCGGCCGAGGATGCCGAGCGCTGGGGGCTCATCTGGCGCGCGATCGACGATGCGGCGTTCGCCGCCGAGGTCGACGCGCTGGCGCGGCGTCTCGCCGATGCGCCCACGTGCGCGCTGGCGGAGATCAAGGACGCGCTGCGCGCGTCGGCGCATCACTCGCTCGACGAGCAGCTCGACCTCGAGCGCGATGTGCAGCGCGCGCTCGGCGCGACCGCCGACTATCGCGAAGGCGTTGCGGCGTTCACGGCCAAGCGCGCGCCGCAGTTCCGCGGCCGCTGAGCCGATGGCCGCCGCCGCCGCGATCGGGGACGACGCGCAGCGCGCGGCCCGGCCGATCGCGCCGGGCGCCACCGTCGCCGTCATCGGCGCGGGCGCGATGGGCAGCGGCATCGCCCAGGTCGCCGCGCAGGCGGGACATCCGGTGCAGCTTTTCGATGCGCGCGACGGCATCGCCGCCGACGCGGCCGCCAAGCTCGGGCATCGCTTCGACGAGATGGCCGCCAAGGGCCGGCTCGCGCACGACGCGGCGCGCGCCGCCGCCGCGCGCGTCGCGCCCATCACCGCGCTCGGCGAGTGCGGCGACGCGGTGCTGGTCGTCGAGGCGATCGCCGAGGATCTCGCCGCCAAGCGCGCGCTGCTGCATGCGCTCGACGGCATCGTCGGCGACGATGCGATCGTCGCGAGCAACACCTCGTCGCTGTCGATCACCGCGCTCGCCGCCGGCTCGCGCCGGCCCGCGCGTGTTGCCGGACTGCATTTCTTCAACCCGGCGCCGCTGATGCCGCTCGTCGAGATCGTCAGCGGCGTCGACACGTCGTGCCCGGTCGCGGCGACGCTGTTCGCGACCGCCACGGCCTGGGGCAAGTCGCCGGTGCACGCGCGCTCGACGCCGGGCTTCATCGTCAATCGCTGCGCGCGACCGTTCTACGGCGAGGCGTTGCGTCTGCTGGCCGAGCGCGCCGCCGACGTCGCGACGCTCGACGCGGTGATGCGCGAGGCGGGCGGCTTCCGGATGGGCGCGTTCGAGCTGATGGATCTCATCGGCCTCGACGTCAACTTCGCCGTCACGAGGAGCGTGTTCGACGCGACGTTCGGCGATCCGCGCTACGCGCCGTCGTTCCTGCAACAGGAGCTCGTCGACGCGGGCCACCTCGGCCGCAAGTCGGGCCGCGGCTTCTACGACCATGCGCCGTCGGCGATGCGCCCGATGCCCCAGACCGAAGCCAGGTACGCCGCGCCGACGCGAATCGTCGCGTACGGCGCGCTCGGCGCGGCCGCTGCACTGGTCGAGCGGATGCGCAGCGCCGGCGCGACGATCGAGGGCGTCGATGCGAAGCCGCCGTTCCCCGGCGGCGTCATCGGCGCCGGCGGGGCGTGGCTCGCGCCGACCGACGGCCGCACCGCGACCGCGCGCGCGGCGGCGAGCGGCGCGCGAGATCTCGTGCTGTTCGACTGGGCGCTCGATTACGCAAGTTGCGCGCGGCTCGCGGTCGCGGTCGCCGACGGCTGTGCCGAACCAGCGGCGGCGGCCGCGATCGGCGCGCTGCAATCGGCCGGCATCGCGGTATCGCGCGTCGACGACGTCGCGGGGCTCGTCGTTGCGCGCACGCTGGCGATGCTCGTCAACGAGGCCTGCGACGCGGTGAAGGAGGGCATCGCCGCGCCGCAGGCGGTCGACCTCGCGATGCAGAAGGGCGTCAACTACCCGCGCGGGCCGCTCGCCTGGGGCGACGAGATCGGCGCTGCGCGCGTGCGCGACGTCGTTGCCCATCTCGCCGCGCACTACGGCGAGCCGCGCTACCGGGTTTCGCCGCGGCTCGCGCGCCATGCCATTTCCTCGCAACCGCTGGCCTGGAGCTCGCCATGAACGATGCGGCGAACGACCCGCAGGCGCTCGCAGAGCAGGTCGCCGCCGCGATGTTCGCGCGCGACGGCGCCTCGCAGGCGCTCGGCATGCGGATCGTCGACGTGGCGCCGGGTGCCGCGACGCTGGCGATGCGCGTGCGCGCCGACATGGTCAACGGCCACGCGATCTGCCACGGCGGCCTCATCTTCACGCTGGCCGATAGCGCGTTCGCGTTCGCCTGCAACAGCTACAATCTGACGACGGTGGCGTCGGGCTGCTCGATCGAGTTCCTCGCGCCGGCGCGCGAGGGCGACGAGCTGACGGCGCGTGCGCGCGAGCGCAGCGCGGCCGGCCGGACCGGCGTGTACGACATCGAGGTCGCGAACCAGCGTGGCGAGGCGATCGCGCTGTTCCGCGGCAAGAGCTACCGCATCAAGGGCCACGTCATCGATCCTTCGTGACGGCCACGATGCACCCTTGCGGAGGACGAACGTGACTGCGCGCGTGCCCAAGCCCGGCGATCTCGAGCCCATCGAGCGGGCGAGCGCCGACGAGCTTGGCGCGCTGCAGCTCGCGCGCCTCAAGGCGACGCTGCGGCTCGCGTACGCCAATGTGCCGCACTACCGGCGCGCGTTCGACGCGGCGGGCGTCGCGCCCGACGACTGCCGCTCGCTCGACGACCTCGCGCGCTTCCCGTTCACGGTGAAGTCCGACCTGCGCGACAACTACCCGTTCGGCCTTTTCGCGGTGCCGCGCGCAGAGGTCGTGCGCGTTCACGCGTCGTCGGGCACGACCGGCAAGCCGACGGTGGTCGGCTACACGCGCCACGACATCGACACCTGGGCCGACGTGATGGCGCGCTCGATCCGCGCCGCGGGCGGGCGCGCCGGCGACATCGTGCACGTCGCGTACGGCTACGGCCTCTTCACCGGCGGCCTCGGCGCGCACTACGGCGCCGAGAGGCTCGGCTGCACGGTGGTGCCGATGTCGGGCGGCCAGACCGAGAAGCAGGTGCAGCTGATCGCCGATTTCGAGCCGTCGATCATCATGGTCACGCCGTCGTACATGCTCGCGATCGCCGAGGAGATGCAGCGCCAGGGCCTCGATCCGCGCGCCTCGTCGCTCGAGATCGGCATCTTCGGCGCCGAGCCGTGGACGCCGGCGATGCGCGCGGCGATCGAGGCGCGCCTCGACATCGACGCGATCGACATCTACGGGCTGTCCGAGGTGATCGGGCCCGGCGTCGCGCAGGAGTGCATCGAGACCAAGGACGGCTTGACCGTCTGGGAAGATCACTTCTACCCCGAGATCATCGACCCGGAGACCGGGCGCGTGCTGCCCGACGGCGAGCGCGGCGAGCTCGTGTTCACGTCGCTCACCAAGGAGGCGATGCCGATCATCCGCTATCGCACGCGTGACCTGACGCGGCTCCTGCCGCCGACCGCGCGCGCGATGCGGCGCATCGAGAAGATCACCGGGCGCTCCGACGACATGCTGATCATCCGCGGCGTCAACGTGTTCCCCACGCAGGTCGAGGCGCTGATCCTGCGCGAGGATGTGCTCGTCGCGCATTACCAGCTCGAGGTCACGCGGCCGACGCATCTGGACGAGCTGACCGTGCTCGTCGAGCGCGCGCCGCAGGCGGGCGCATCCGACGCCGACGCGGCGGGCACGCGGCTCGCGCGCTCGATCAAGGACATGGTCGGCGTCAGCGCCGCGGTGCGCGTGGTTGCGCCGGGCGGCATCGAGCGCTCGATGGGCAAGGCGCGGCGCGTCGTCGACAAGCGGCCCAAGGGCTGACGCGCGACGCAGGGAGGATGGCATGGTGACGCGAGCGGTCGTCATTGCGGCGCTGGCTGCGGCGTTCGTTGCCGCGCCGGCATCGGCCGAAGTGAAGCAAGCGGCGCCCGACGGCTTCGCCGTCGGCTTCACGCGCACGCTCGACGTGCCGCCGGCGAAAGCCTATGCCGCGATCGCGGCGATCGACCGCTGGTGGAGCGGCGAGCACACGTACTCGGGCGACGCGCGCAATCTTTCGCTCGGCGGCAACGCCGGCGATTGCTTCTGCGAGCGCTGGAAGGATGCGACGGGCCGCGAGAGCAGCGTGCGCCATGGCGTCGTGCTGATGGCGCTGCCCGGGCAGGCGTTTCGCATCGAGGGCGCGTTCGGGCCGCTGCAAGGGCTCGGCGTCAACGCCGTGCTGTCGATCGGCACGCGCGCCCAAGGCACGGGCACGATTCTGACGATGGCCTACAAGGTCAGCGGCAGTGCGGCGAGCGGCCTCGACAAGCTCGCGCCCGCCGTCGACGCGGTGCTGGAAACGCAGTTCACGCGCCTCGGCAATTTTGCCGCGACCGGCAAGCCCGACTGATGCCGATGGCCGAGCCGTTGCGCATCGCGATCGTCGGCGCCGGCGCCGTCGGCGGCTACCTCGGCACGCGCCTCGCGTGCGCGGGCTTCGACGTCACGGCGATCGCGCGCGGCGCGACCGCCGACGCGCTCGCGCGCCACGGCTGGCGGATGGACAGCGCCGGCCGGCGCTGGACGGCGCCGGCGCGCGTGGCGACCGACGCCGCGACCATCGGCATCCGCGATGTCGTCGTCGTCGCGGTCAAGGCGCCGGCGATGGCGGTGGTCGCGCCCGCGGTGCGCGCGATGCTCGGCCCGCACACCGCAGTGGTGACGGCAATGAACGGCATCCCGTGGTGGTTTGCCGACGGAATGCCGAGCCTCGCCGGCGCGCCGCTCGAATCGGTCGATCCGGGCGGCCGGATCGGCACGGCGATCCCGGCATCGCATGCGATCGGCGGCGTCGTGCATCTCGCCGCGTCGACATCCGAGCCGGGCGTCGTCCGGCATGCGCTCGGCAATCGCCTGATCGTCGGCGAGGCCTCCGGCGCGGCGACGCCGCGGCTCGCGCGCCTCGTCGACGCGCTCGCGAAGGCCGGCGTCGACGTCGAGGTATCACCGGCGATCCGCCGCGACATCTGGTTCAAGCTGTGGGGCAACATGACGATGAATCCGGTATCCGCGCTGACCGGCGCGACGATGGACCGCATCCTCGACGACCCGCTCGTCAATCGCTGGTGCCTCGCCGTGATGGCGGAAGCCGCGGCGGTGGGCGACGCGATCGGCTGCCCGGTCGCCGAGTCGGGCGAGGCCCGGCAAGCGGTGACGCGCAAGCTCGGCGCGGTGCGCACGTCGATGCTGCAGGACGTCGACGCGGGCCGGCCGCTCGAGATCGACGCGCTCGTCGCGTCGGTGCGCGAGATCGGCACGCGAGTCGGTGTCGCCACGCCCAATCTCGATGCGCTCTTCGGCCTCGTGCGCCTCAAGGCGCGCGTGCTCGGCCTCTATCCCGACGACGTGAAGGCGGCCGCATGACGCCGCGCGAGCGCTTCGGCCGGCCGCTGCGCCTCGCGATGCTGGGCGGCGGCCCCGGCTCGTGGATCGGCGGCATCCACCGCACCGCCGCCGAGCTCGACAACGCCTGGCGCGTCGTCGCCGGCGTGTTCTCCGGCGATCCGTCGCGCTCGCGCGCCGCCGGCGCGGCGCTCGGCGTCGATCCGGCGCGCGCCTATGGCGACGTCGACGCGCTCATCGCCGCCGAGCGCGGGCGCGACGACGGCGTCGAGGCGGTGGCGATCATGACGCCGAACGACTCGCACTACGCCTATGCGCGGGCGGCGCTCGACGCCGGCCTTGACGTGATCGCCGACAAGCCGGTCGCGCGCACGCTCGCCGAGGCGCTCGACCTTTGCGCGCGGACCCACGCCGCCGGCCGCGTGTTCGCGGTCACGCACGGCTATTCGGCGTACCCGATGACGCGCTACGCGCGGCGGCTGGTGCGCGACGGCGCGATCGGCGCGCCGCGCTTCGTGCAGGTCGAGTACATCCAGGGCGGCATGGCGGTGCGAATCGAGGACGACCCTGATGCCAAGCGCAATCGCTGGGTCGTCGACCCGACGCGCACCGGCCCGTCGCTGGTGATGGACGCGATCGGCTGCCATGCGCAGCACCTCGTCTGCAGCATCGCCGGCGCGCGCGTGGCGCGCGTGCTCGCCGACCTCACGCCGCTGATGGCGGGGCGCACGCTCGGCGACCACGCCTCGGCGTTGATCGAGCTCGACAACGGCGCGCGGGGCACCTACACGGCGACGCAGGCGGCGGCCGGGGCCGAGAACGAGATCCGCGTCGGCGTGTTCGGCGAGAAGGGCCACGTGCAATGGTCGCAGCGCGAGTCGACGTACCTGCGCTTCGCGCGCCAGAACGAGCCGCTGCAGGTGATCGGCCGCGGCGACCGCTTCCTGCCGCCCGAGATCGTCGCGCTCGGCCGCACGCCGCGCGGCCATCCGGAAGGCTTGCGCGAGGCGTTTGCCAACATCTACCGCGAGGCGGCCGATGCGGTGGTCGCGCGCGAGCTCGGCGACGCGCCGCCGGACTCCGAATATCCGCGCATCGAGGACGGCGCGCACACGATGGCGTTCGTCGACGCCTGCCTCGCGTCGCACCGCGCGCGCCGCTGGGTGGACGTGGCGGCGACGCCCGCGAGTTGACGACCGGCCGGCGCGCCGGCTAGCTGTAATCCTTCAAGACGTTGTTGCGGTATTGGATGCGTCGCGCGCATGGGTCGGCACGACGGCGACGCACCCGCCCGTCATCCCCGCGCAAGCGGGGATCCAGCCTTGACGCCCTGGCGGGGCGATCGCTCGTCGTGTTGCTGCGTCAGGACTGGATTCCCGCTTGCGCGGGAATGACGATGAGCCGTGTTCATGGATCGCGGAAATAATGTCTTGCAGCACGACAGCTAGCGGCCGCGCTGGCGGTTGATCCGCCGCTCGACGAGGCGCAACGCGATGTCGATCGCGAACCCGACCAGGCCGATCGCGATCATCCCGCTCATGACGATCGAGGTCGAGATGTTCGCCTGCCCGCGCACGAGCAGGTAGCCGATGCCGCTCGACGCGACGATCAGCTCGGCGCCGACCAGCGATTGCCAGCCGAGGCCCGCGCTGACACGCAGTCCCGCCACGATCGACGGCACCGCCGACGGCAACAGCACTTCGGTGATCATCCGCCAGTTCGACGCACCGAGCGTCTCGGCGGCCTCGATGAAGCGCGGCTCGACGAAGCGTGCGCCGCGGTAGGCGTTGATCACGCACGGCGGGAACGCGCCGCTGAAGATCACCATCACGGGGCCGCCGATGCCGGTGCCGAACCACAGCGCGGCGAACGGCACCCACGCGATCGGCGCGACGAAGCGCAGCGCGTCGAAGAGCGGCGTGACGATCGCGTCGAGCGCGCGAAACCAGCCCATCATCAGTCCGAGCGGAATGCCGATCGCGGCGGCGAGCCCGAAGCCCAGCGCGAACCGGCCGAAGCTCGACGCGAGATGCTGCTGCAGCGTGTAGCCGACGAAAGGCGTATGCGTCAACTCGACGAATTGCGCCGCGACGGCGCCGGGCGACGGCAGGAACTGCGGCGGTGCGAGCCCGCTCGCCGCCGCCGCCCACCACACGGCGAAGAAAGCGAGGAACCCGGCGACCGTCAGCGCGAGCCAGCGCGCGAACGGCAAGGGTGCGGTGGGGTCGCGCAACGTCAGGCCCTGCGCCACGGCATCGCGCGTCGCTCGACGATGTCCAGCGCGATCGTCATCAATGCGGCGGTGACGGCGACCGCGACCATGCCGACGACGATCATCGCCGGGAAGAGGTCCAGCGACGCCTGGTACAGGACGTGGCCGAGTCCCGCGATCGCGCCGATCAGCTCGGCCGCGACGAGGGTGGTCCAGCACGCCTGCAGCGACAGGCGCAGGCCGCCGAAGATCATCGGCAGCGCGCCGGGGATGAGCACCTCGGTCACCATCCGCCGCCGCGACACGCCAAGCGTGCGCGCCGCCTCGACGAGGTGAGGCTCGATGCTGCGCACGCCGCTGTAGCTGTTGATCACCGCCGGCACGAAGGCGGCGAACCAGATCACCAGCACTTTCGCCGCGTCGCCCAAGCCCAGCCACACGATGGCGAGCGGGATCCACGCGAGCGGCGGGATCGGCCGAAGCAACAGGAACGTCGGATTGGCGAAGGCCTCGCACGTGCGGCTCCAGCCCATCGCGAGGCCGAGCGGCACGCCCAGCCCGACCGCCGCGACGAATCCCAGCAGCACCAGCTTCGCGCTGTGCAGCGCGTGCACGGGCAGCCGCGCATCGGCGTAGCCCTGCACCCAGATCTGGCGCAGCGCATCGAACGCCTCGCGCGGCGACGGAAAGCGACCCGGACCGATCGTCGAGGTCCACGTCGTCAGCGCGAACCAGGCGACGATCAGTACGGCGAAGGTGGCGACGCCGACCCAAACGGGCCGGCGTCGCTCGTCATGCGCCATCGACTCGCATCAATCCGCGCGGTTGGCGAACGCCTTGAGCTTCGGGTCGCGGTCGACCATCTGCAGGAACTCGTCGGTGATGAACTTCGACGGCATCGGCGCGTCGGCGAACGTGCCGTTGGCCTTCATGAACGCGCCGATGTTCGCGAACCAGCCATCCACCTCGGAGGCGCCGTTGGCGCCCGGCCGATGCATGATCTTGAGCTGCTGCGCGAGGTCGAAGGTCGGACGCGTGTCGAATTCCTTGCGCATCGCCGCGTCGCTGATCGTGACGCCGCCCTGCGCGTAGAACTTCTTCATCATCGCGATGGCTTCCGTCTTGTGCGCGTTGAGCCACTTCCACGAGCGCAGGTAAACGGCCAGGAACCTGGCGACGTTCTGCGGATCCGACTTCGCGTAGTCGGCGCGCACCATCAGCGCGCCCGGCACGGCGGCGCCGGCATCCTGCCCCGAGCAGATCTGCTTCGCGCCGGCCTTCTCCTCCAACGTGTAGGTGTTGGGCGCCCACAGTCCGCCGAGATCGGCGTTGCCGCTCGACATCGCCGAGATCACCTCGGCCTGGCCCATGCTCTTGAAGGTCACGTCGGCCTTCTTGAGCCCCCACTTGGCGAGGCACGATTGCACCGCGTAGTCGCCGGTGGAGTTCGCCGTCAGCACGATCGTCTGGCCCTTGATCGATGCCGGGTTCTTGACGAAGCCCGCCGCCGTCTTGCCGGTGGCGAGCAGCGCGTTGGCGTACGACTCGTCGTTGGTGATGCCGATCGTCAGGAGGTTGTAGCGGACGGCGCCCAGCACCGCCGGCACCGAGCCCGCGCCGCCGACGTCCCACGACTTCGACGCCGACGCGGCGATCTGCGGCACGCCGGCGGGGAACGTGCTGAACTCGGGCTTCAGCCCGAGCTCGGCATACCATCCCTTCTCGTTGGCGACGTAGAACGGCAGCGACCAGTACAACGCGGGCTGGTAGCTGATCTTGATGACCGTCTGCGCGAGCGCGCCCGCCGACGCGAGCGCGAGCGCGATGCCTGCCGCGAATGTCCAGTGATGCCTTTTCATGATGCGCTTCCTCCTGTGGATGACGACACGGTGCCTTCCGGCTGCTGCTCGCCACGCAGCAGCCGCCAGATGCGGGTGCGCAGGTGGACGAACGATTCCTGGTCCATCACTTCCTCGCTGCGGTCGAAGCGGTCCCAGCGCTCGGCGCGACGCACGGGCAGGACGTCGACGATCTCGCGGATGCGGCCGGGACGGCGCGTCATCACGACGACTCGATCGGCCAGGTAGACGGCCTCCTCGACGGCGTGGGTGATGAAAAGTACCGTGCGCGGGTTGACGCGCGCGAGCTTGATGAGCTCTTCCTGCATCACCACGCGCGTCTGCGCATCGAGCGCGCCGAACGGCTCGTCCATCAGCAGCACGTCCGGCTCGAGCACGTAGCTCCGCGCGATCGCCACGCGTTGCTGCATGCCGCCCGAAAGCTGGTGCGGGAACGCGGATTCGTAACCCTGCAGGCCCATCATGGCGACGGCCGCGGCGATGCGCTCGCGGCGCGCCTTCTCGGGGAGCGACTTGCTGCGCAGCCCGAAGTCGATGTTCTCGTGCACGGTCTTCCACGGGAACAGCGCGAATTGCTGGAACACGACGGCGCGGTCGGGGCCCGGCGCGGTGACGGGGCGGCTGCCGACGGTGACGGTCCCCGCCGTCGGGAACTCGAGGCCGGCCGCCATCCGCAGGCACGTCGTCTTGCCGCAGCCGGACGGCCCGACGATCGCGACGAACTCGCGGTCCTGCACGGTGAAGCTCACGTCGCTGAGCGCCGGAAACGACGTGCCGTCGCGCTCGAACTCGCGCGACACGTGGTCGAAGACGATGGCGCTCACCGGACTTCCCTTCGCGCCGCGCGCTGCGGGATTCTCGGTTGCCACCATCGGCGCTTGGGGCGGCCCTGCGCGCTCATGGCTGCAGCAGCACCTTGGCGGCGGCGCAGCGGCCCTCGTGAAGGTCGCGGAACGCATTCGCACCTTCGGCGAGCGGACGCTCCTCGACCCAGGCGAGATCGCCGAAGGCCCCGCGCTCGAGCGCCGCGACGGTCGCGACGAGGTCGGCGGTCGTATACGTGTACGTGCCGATCAGCGTCACCTCGGCGAGCGTGAGCTTGCGCATGTCGATCTCGCTCGCCCAATCGGCGAGGCCGACGTGCATCACGACGCCGCCGGGCTTCACCGCCGCCAGCGCGGCGGCGCGCGTCGCCCTGGCGCCGACGGCGTCGATGACGAGATCGACGCTCGCGTCGGCCACGCCGTTGCCCTCGGCGGGATCGAAGACCGTCGCCCCGCATGCGCCGCCGGCCGCGGCGCGCCGCAGCGGATTCGTCTCGCCGAGCGCGATCGATCGCACGCCCTCGCTTTGCAGCAACAGCGCGGCCAGAAGCCCGATCGCGCCGCCGCCCAGCACGAGCACGCACGCATCGGCGAGCGGCCGCACGAGCGACCGACGCGCAAGCCCGATGGCATGCAGCGCGGTGGCCGCGGGCTCGGTCAGCGCTGCCGCGCGCGCCGGCATCGTCGGCGGGACGTCGATGACGCTCGATGCCGCCGTCGTCACCCACTCGGCGAATCCGCCGGCGCGCGTCATGCCGATCATTGTGCGGTTCGCGCAGAGGTTGTCGCGGCCCTCGCGGCAGTAGTCGCAGGCTCCGCAGGTGATGAGCGGGTTGACGGTGACGCGCCGGCCGCGTCCGGGTCCTTCGACGATGTCGCCGACGATCTCATGGCCGAGGATCAGCGGCGGCACGCGGCGCGGATCGCGGCCGTGATACGCATGCATGTCCGAGCCGCAGATGCCGACGCGCTCGACGCGGATCAGCACTTCGCCGTGCGCCGGCGATGGCGAAGGCTCGTCGCGGTACGTGACCTCGTTCGGCGCGGTGTAGACGAGCGCTTTCATCCGGCCGTATAGCCTCCGTCGACGAAAATCGTCTGGCCGGTGACGTAAGCGGATGCGCGGCTCGCGAGGAAGACCGCGGTTCCCGCGAGGTCGTCGAGCTCGCCGTTGCGGCCGACGAACGTGCGCTCGGCCATCGTCTTCCAGCGCACCGGGTCGGATGCGACCGGCTCGGTGAGCGGCGTGCGAAAGAAGCCGGGCGCGATCGCATTGGCGTTGACGCCGTGCCGCGACCAGGCCTCGGCCTGCGCGCGAGTGAGCTGCATCAGGCCGCCTTTCGACGCGCCGTAGGCTGCGCTCTGCGGGAACGCGCGCACCGATTGCAGCGACGCGATGTTGATGATGCGGCCGTGGCGGCGCGCGATCATCGCGGGTGCCAGGCGCTGCGACAGGAAGAACGGCGCGTCGAGGTTGATGCGCAGCACCGCATCCCAGTCGTCCTCGCTGACCTCGAGCATCGGCTTGCGCAGGTTGATGCCGGCGGCGTTGACGAGGATGTCCGGCGCGCCGAACGGCTCGCCCGCCGCCGCCGCGCAATCTGCCAGCGCGCGACGATCGGCGAGATCGCAGGCGAGTGCGGCCGAACGGCCACCCGCCGCGCCGATCGCGTCGCGCGCGGCCTCGAGCAGCGCCGCGCGCCGCGCGACGAGGACGATCGCCGCGCCGGCCGCCGCAAGCGCCTCGGCGATCGCGCGGCCGATGCCCGAGCTCGCGCCGGTGACGACGGCGACGCTCCCCGACAGGTCGAATGATGCGTTCGACGTCATGACTTGACCGGCTCGCCCTTGTCGAACGTCTGGTCGGGGAAATACTTGCCGAGGCGGTCGTCGGCGGTGCGGGCATGCGCCTCCATGCCCTCCAGCCGCGAGATGCGCGCGCTCACCTGGGCGAGGTCGCGGGCCGCATCGCGCGTCATGCGCTGCCACGTCAGCGTCTTCAGGAACTTGTGCACGGACAGGCCGCCCGAGTAGCGCGCCGCGCCCTTGGTCGGCAGGATGTGATTGGGGCCCGAGGCCTTGTCGCCGAAGGCCACGGTCGTTTCCTCGCCGAGGAACAGCGAGCCGTAGTTGGTGAGCCGCGCGAGCCAGCCGTCGAGATCCTGTGCGTGCACTTCGAGGTGCTCGGGCGCGAGGCGATCCGACATCGCGGCCGCCTCCTCGCGCGTGCCGCACAGGATGACCTCGCCGTAGTCGCGCCACGCCGCGCCGGCCGCGTCGCGGGCGGTCGGCGGCAGTGCCGCGATGAGCGCGGGCATGCGCTTCATCACGTCATCGCCGATGCGCCGCGACGTCGTGACGAGCCACGCCGGCGAGTCGTGGCCGTGCTCCGCCTGGCCGACCAGGTCGGACGCCACCATCGCCGCGTCGGCGCTGTCGTCGGCGATCACCGCCACTTCGGACGGCCCGGCGAACACGTCGATGCCGACACGGCCGAACAGCAGGCGCTTCGCCTCCGCGACATAGCGATTGCCGGGACCGACGACGATGTCGGCAGGCTTGCCGGTGAAAAGACCGTACGCCATCGCAGCGATCGCCTGCACGCCGCCCAGCGTCAGCACGATATCGGCGCCGGCGCGATGCATTGCGTAGAGGACCTGCGGGTGGATGCCTTCGCCTTTGTACGGCGTCGAGCAGGCGACGACGGTGCCGACGCCGGCCGCCTTCGCGGTGGCGATGCTCATGTAGGCCGACGCGATGTGCGCATAGCGCCCCGTCGGCACGTAGCAACCGGCGACGTTCACCGGCACCACGCGCTGGCCGGCGACGAGGCCCGGCTGGATCTCGATGGCGAACTCGTGGATCGACTGGCGCTGCGCCTCGGCGAAGCGCGATACCCGCGCGGTGGCGAAGTCGATGTCGCGCTTGACGCCGGCAGGAATGTCGCGGGTGCGGCGCTCGATCGCATCGGGCGTCACCACGATGTCGCCCGTCCAGCGGTCGAGGTCCTTCGCGTACTCCCGCACGGCAGGCTCGCCGCGCGCGGCGATGTCGGCCAGCATCCGTGCGGCGACGGCGGACGCGTTGCCGGATTCCGTCTCGGGGGTCTTTTCAGCCTTCTTCAGGTATTCGATGGCCATGGATTCGACGGGTTGTGCGCGGCCGTGGCGTACGTCCGCTCGGAGCGAGCGGCGACGTCGCGCGGCCGTGCGTGATGAAAGCGCTTGCACCGAGGATAGGGCGCTCGCTCCCGCAGGTCAATTTGCACCGCAACATCGTTGACCCGCAAGCGCTTTCACGATGCTATGCTGCGGCGATGCTGAAACGGCCGGTCGCCAGGCTCGCCGATGTCGCCCGCGCGGCAGGCGTGTCGCTGTCGACCGCGTCGCGCGCGCTCGCCGATCTCGAGATCGTGCTGCCGGCGACCCGGCGCAAAGTGAGCGAGGCCGCGCGCATCCTCGGCTACGTGCCGCACGGCGCCGCGCGTGCGCTGGCATCGCGGCGCTCGCGGACGGTCGGCACGGTCGTGCCGACGCTCGACAACCCGATCTTTGCACGCTCGGCACAGGCGCTGCAGCGCGCGCTCGCCGATGCCGGGTACACGCTGCTGGTGGCGAGCCACGAGTACGACGCCGCCACCGAGCTCGACGTCACGCTCGCGCTGGTCGAGCGCGGCGTCGACGGGCTCGTGTTCGTCGGCACCGATCATTCGCCGGAGCTCTATCAGTTCCTCGCGCGCTCCGGCATCCCGTTCGAGCTCACGTGGGCGCTCGATACCGACCGCCATCACCACTGCATCGGGTTCTCGAACCGGCTCGGCGCGATCCGGGTGACGCGCCACCTGATCGAGCTCGGGCACCGCGACTTCGCGCTGATCTCGGGGCACACGCGCCACAACGACCGCGCGCGCGAGCGTGCCGCCGGCGTGCGCGAGGCGCTTGCCGCGCATGGCCTCACCGTCCCCGCCCACCGCTACGTCGAGACCGCGTTCTCGATCGCGAGCGGCCGCGCGGCGCTGGCGCGGATCCTCGATCGCGACGCCACGCCGACGGCGATCGCCTGCGGCAACGACCTGCTCGCGTTCGGTGCGATGCTCGAATGCGCCGCGCGCGACCTTGCGGTGCCGCGTGACGTCTCGATCGCGGGCTTCGACGACATCGAGCTCGCGGCGGAGGTGGCGCCGCCGTTGACCACCATCCAC
>JAICUU010000111.1 GCA_025935675.1 Burkholderiales bacterium
CAGAAATTGTCGCGAAACCAGGTGACGCAGGCGCCGGCGGTGATCGCGCCGCCGAACACGTAAAGATCGGTGAGGCCGTTCAGCACGTGCGGCATCGCGATCAGGCCGTGCCGCGCGTCGACGCGCGGGCGGATCGTGCCCCAGCACATGCTGGTGCCGATCATCGCGACGTGATTGCCAGGCTTGCGCGCGCCGGCCGCGAGCGTGGCCACCGCCGCATCGACGCCGCCTGCCACCACGGGCAATCCCGCGCGCAGGCCGAGCGCGCGCGCCTGTGGCTCGCGCAGCCGGCCGACGACGTCGCTCGACTGCACGAGGCGCTCCGGCATCAGGTGGCGCGGAATGCCGAGCATGTCGAGCATCTCGCCGGACCAGCGCCGTGCGCCGATGTCGTAGATGCCGCCGATGTTGCCCGCGGAGCTGTGATCGACCGCGACCTCGCCCGTAAGCTCCGCGATGACGAAGCTGTTGGGCGGCAGAAGCTGCCGCGTGCGCTTCCACACGTCGGGCTGCTTGTCGCGCAGCCACAGCATCTTCGTGTAGCCGTAATAGCTGTCGACGCCGTTGCCGGTGACGTCGTACAGCCGCTCGAGATCGGCGTGCGCGCGCACCCAGTCGACCTCGTCGCGCGCGCGGCGGTCCATCCAGATGAGGCAGGGGTGGAGCGCGTTGCCATCGCCGTCGACGGGAATGCCGGAGCCGCCGTAGAGCGAGCTGACGCACAGCGCGTCGATCGCAGACGCGGCGACGCCCGACCGGTCGACGACGCCGCGCACGCAGGCGACGACCGCGTCGAGCCACACGCTCGGCCATTGCTCGGCCCACAGCGGCTGCGGCGAGTCGACCTGGTAGCCATGCGCAGCCTGCGCGACGACGCGGCCGCGGGCGTCCACCAGCACCGCCTTCGTGCTCTGCGTGCCGATGTCGACGCCGATGACGTGGCCGGAGGAGGGTGTCCGAGAGGTTGCGGTCATTCGCCTTCCATGTCGCTGGTGACGCCGAGGCATGCGAGCGTCTCGGCGAGCTTGTGTGCATAGGCGAGGCTCGCGCGGTCGCGCTCCTCGCGGCGCACGGGGATGATCGTCTTGACCGCCGCGGGGCGCTGCGACATCACGACGATGACATCGCCGAGGGCGATCGCCTCGGGCACGTCGTGCGTGACGAAGAGCACCGTCGGCCGGTCGAGCTTCAGCAGCGCCTTGAACTCCTGCTGCAGCTTGAGCCGCGTGAACGCGTCGACCGCGGCGAACGGCTCGTCCAGCAGCAAGAGGCGCGGCTTCAACGCGAGCGCGCGTGCGATGCCGACACGCTGCGCCATGCCGCCGGAGAGCTGGCTCGGGTATGCGTCCTTGAATTCGTGCAGGCCGACGGTGTCGAGGAACTCGTCGGCGATGCGCCGCGCGTCGCGGCGGCTCTTGCCGCGCGTCGTCAGGCCGATCGCGACGTTCTCGCGCACCGTCATCCACGGGAAGAGGCCGGGTTGCTGGAACGCCATGCCGAGATGGTCGGTGGGGCCCATGCGCACCGTCTCGCCGTTCCAGGTGACGCGTCCCGCGGCGGGGCGCATCAATCCCGCGGCGAGCCCGAGCAGCGTGCTCTTGCCGCATCCCGACGGACCGACGACGCACGCCACCTGGCCGGCGCCGACGCTGAAAGAGACGTCGTCGAGGACATCGGTGCGCCGTCCGTTGGCGAGGTAATGATGGCTGACGCGTTCGACGGTGAGGCCGCCGCGGGCGTCGCGGCCGGCGGTCATGGCGGCATCGGTGGCAGTCGGCGTCGGCATGGCGGCGTGTCGATTCGTGGGCGTCGCGTGGCGGGTGGCCGTCGTCATCGCGCCGACGGCTGCGCGCGCGCGATGGCGAGGATTGCCGCGCTGACGCCGGCGCCGATGAGGCCGATCACGATCATGCCCGCGATGACGACGCCGGTCGCGAGCGAGCTCGCGGCGTTGGTGATCATGAGGCCCAGGCCCGCGCTCGCGCCGATGTACTCGGCGGCGACGACCGCGATCCAGCCGATCGCGGCGGCCGCGCGCGCGGCGCTGGCGATCGTCGGCATCGCCGCGGGCAGGTGCACGCGCAACGCGAGTCGCAGCGGGCGCATGCCGAGCATCGTTCCGACGCGCGTCAGCGTCGGGTCGACGTGCGCGATCGCGCGCGCCGTCGACACCGTCATCACGAAATACACCGCGTACGCGACCAGCATGATCTTGCCGGCGTAGCTCGTGCCGAACCACAGGATGGTCAGCGGGATCCACGCGAACGGCACGATGAAGCGCAGCGACTCGATCACCGGCGTCAGCGCCTGGCGAAAGCGCCGCGACTCGCCCATCGCCAGCCCGGTCGCAACGCCGAGCGTCGTGCCGATCGCGTAGCCGGCGACGAACTCGTAGAGGCTCACGCCGACGTCGCGCCAGAACGCGCGCGTGCCGACGAGGTCGGCGAGCGTGGTCGCGACGGTCCACGGCGGGGGCAGCACGATGAGCGGCAGCCGGTAGATCGCCACCGTCGCCTGCCAGATCGCCAGCACGATCACGACGCCGACGAGCGGCAGCAGCACGCGCCGGCCGACCGCGTGTCCGAGCGCCATCACCGAGATTGCCTGCTCGCGTCGCGCCGCCGGGGACATGTACTCATGGCGCGTCCTCCGTCGCGTCGCGGCGCCACGGCACGATGTGGCGCTCGAGGCGCGTGAAGAGCGCGTTCATCACGAAGCCCGACAGCCCGAACGAGATCATCGCCGCCATCACGGCGGGAACGTCGTAACTCTGCTCGACGCCGATCAGGTGCGCGCCGAGACCCGAATCGGCGGCGACGAGCTCGGCGACGATCACCGTGCCCCAGCCCGCCATCAGCGCGACGCGCGAGCCGATCAGCACCTCGATCAGCGTCGACGGCAGGATCAGGTGGCGAAAGCGCTGCAGCCGGCGCATGCCGAGCATCGACGCCGTGCGTTCGAGGTCGGTCGGCACGCGGCTGCATCCATCCACCGCGTAGACGATGACGACGAGGAACACGGCGAGCCCGACGAGGAACACCTTGCTGCCGAGACCGAAGCCGAACCAGACGATCGACAGAGGCACCCAGGCGATGCTCGACACCGGCCGGATCGCCTCGACGACCGGCAGGAACACCGCGCCGGCGAGCGCGCTCCGCCCGAGCACGAGACCGATCAACGTCGCCGCGACGACGCCCAGCACCCAGCCGATCGCGAACACGCGCAGGCTCGACACGAGGTCGCGCGCGAAATCGCCTTCGACGTAGCGCGCGAGCTCGCGCAGCACCGCGAGCGGTCCCGGCAGCCGGTTGAGGACGCCGCCGCCCTGCAGCGCGTGCGAGGCGAGCGACCAGACCGCGATCGCCGCCAGCGCGCCCGCGCATCCGAGCAGCACGCCCGGCAACCGCGCGGCGAGGCGCTGCGCCGGGCGGCCCGCGGCCGCCGCGGCGCCGTTCATCGTCATCGCGCGTCGCGGCCGGTCACTTCTTCGCCAGCACTTCCTTCGCGAGCTCGGTGTTCTCGAACTTGCGGGTGAAAGTCGGCAAGTCGACGCCGGCCGGCGCGAAGCCGAGCTCCTGGGCGACCGTCTCGGTGGCGACGATGCCCTCGACGTCCGGCACGTAGGAGTCGGCGACGCCGATCAGCTTCTTCTCGAACGAGTACGCGACCGCCGCCTCGTCGACCTTGGCGAACTCCGCCATCGACTTGTACGCTTCCTTCGGGTTCGACTTGATGGTGTCGGTCGCCGCGAACTGCGCGCGCAGCACGTCCTTCACCGCCTCGCGGTGCGCCTTGATGAACGCGGTGCTGGCGATGAAGCCGTCGCCGGGCGCCGCGCGGCCGATCGCATCCGAGCCCGTGAACAGCACGCGGCCGATCTTCTTCAACTCCATGTCGGCGACGTAGGGCACATAGCCCGCGACCACTTCGGCGCCGCCGGAGTCGAGCACGCCGACCATTCCCGGGCCGGTGCCGGACACGAAGTATTCGTTGGCCGTCGGGTCGACCCCGGCCTTCTTGAGGCCGATCTGGAAGAACAGCGTCGACGCCGTCTTCATGCCGCTCACCACGACCTTCTTGTGCTGGATGTCCTTGGCGCTCTTGATGTCGCTCTTGGTGGACACGACGGTGACGTTGGCGTTGATGAACGACTGGCCGACGAACTGCGCGGCGTCGGGCGACTGCGAGAAAATCACCACCGCCGAGATGGCGTTGCCCCACGCGATGTCGAGCTTGCCGGCGGCGATCGCGCTCGCCGCACCCGGCAGCCCCTGGTTGATCGGCACCCAGTTCACCGTGTAGCCCTTGTCCTCCAGCATGTGCTGGGCGCGCATGATCGGCACCGGCGATACGACGGGGAAATAGCCGATGTTGATGGTGATGCCCTTGCCGGGTTGGTCGGCGGCCAGGGCTGGATGAGCGGGAAGGGCGAGCGCGGCGAGCACGGCGACCGTGCTGATGAGCGTGCGACGGCGATTCATGGATTCCTCCGTTGACGGGTGGACGTGCGCTCCCTCGTCTTCATCGCGAGGGTTTCATCAGGACCTTGATCGAATCGAGCGAGTTGGCGACGGCGATCGCCTCATCCCAGTGCTCGAGCGTGTAATCGTGCGTGACGATGCCCTTCGACGTCACGAGGCCGCGCGCGAGAAGGTCGATCGCGATCGGGTAGCAATAGGGACCGAGGTGAGCGCCGCGGATGTCGAGCTCCTTGCGGTCGCCGATGATCGACCAGTCGGCGGTGGTGTCGTGGCCGAACACGGAGAACTCGACGAAGCGGCCGAGCTTGCGGATGAGGTCGAGGCCCTGCACCGCGCCGCTCGGCGAGCCCGTCGCCTCGATGTAGACGTCGCAGCCGTAGCCGCCGGTGAGCCCGCGCACGATCGCGAGCGCGTCGGCTTCCTTCGGATTGATCGTCACGTCGGCGCCGTAGCGCTTGGCGAGCGCGAGGCGCTCGGGGACCATGTCGATCACGACGAGCTTGCGCGGCGTCTTGAGATGCGCGACCTGCACCATCATGAGGCCGATCGGGCCGGCGCCGGCGATGACGACGACGTCGTCGAGCTGGATGCCGCCGCGCTGGACGGCGTGGATCGCGCAGGCGAGCGGCTCGATGATCGCGGCGTCCTCGAGCGGCAGCCCGGCCGGGATCCTGTGCACGATCGCGGTCGGCGGGATGCGCATGTACTCCGCCATGCCGCCGTCGGCCACCTCGCGCTGGAAGCCGAAGATGTTGTGCACCTCGCACATCCAGTACTTGCCCGAGCGGCAATAGCGGCACTTCTCGCACGGCACGATCTGCTCGGCGATCACGCGATCGCCGGCGGCGACGCCGAAGTGCTCGGCCGCACCTTCACCGAGCGACTCGACGGTGCCGAAGAACTCGTGCCCCGGAATCACCGGCGCCTTGACCCACGGTGCGCCGCCGTTCACGCCCCAGAACATCTTGGCGCCCGACCAGCACTTGCAGTCGCTGGCGCAGATGCCGCAGGCGGAAATCCTGATCACCATCTCGCGCCGGCCGGCGACCGGCCGCGCGACCTTCTCGACGCGATAGTCCTGCGGGGCGTGGCAGACGATTGCCGTCATGCGTTGCGGTTCGTTCATGGCTTTCCACCGTCCGTTTCGAGCACGGGCGCGACCGGCGCAGGCTCGCTCGCATGCGAGCGCTCGCCATTGTCCACCCATAGGTCCCAGTCGGCGCCGACGAGATGCGTGTCGGCGAACATGCGATGCGTGGCGTCGCCGCGCTCGCTCAAGCCGAGCTGGCCGCAGCCGGTGACGCCCTTGTCGCGGCCGTCGCGCGAACGCTCGGCGTAGCGGTCGAACCACGCCGCGAGCTCGCCGCGCATCGTCGCGAGCGTAGCGGCGGCGGCAGGGTCGTCGACGCGATTGGCGCGCTCACCCGGATCGGCGACGAGGTCGAAGAGCTCGTGCGGGCCGTCGGGATGGCGGTGCACGTATTTCCATTCGCGCGTGCGCACCATCCGCACCGGCCCGTATTCGTCGAACACGACGATCGGCGCGTCGCCGCCGCCCGGGCGGCCGGCGAGAAGCCCGGCGAAGCTCGTGCCCGGTTTCGCGCGCGGCGACACGTGGTCGACGCCGACGTGCTCGAGAATGGTCGGGAACACGTCGTAGCCGGAGAGGAGCGCGTCGCTGACGACGCCCGCCGGCACCCGCCCCGGTTGCGCGACGATGCAGGGTACCTTGACCGAGGTGTCGTACATGTTCTGCGGCCGCGTGCCGTTGCCCTTGCCCCAGATGCCGTGATGGCCGAGGTTCATGCCGTTGTCGCCCATGAAGACGACGAGCGTGCTCTCGGCGAGACCCTCGGCGTCGAGCGCGGCGAGCACGCGGCCGATCGCCGCGTCCATCGCGCTCACTGCCGCGAAATAGCCGACGAGGCTCTCGCGCCGGTCGCGCTTGCCCTTTTCGATCGCCGCCTTGCCGCCGGTGAACCACGGGTGCGGCGGCTCGTCGGGGCACGACGCGAACGCGCAGTCACGGTAGAGGCGCGTGAAGGCCTCCGGGTGGCAATCGATCCACGGGTAATGCGGCGCGGTGAAGCACAGGCTCAGCCAGAACGGCGCATCCTGCGACGCTTCTTCATGGACGAACGCCGATGCGCGATCGGCGAGCACGTCGGTGATGTAGCCCGGCACTTTGACGAGCTTGCCGTCCTCGACCATCGGCGCGTCGTGGTACGGCCCCATGCCCGACTGGTGCGCGAACCACGTGACGAAGTTCGGCCGCGGCACGTCGCTCGCGCCGAGATGCCACTTGCCGACGAGGCCGCAGCGGTAGCCGCGCCCGGCCAGCACGTCGGTGACGAGCGTCTGCCCGGCGAGGTAGTCGACGCGCTGCGGCCCCACGCTGCCGACGCGGATCCAGTCGTGCACGCCGTGGCGCGACGGGATGTCGCCGGTCAATAGCGACGCGCGCGCCGGCGAGCACACCGGCGACACGCAGAAGAAGTTGTCGAAGCGCATGCCGCGCGCGGCGAGGCCGTCGAGGACCGGCGTGCGTATCTCGTCGTTGCCCGCGCAACCGAGCGCCCATGCGCCCTGGTCGTCGCTCAGGATGAAGAGGACATTCGGCCGGGCAGGATCTCGACTCGCCACGTTTGCCACGCCTGCGGAATGGTTAATGGGTCACGCGCGATCGCGCGCTTGCGCCGGGTCGGCGCGGGCGCCCGCGCGGGCTTTTCCTCCGCAGGCGCCGGCGCCTTGCGCAATCGATTGTGCGCCCGGGATTGTGCCACCGGTCACGGGCGCGTGCAATCGATCGCCGCGCGCTACCTGCGCAGCTTTTTCGCCGCCTCGATGAGGGGAAGGCCCGCCGCCACGGCGCCCTTGAGGTCCGGCACCTTGTCGTAGGCGCCGCCGGCGACGAACACCTCGGCGGTCTCGGTGAGCGCCTTCTGCGTCGCGCCGTCGCGCATGTCGGCGAGCGCCTGGTCGAGCGTCTGGAAGTCGCGATAGCCGAGCGTGTAGCGCGCCTTGGTCTCGTTGCCGTCGATGCCGACATCCTTGTAGTACTCGAGCAGGTACTTGACCGCCTGGTCGCGGTTCGACTGCACGAGCTCGTTGGCGCGATAGACGGCGTCGACGAACTTCGCGGCGACGTCGGGATGCGCCTGCGCGAACGCGCGCGTGACGATGTAGGGATCGACGACCGACGTGCCCGCGACCTTGCCGTCGCACACCACCTCGAAGTTCGCCTTGTCGTTGACGAGGTCGTAGTCGGGCGACGAGTCGGTGGTGCCCGAGGCCACCTGGCCCGAGTGCAGCGACTGGCGTGTCACCGGCGGCTCGAGCGGCACGATCTTCATGCGCGCGGGGTCGACGCCGAAATGCTTCGCGCAGGCGAACAGCACCTGGCTCCACGTGCTGTTCGGCACGGTGCCGATCGGCTTCGTCTGCAGGACGTCCTTGGGCGAGCTGCCCTTCAGCGCGTCCTTGCGCATGATGAGCTTGATGTTGCGGTCCTCCTTCATCATCGTTCCGACAGGGATCAGGCCGAACTTCGCCCAGCCGGTGATCGCGGGCGGCGCGCCGATCCAGCCCGCCTGCCAGTCCCCCGAGGCGCCCGAGGCGAGCGCGGCGCCGCCGTTCGGGAAATACTGGATCTTCGCGTCGATGCCGCGCTCCTTGAAGTAGCCGAGCTTGTTGGCGAGCCACAGCGGGAATCCCGCCTCGTTGGCCTGGCTCATCAGCACCATCCTGACCGGCTCCTGCGCCGCGGCGGGCGTGGCGGTGATCGCGCAGGCGACAAGCGCAGCGGCGAGCGCGGCCATTTTCGTTGCGAGCTTCATTGCGTTCCTCCTCGTTGTGACACGTCGACGTTCATTCCCGCACGATCTCGGTGCGGATCAGCTCCCAGATCTCGCGCTTGTAGCGGATGAATTCCTCGCGCATGCTGGCGTCCTCGATCTCGAGGCCGCGCCACGGCTCGTCGTGAGGGATCGCGATGTCGCGGCGGATGCGTCCCGGGCGGCTCGACATGACGACCACGCGATCGCCAAGGTACACCGCCTCCTCGACGCTGTGCGTGATGAAGAGCACCGTGTAGTTCATCACCCGCCGCAGCCGCGAGATCTCGCCCTGCAGCACGGTGCGCGTCTGCGCGTCGAGCGCGCCGAACGGCTCGTCCATCAGCAGGATCTCGGGCCTCACCGCCAGCGCGCGCGCGATCGCCACGCGCTGCTGCATGCCGCCAGAGAGCTCGTGCGGCCACGCGCGGCGGAAGCGCGCGAGGCCCATGAGCTCGAGCTGCTCGGCGACCCGCGCCTCGCGCTCGGCGCGCGCGACGCCGGCGACGGTGAGGCCGAAGGCGATGTTGCCCTCGACCGTTTCCGAGGGGAACAGCGCGAAGCGCTGGAACACCACGGTGCGCTGCGGGCCCGCGGGTCCGGCGGGGCGGCCGTCGACGCGCACCTCGCCCGACGTGGGCGCCTCGAGGCCGGCGGCGATGCTCATCAGCGTCGACTTGCCGCAGCCCGACGGCCCGACCACCATCACGAGCTCGCCTTCGCGCACCGCGAGGTCGCAGGGCGCGAGCGCCTCGACGTCGCCGTGGTCGGTGCGGAAAGTCTTGGCGATGCCGCGCAACTCGAGCTTGGGGACAGGCGCCGGCGACGCATCGCGCGGTGACACCGCGCCGACCGCGGCGCTGTGCGCGATGTGCGGCGTCGGTGCGGCGTCGCGCGTCACGATGCGCGCTTCGCGCCGAACGCGAGCCATGGCAGCCACGCGCGCTCCACGCGCTGGAAGCCGAAATCGATCAGCGCGCCGAGCGCGCCGATCGCGATCATGCCCACCATGATCGTCGTCACGGAGTCGTTGATCTGGCCCTGCGAGATCAGGAATCCGAGGCCCTGCTTGCCGACGACGAGCTCGGCGCCGACCAGCGCCATCCAGCCGTTGCTGAACGCGATGCGCACGCCGGTGAAGATCGAGGGCGCGGCGACCGGCAGCACGACGCGCCGCAGCGTCGCGACACCGCCTGCGCCGAGCATCGCCGCGGCGCGCGGCAGGATCGGGTCGACCAGGCTGACGCCGAGGTGCGCGTTGATGACGCAGGCGGGGAACGCGGCGATGAACACGATCAACGCCTGCGTCGTCGTCGACGCGCCGAACCACAGCACCGCGATCGGCACCCAGGCGAACGGCGGGATGAAGCGCAACAGCTCGAACGCCGGCGCGATGACGGGCCGCAGCGGCGGCAGCCATGCGAGCGCGACGCCGAGCGGGATGCCGAGCGCGATCGCGCAGGCGGCGCCGATCACCCAGCGCGTGAGCGACGCGAGTGCGTGGCCCTCGAGCGTGCTGCCGCTGAAGGTCTCGACGGCGAGCGTCGCGAAGCGCAGCGCGACGTCGAGCGGCGTGGGCAGCACGCGCGCGGGGACGATGCCGGCCATCGCCACGACCTGCCACGCGACGACGAGCGTCGCGATCGACGCCGCGCCGACGATGAGCGCAGCCGGCACCGCGGCGCGCGGGCGCGCGGACGGCGGCGCGAGGGGAGGCGACGCGCTCACGTGCGCGCTCCACGCGACCACGGCGCGAACACGCGCGCCAGTGCCTGCATGCCGAACGAGAACGCCGCGCCGAGGACGCCGATCACGAGCATCGACACGAGCAGGATGCCCATCTCGAGCGTGCGCGACGCGTTGAGCGCGATATAGCCGAGTCCCGACGTCGCGGCGAGGAGCTCGGCGGCGATGAGCGTCGTCCAGGCGTTGCCGAGCGCGATGCGCGCGCCGGCGACCAGCGTGGGCAACGCCGTGCGGCAGACGACGCGCGTCAGGATCTGGCGATCGCTGGCGCCGAGCGTCCTCGCCGCGCGCACGAGCAGGCCGTCGATCGAATGCACCGCCTGCATCGAGTTCATCACCCAGGGCACGAGCGCCGCGACGAACACGACGAAGATGCGGGCCGGCTCGCCGATGCCGAGCCAGACGATCGCGAGCGGAATCCACGCGAGCGGGGGGATCGGCCGCAGCACCTGGAACAACGGGAATGCGATCCAGCGCGCGCGCCGCCACCATCCCATCGCGATGCCGAGCGGCAAGCCGACGGCGCCGGCGAGGAGCCAGCCGCCGATCACCACATCGAGGCTCGACAGCACATGCGCGCCGAACGTGCTGCCGAGATACGGGCGCGACACGAGCCGCACGAAGCTCGCGGCGACGTCGCCCGGCGGGGGCAGGAAGAGCGCCGGGATCGCGCCGCCGGGACGCGTGGCCCACGCCCATGCGCCGAGCATTACGCACAGCGACCCGATCGCGATCGCCGTCCACGCCGCGCGCCCCGGCTCGCGGCGCCACGCGGCCCGCCATGCGCGCGTCGCCCCGCCCGACGTCGCAGTCGGCACGGGCTCGGCGTGCGACCGTCGCGGCGCCATCTTCGGCTCGATGCTTCAGTCGGCCGGGTGATGGTCGACGGCGTGCTCGCGCGGATCGAGCTCGACGTCGACGCGCACGAGTGCGTCTCGCGTGAATTCGAACGCCCCGGCGTAGTCGTCGGAGATGCGCGACAGCGAATCGCGGCCGACGTCGAGCGGCGACCACGTCAGGAACCACTTCGAGGTGCGCCCAATCACGCCTTGCGCCACCAGCGCATCGTCGACGTAGAGCTTCACGTCGCCGCCCTGTGGCTCGCGGCGCGCGAAGTCGATCGCGATGCGCCGCGCGTGCGGCCCGACGGCGCCCGGCGCGCTTTTCACGCGCTGCGGCAGGCCTTCGCAATTGACCTCGAACGCAAGGGCGCCGTCCTTCACGTAGAGCGTCAGCCCGCCGGAAAGATCGCCGATCGACAGGACGACGCCGCTCGGCGCGGCGCCGGTCGCGGCGAGCGCCGCCTCGATGCGGAACGAGCGATCGACCATCAGCGGCGCCGCGCCGCTCGGGATGCGGCTCATGCCGGGGTAGAGCGACATCCGCGTGCGCAACCGCGGCGAGCCGGGTCGCTGGTAGCGGAATGCGCGCTCGGTGAAGCCGCGGTCGTCGAGCGGCAGCACGCCGTAGCGCCCCGCCTCCACCCACCA
>JAICUU010000293.1 GCA_025935675.1 Burkholderiales bacterium
CCGCCGCGTGATGCCGTGGCGGCTGTTGAAGCGCATGATCTTCGTATAGGTGCGTGAGTTCAGTCGTGAACGACCATAGAGCCTGCGCAGCAGCGGGTTCTGCGCGCCGAGGTTCTTCGAGCACCAGAACCAGTCGGTATCCCAGCGCCACAGGTAGCCGCGCACGGTGAGATGGTCGATCTCGCGCTCGGGAAGCGAGCGGTAGTAGATGCGCTCGTAGGTGTAGTCGCTCGGCACGACGCCCGCCACCGGATCGACGAATGCCGCGCGCGACAGCACGAGCGTGCCGGCGTCGAACACGACGCCGTCGACGAAGTCGGCGTCGCTGCGAATCGCTTCCGCCACGTCGGCGAAGAACGCGCCGGCGCTCGCGTGCCGGCGGTGCTCGACACGCACCCACGGCTTCACCGGCAACGTCGCGCAGCGCGCGCGCAACGCGTAGCCGAGGGTGCCATACGAATTCGGGAAGCCGAAGAAGAGGTCGGCGTGCGCGTTCACGGGCGTGGCGGTGACGACCTCGCCGCTTGGCAGCAGCACGTCGAGCTCGCGTATCGTGTCGTGGACGAGGCCGTGGCGGAACGACGTCGCCTCGATCCCCACGCCGGCGATCGCGCCGCCGACGGTGATCGTCTTGAGCTGCGGCACCACCGCCGGCATCACGCCGTGCGGCAGCGTTGCATCGACCAGCGCCTCGTACGTGCAGAGGCCCTCGACGTCGACGTGCCCGGCCGCGACGTCGACGCCGAGCACATGGTCGAACGCGCGAAGGTCGAGACGGCGCCGCGTGCCGCCGGCGCGATCGCGGAACAGGTTGGAGGTGTGCTTGGCGAGGCCGAGCGGCGCGCCGGACGGCGCCTCGCGCAGCGCGGCGGCGAGGGCCGCGCGGCGCTGCGTGTAGCCCGCGCCGCCGTCATGCATACAGGAACGCGCGACTCATCGGGTAATTTTCGCGCGTGATGTTGCCCTTGCTGAAGACGATCTGGAAGAGGTGCGTGTAGCCCGATGGCGAGCGGAACATCTCGGCGCAGCCGATCAGGTAGACGCGCCAGATGCGCCGGAAGCGCTCGTCGAAGCGCTTCGGATCGAGCGCGTGGATCTTGTCCCAATTGCGGTCGAAGCGCTCGGCCCACGCGTCGAGGGTGAGCGCGTAGTGGCGGCGCAGGTTCTCGACGTCGACGACCTCGAGGCCGCATTTCTCCATCGCCTCGATCGTCTCGGCGAGGCTCGGGATCCAGCCGCCGGGGAACACGTGCTTGCGGATGAAGAGCTCCGTGTCCATCCGCCCCACGTGGCCGATGAAGTGCAGGAGGCCGAGCCCGCCGGGCTTCAGGAAATCGGCGTGCGCCTTGACGACCTCCATCACCTGGTCGCGGCCCGCGTGCTCGAGCACGCCGATCGACACAACCTTGTCGTAGGGCCCGTCGACGTCGCGGAAGTCGGCTTCGCGCACCGCGAGCTTCGAATCGGCGCCCTTGCGGGCGATCTCGCCGCGCAGCCAGTCGACCTGCGCGGTGGCGTTGTTGACGCCCACGCCGCTCGCGCCGACCGTCTCGAGCGCGCGGAACATGAAGCCGCCGAAGCCGCAGCCGATGTCGACGAAACGGTCGTCGCGCTGCAACCGAAGCTTGCGGATCACGTGGTCGATCTTGTTGCGCTGGGCATCCTCCAGCGTCACCGTGCCCTCCTTCCAGTACCCGCAGGTGTACATCTTGTACGGATCGTCGAGCCACAGCCGGTAGAACGCCTCGGGGTGGTCGTAGTGGAAGCGCGCGTTGATCTTCGCCTGCTCGCGCGTGTGGTTGGACAGGCGTAGCTCGTGCAGCGCGTTCTCGGCGCGGTTGAAGAGGTTGCGGCGCGTGGTGACGCCCGAGGTCATTCCGAGCGCCAGCCCGGCGCGGAGGTCGCCGTCGACGTCGATGTCGCCGTCGAAATAGCGGTCGAGCAGCCCCATGTGGCCGCGCGTCGCCACCGACCGCGCCGCGCCGCGGGTGCGCAGCGTGATGGTGAAGGCCGGCGTGCCGGCACCTGCGTTCTGCACGCGGCCGTCGGGATACCGGATGGCGAATGGCGTGCCGCCACGGGCGGCAAGCGCGTCGACGATGTCCTGCACGGAACGCTTCACGCGCGCTCCTCCTGCCGCTGGACTGCAAAGCGACTCACGGTGCTCCTTTCGATCGGTTCGGGACTCAAGCGTCTCGGGGGACGCGCCGCGAGACGGGCTGCGACGCGCTTTTGCGCAAGATCAAGCACTTGCCTCGCCATATGTTCGTTCATTCGCGTCGCGTCGCGCAAGCCGGGGTGCTGAACGACCGTCCATGGCCGGCGCCGCGGATCGCAATATGGGCAACCCTGGCGGCCAATACCGGTGGCGACGCCGATGCCGCGGAACGGGCGCGCGGGCGACGATGCATGCGCCGGGATGGATCGACCTCGCGACGCATCGCGCCGCGCCGCACCGACCCTCGTTCCGCCACAAGGACGCCGAGGCAAGCGCCGGCGACGCGAGGCAAGGACGCGGCGGGGCCGTTGCCGGCACAGTCCGCCTCGGTCACACGATATTCATCGAAAGGAAACTCGCATCATGCAGTCCACTTACCACCGCTCGGCGGATCTGCTGTTCCGCACCGCCTCGGCGATGCAATCGGCGGCGCAAGCGTTGCGCCGCGCCGCGGAACGCCTGGAACAATGGCTCGAGGATCGCCGTGCCGCGCGACGCGCGCGGCGCGAGCTCGGCATGATGAGCGACTACGAGCTCAAGGACATCGGCCTCTCGCGGTCCGACACCTGGCGCGTCGTCCACGAGGATCCGTACCGGCCGCTCGATGGCATGCTGGCCGAAGTCACGCCTGGCGAGCGCACGCCCGGGAAAGCGGCGACCGGCGAGCGCCCCTTCGCCGTGGTGCGGCGACGCGCGCTGCACGCGCCGATCGTGCCGCCCGCGTGCTGTTGAAGCTCCCTCTCCCGCTCGCGGAAGAGGGTTGGGGTGAGGGCGTCAGCGCGTCACGGCAACCAGCAACAGCACGAAGCCGAGCACGGCAACAACGGCGTGCACGATCATGATGTTGATCGGCAGCGGCTGCAGCTTCCAGTGGTAGTTGAGGTTGAGGTACACGCCGCCGAGCGCCGCGATGATGAAGAGCAGCGTCGCCCACGCCGCGAGCGACGGCAGGCCGACGGTGAAGTACGCGTACAGAAGCAGCGTCACGGCGGCCCCCGCCAGGAAGCCGTGCAGCATCGCGAGCGCCGTCGGCGGCCGCGGCGTGCCGGCGAAGCGCATGCCGGCCATCGTGAGGCCGCCAAGCGCCGCGATCGCCAGGAGCACTAAGGACGTTTTCATCATCAGAAGGGGTTCCATGATGTTCCTTTGAGTTATTGACGCCATGGGTGGGGCAACGCCGGCTGGCCGGTCCACGCTGCGCCGCGCCAGAGCCGCCGGCGCCGCTCACTGTCTGCCG
>JAICUU010000116.1 GCA_025935675.1 Burkholderiales bacterium
CGTCGACGTGCCGGCCTCGCCCGATTCCTCGGCCTTGAACGCGTGCGTCGGGAAGCGCGCCGACAGCGCGCCGATGATCGCGCGCTCGGCGCTCTTGTCGACGATGCTGACGAAGTCGTTGATGGTCTTGCGCTCGATGACAATGCTCGCGCGCCGCGCCGCGCCGTCGCGGATCACCGCACCCGCGAGGCGCGCTGCGTCGACCGCGGCGTCGAGGAAATCGGCGAGCGGCTCGCCACGCATGGCGTCGGTGATCGGCACGAGCGCCTCAGTGGAAAGGGAAGGGGCCGGCGAACTCGCCGACGTTGAGCGTGTGCGTGAACAGCGTGCCGCCCGCCCAGCGATGGAGCTGGAAGCCCGGCGGCTCGAGCGAGAACGAGTCGATGCCGTCGGGGCGCAGGTCGAGCGCCTGCTGGTGCGCGGTGCTGGGGCACGACGAGGCGATCGTGCCGCCGAAGCGGATCTGCGTCGAGCGATGCACGTGGCCGCACAGCACGCGCTCCACCTGCGGGTGGCGGCGGATCACCGCCTCGAGCGCCGCCGCGCCTTCCATGCCCACCTCGTCGAGGTGCTCGAGCCCGTAGATCCACGGCGCGTGATGCATCATCACGATCGTCGGCGCGTCGGGCCGCTCGCCAAGCGTGCGGTCGAGCCATGCGAGGCGGCGCTCGCACACGAGGCCCTTGGTGCGCCCCTGGACGACCGAATCGAGCGCGACGATCCTGAGCGGCCAGTCGTCGACCGCGTACAGGATGAACTCGCCTTCGCGCGGCAGGTAGGGCTGGTCGGCGAACGCGTCGCGGAACGCGGCGATCCGGTCGTGGTTGCCGGGAATCGCGTAGAACGGCGCGCGCAACGCGCCGAGGATGCGGCGCATCTGCGCGTACGCGGCAGGCTCGCCGCGGTCGGCGAGGTCGCCGGTCAAGAGCACGACGTCGGGCGCCGGATCGAGGCGGTTCACGTGCGCAACCGCGTTGCGCAGCATGGTCGCGGTGTCGACGCGTCCGTAGGCGAGCTGCCCCTCGGGCATCACGTGCAGGTCGGAGATCTGGGCGATGAGCATCGGTGATCGGTTGCGTTCGTGTGGACCGCCTTGGCGGGCGGCGTCGCGCTGTCACTGCGCGCGGCGACACCGCGCGTGGTGTCCGCGGGCGGCGCCGGTGCCGATCCGGGGCGGTTGCGGATACCTGAAATTATTTATACCCTGCGAACAAATGTTCAGTCAACCGGGCGGGCCATGAGGGCAGGCGACGGCGGAGGAGGCAGACGAGGGCGGCCGGTGGCGACAGCGGCCAAAGGGTCGGCGCGCAGCGGGCGCGCCCCCGCCGCGCGGGCCGGCGTCAAGGGCGCCGGGCGCGCCGACGCGGATCGCACGGTGCGCGCCGACGCCGAGCCGCAGGCGCCGCGCGACGCGGGGCTCGCCGTGCGCGCGGCGTGGCTCTCCTACGTGCTCGGCCTCACGCAGGCCGAGATCGCCGAGCATCTCGGCCTGTCGCGCGTCAAGGTCCACCGGCTCGTTGCGCTCGCGCACCGCGAAGGCCTCGTCAAGGTGTTCGTCGAGGGCGGCGCGGCCGAGTGCATCGCGCTCGAGCAGCGCCTCAAGGCAACGTTCGGGCTCGCCTTCGCGAGCGTCGTGCCGTCGGACGCGAGCGTGCCGCTGCGCGCGGGCGCGCCGGGGTTTCGCAGCATCGGCACCGCGGGCGCGATGATGCTGAACCAGTATCTCGAGCAGCACCCGCGCTGCTCGATCGGCGTCGGCCACGGCCGCACGCTGGCCGCGGTCGCGGACGCGCTGCCGAAGCTCGCGCGGCCGGACGCGTCGTTCGTCGCGATCCTCGGCAGCCTCACGCGCCGCTCGACGGCCAATCCGTTCGACGTCATCTACCGCTTCGCCGAGCGCACCGGCGGCGCCGGCTATTTCGTGCCGGCACCGTTCTTCGTCGACTCGGTCGACGATGCCGAGGTGCTGCTGGGCCAGCGCGTCGTCGCCGACGTGCTCGCGCGGGCGGGCCGCACCGACCTCGTGCTGGTCGGCATCGGCAACCTCACCAACACGCCGGCGATCTACGAGGCGGAGCGCAAGGCGCTCGTCGCGCTGGGCGTGGTGGCCGAGGTGCTCGGGCAATTCCTCGATGCCGACGGCCGCCTCGTGCCGTGCGCGATGGCGGAACGCTCGATCAGCCTGCGCCTCGAGGAGTTGCGCGGTCGCCACGTCGTCGGCGTCGCCGGGGGCCTCGACAAGGCGCGCGCGATCCGCGCGACGCTCGCCAGCGGGCTTCTCTCCGGTTTCGTCACCGACGAGGCGACGGCCGCGGCCGTGCTGGCAACGTCGTCGCCGCCGGCGCCGCGCCGCGCGCGGGCGAGACCGCGCACGCGATGAACGCGCGTCAGCGTGCCGCGCCGCCGAGCGTGCGCAGTGACGCCGCGGGCGGCAGCACGTCGACGGCGCGCGCGAGCGTGGCGACGAGCGCCTCGCGCTCCGCCGGCCGCGCGGACGTGTCGGCGTAACGCAACGCCGCGTACGATTCGGCGATCGCCGCGAACGCGATCGCGAATTGCGGCCAGCGCGCGCTGGCGCGCGCCGCGAAGTCGAGCGGGCCCTCCCAGGCCTGCCGCGGCAAGCCGGCGGCGGCGAGCCGCGCGCAGGCGCGGCGCCAAAGCACGATCGCGCGCTCGGCATGGCGGCGACGCCAGGCCATGAGCGCGATCAGTGCCGCACCCCACGCGCCGAGCGCGAGCACCGCGGCGCCGATCGCCCAGGGTGCCGTGCGCGCGGTCAGGTCGAACGCGCGCCACAGCTCGCGCTGGCGGGCGTTGTCGAAGCCGACGACGTCGCGGCGCCACGCGTGGTTGAGCGCGTCGAGCGCGAGCTGCATGTTCTTGAGCAATCCGCCGCCGAGCCGCGCGAAGCGCGGCACCGGCTCGCCGTCGGGCAGCGCGCCGGCGATGCCGCGCTCGATCCGCGACGGCGCGACCGCGGCGGTGGGATCGAAGCGCTGCCACACGCCGTCGACCAGCGCCTCGCTCCACGCATGCGCATCCGACTGGCGCACGATCATGTAGCCGCCGCGCGGGTTGATCTCGCCGCCCTGGTAGCCGGTGACGACGCGCGCCGGAATGCCGGCGTCGCGCAGGAGCACGGTGAACGCGCTCGCGAAGTGCTCGCAGAAGCCGCGCTTCTCGTCGAACAGGAACATGTCGACGGGATCGGCGGGCAAAAGCGGCGGCGTCAGCGTGTAGACGAACGCCTGCTCGCGGAACATCGTGAGCACCGCGGCGATGTAGTCGCGGTCCTGCGGATGTGCGGCGCGGAGCTCGCGCGCGAGCGCCAGCGTGCGCGGGTTGCCGCGCGCCGGCGCGCTCGCGAGGCGCACGTCGAGCGCGCTCGCGGGGGCTGCACGGTCGCCCAGCACGGAAGTTTCCGTGTAACGCAGCACCTGCGTCACCGGCCGTCGCGCGATCAGCTGGCGGTCGGGCGTGAGGATCGCGAAATCGCTGCGCGCGCCGTCGCCGGGGCCGTCGTCGTCGGCGAGCTGCGGCATCCGCGACGGCGATTCCAGCGCGAAGAGCCACGGCTTCATCGACGGCTCGAGGCTCACCGTGTAGCGGACCGCCGGCCCGCCGGGCGAGGCGAGCGTGCCTTCGCCGCGTTGCGGCAATCCGCTCCACGTGCGGCCGTCGAAGCGTGCCAGCACGGGCCCGCGCCAGTAGCGCAGCGCGGGGGGCGGCGGCGTGCCGTCGAAGTCGACGCGGAACGCCACGGCGTCGGACAGCGAGAGCTCGCTGATCATGCCGGGCGACATCGTGTCCGACAGTCCCGATTGCGCCGCATAGTCCTGCGGCAGCCCCCACAAGGGCGCTGCGAGGCGCGGGAACAGGAAGAACAGCAACGCGGCGAGCGGCACGCCCTGCAGCAGCATGACGCCGATGCGCGCGAGCGTCGTGCGCCACGGCGGCGCCGCGCCGCTCGTGCGATCGAGCGCATCGAGCGCGCCGCCCAGCCCGAGGATCGCCGGCAGCGCGGCGAGCGCTGCGAGCGGTGACTGGCTCGTCAGGAACGGCGTGATCAGCAGGAACGACGCGAGGCAGACGAGCAGCGTGCCGTCGCGGCGCGTGCGCGACTCCAGGAACTTGATGCCGACGAGGATGAACAGGAATGCCACCGACGGCTCGCGGCCGGCGAGGTGGCCGCCGTACGACAGCCGTACGAACCATGCGGTGACGAGCGCGAACACGACGAGCGCCCACGACGGAATCCGCGCGGGCGCGGCGCCGGGACGCCGCGCGTCGCTTCGCGCGAGCCACAACCGCACGCCGACGAGCATCAGGCCGAACGCGGCGATCCACAGCGGCAGGTGCGGCGCCTGCGGCAGCTGCGCGGCGATCAGCATCGCGCCGAGCCAGCGCAACTGCGTCGCCGACAGCACCGCCGATGCGGATGCGCGCGTGCGCGCCGCCGCGGCGAGCGGTTGCTTGCGCCGGCCGATCATGCACGCCCTTTCGCACGCATGAGCGCGGCGTCGCCGCGCGGCTCGAACAGCGCGAGCGCCGTCAGCACGGCGAGCCGGTGGTCGCGACCCTGCGCGGCAGGCAGTCGCGTGCCCGGCAACGCCAGCGCGAATGCGCGCGCCGCATGCTCGGCGGCGAGCGCCCACGCCGTCAGCCGCGCGATTCGCGTCTCGACGTCGAGCGAGGCCGGCAACGCCGCCCAGTCGAGCGCGACGGCACCGCCGCCGCCGCTGCCCTCGAACGCTTTCGAATACCAGCCGGCGCCGCGCGCGACCGCCTTCCACGCGACGCGCGACAGCGGGTCGCCGTGCTGGAACGGCCTGACGCCGGCGAGGTCGGCGTCGTCGCTGCGGCCGCGCGCGCTCGCATCGGCGCCGGCGATGCCCGGCGGCAGCGGCGGCGCGCCGGCCTCCGGTGCCGCGAACACGATGCCCTCGAGCGGAAAGTGCACGTACGCCCACGCGCGCCACAGGCCGAGCGGAAACGACGACGACAGCGTGACGCGGCCGAGCGGCAGGCGGCCGCGGCGCACGGCGTCGCGCTCGATCGACAGCGTCTCGATGGCGCCGGCGGCGACGTCGACGCGCGTGGCGACGCCGCCGTCGGCGGCGAGCTCGATCCGCGCGCGGTCCTCCGTGCCGGCATCGAGCGCGAGCGCGAACGCGACGCGGCCGCCGGCAAAGGTCTCGCCGGCGCCGAGCGGCTTGAGCTCGATGCCCGCGAGGTTGCGGAACGTGTGCAGGAGCGCGGCGCCCGCGAGCCCGGCGAGCAGGAACGTGACGACGAAGCCGAGCGAGATGCCGTAGTTGAGCGACGCGACGAGCATCACCGCGAGCGTGCCGAGTATCGCTGCGCCGCGCCGCGTGGGCAGGATGTAGATCCGCGAGTGGCGCAGCACCACCGGCGCGTCGTCGTCGGGCGCGCGCCGCAGCCAGCGCTGGCGCGAGCGCGCCAGCACGTTGCGCGGCCATCGCTCCATCGTCGTCGTCGCGCGCGCCATCGGGATCACGCGTCGTCGCGCGTGCCGCCGCGCGATTACGGCAGCGGCACGCTGCGCAGCAGCGACTCGGCCTGCAGAGCGCCGCTGCGCGCGCCGCCCGCGAGCCGGTGCCCGGCGACGGCCGGGAACACCGCCTGCACGTCCTCCGGCACCACCATCGGCCGCCCGGCGATCAGCGCGAACGCGCGTGCCGCGGCGATCAGCATCAAGCCGGCACGCGGCGACAGGCCGCGACGCGCGCCGGCGTCGCTGCCGCTCGTGCTGCCGGCGCCGGCGAATCCGCGCGACGCGGCGAGCAGCGCCTGCACGTAGTCGAGCAGCGCCGGCGCGACGTGGATTGCCGCCGCTTCGCGCTGCCATTCGGCGAGCGTCGCCGCATCGGCGACCGGTGCGAGCTCGGCGATGTGCTGGCGGCGGTCGCCGCCGGCGAGGAGCTCTCGCTCGGCGCTGGCGTCGGGGTAGCCCAGCTCGATCGCCATCAGGAAGCGATCGAGCTGCGATTCCGGCAGCGGGTATGCGCCGATCTGCTCGACGGGGTTCTGCGTGGCGATGACGAAGAACGGCTCCGCGAGCTTGCGCGTCTGGCCGTCGACCGACACCTGGCGCTCCTCCATCGCCTCGAGCAGCGCGCTCTGCGTCTTGGGCGGCGCGCGGTTGATCTCGTCGGCGAGCACGACCGAATGGAAGATCGGCCCGGGCAGGAAGCGGAACGCCTGCGTGCGCTCGTCGTAGATCGACACGCCGATGACGTCGGCAGGGAGGAGGTCGCTCGTGAATTGCACGCGCGCATAACGCAGGCCGAGCGTCGCGGCCAGCGCCTGCGCGAGCGTCGACTTGCCGACGCCGGGGATGTCCTCGATCAGCAGGTGGCCGCGCGCGAGCATGCACGCGATCGCGAGCCGGATCGGCTCCTCCTTGCCGACGACGATTCGCGCGAGCTGCGTGAGCGCGCGGGCGATGCCTTGCGTGGACGATGCGGGTTGCTGGGCGGGACGGACGCTCATCGGGAACGGGCGCATGCAAGAGATGCGCCACTTTAGCCGTTGCGCCACGCAGGCGTCACCTCCTCCGGGCGCGGGGTACACTCCACTCGTCTGCCGGCGCGTTGGCCTCACGTCACGCGCGATCGAATCCAGCAACTTTCCCCCGTGGCCACCGCCCTCGTCACCCATCCGTCGTTCCTGCTGCACGAGATGGGCCCCGGCCATCCGGAATGCCCGGCGCGGCTGACGGCGATCGCCGAGCGCCTCGTCGCGACCGGCGTGGACGGGCAGCTCGAGCATTACGTCGCCCCGCGCGCGACGCGCGAGGCGGTGCTGCGCGCGCACGACGCGCGCTACGTCGATTCGCTCGAAGCGGCGAGCCCCTCGGAGGGCCTCGCGTACCTCGATCCCGACACCGCGCTCAATCCGCATTCGCTCGACGCCGCATGGCACGCGGCCGGCGCGCTGACGCTCGCCACCGACCTCGTGCTCGAGGGCCGCTGCGACAACGCGTTCTGCGCGGTGCGCCCGCCCGGCCACCACGCGGTGCGCGGCCGGGCGATGGGATTTTGCATCTTCAACAGCGTCGCCGTCGGCATCCTGCACGCGCTCGAGGTGCACAAGCTCGAGCGTATCGCCGTGATCGACTTCGACGTCCACCATGGCAACGGCACCGAGGAGATCTTCGCCGGCGACGAGCGCGTGCTGATGGTGTCGACCTTCCAGTACCCGCTGTACCCGTATTCGGGCGTCGAGCCGCTCGGCGACAACATGCTCAACGTGCCGCTCGCGCCCGGCAGCGATGGCGCGCGCTTCCGCGACACGGTGACACGGCTGTGGCGCCCGGCGCTCGACGCGTTCGCGCCGCAGGCGGTCTACATCTCGGCCGGCTTCGACGCGCATCGCGAGGACCCGCTCGCGGGCCTCGCGTTCGCCGACGAGGATTTCGCCTGGGTCACGCGCGAGCTGTGCGACGTCGCAGCGCGCCACGCCGGCGGGCGGATCGTGTCGACGCTGGAAGGGGGCTACGCGCTCGCGGCACTCGGACGCAGCGCGGCGCTCCATGTGAAGGAGCTCACCGCGCCGTCACCCGTGCGGGGCTGATCGCGGCGCGCGCGAGGCGCGCCGCTCGAGAGCGTCAGTGCGCGACGCCCTGCTCGTGGACGATGCCGCCCGCGCGCCGCTCGGCGAGCGTCCAGATCGCCAGCGCGGCGTTGATCACGCCGACGATCACCGCGTCGTCGCGCGCGGCGGCGATGCCGCTGTACGCGAGGATCCACGGCGAGATGATCATCCACAAGCCGAGCGCCAGCGTCACCCATTCCTCCCACGCGCTGCGCAGGCTCAGGCCGAACGCCGCGAACACCACGAACGCGATCCCGAGCAGGAAGAAGTTCCAGCTCGCGCCGGGCATCGACGAATGGAAGCCGATGATCCACGGCGAGAAGAAAAGCCAGACGCCGAGCACCAGCGTCACCCAGTCCTGCCACTTCATGGCCATCGGTTGTTCCGTCCGGCCCATTGTCAACGGTCGTTCCATTGCTGCACCTCAAGCAAGCGTTGCCTGTGCCGCTTGGCACGCGCACCGTTGGAGGTCGGGGAAACCGTCGCCGCACCGCGAGGCTCGCGAGGGTGCGCAAACGATGAGACTGCGCGCGTCGTGCGCGGGTTCCGCGGGCTACTCGACGAGCAACAGCGCGACGACGCGGCGGCCTTCGCCGGCGAGGATGTTGTAGGTGCGGCACGCCGCGGGCGTCGACATCACCTCGAAGCCGATCCGCGCCTCCGCGAGCGCGCGCAGCGCGGCCGGCGGCAGGAAATGCTGGGCGGCGCCGGTGCCGATCAGCAGCACCTCCGGATCGTGTCGCTGCAACGCCGCGAGGTCGTCCGCCGTCAGCGCGGCGAAGCCGCCCTGGACGACGTCCTCGATCACCGTCTCGGGCGTCAGCACGACGCTGGCGCGATAGGTGTCGCCGTTGACCCGGAGCCATCCGGGGCCGGTGCCGGTGACCTGCAGCGCGACACCTTGTTGCAAATGGAGCTTCATCGTTCGTCGAGGACGTATCCGGTCGGCAACACGCATTCCGGCGACGCCTCGCCGAAGGCGATGGTGCATTGCAATAAACGCGGGTTTTGGTGAGAATTGTAGCCGGTCGCTGCCGTTGGTCCCGCGTTGCGCATTCGCGCGACGGATCGCCGTGCCGCTTCCACGTCGCTCGGACGGTTCCGGGCGCCTACGTGAGAGCCTGCCATGCCCGCCACTCCCGACAGCCGTTTCGCGCGCCTCACGCGCCTGCCGCCGTACATCTTCTCGATCACCGCCGAGCTCAAGATGGCGGCACGCCGCCGCGGCGAGGACATCATCGACTTCGGCATGGGCAATCCCGACGGCCCGACGCCGCCGCACATCGTGCAGAAGCTCGTCGAGACGGCGCAGCGCGGCGACACGCACGGCTACTCGGTGTCGAAGGGCATCCCGCGGCTGCGCCGCGCGATTTGCCATTGGTATCGCGATCGCTGGGGCGTCGACTTCGATCCCGACACGGAGGCGATCGTCACGATCGGCTCGAAGGAGGGCATCGCGCACCTCGTGCTGGCGACTCTCGGCCGCGGCGACACCGTGCTCGTGCCGAATCCGAGCTACCCGATCCACATCTATGGCCCGATCATCGCCGGCGCCGACGTGCGCTCGGTGCCGATGACGACCGAAGGCGAGTTCCTCGCCGAGCTCGAGCGCACGATCCGGCTGTCGATCCCCAAGCCGAAGATGCTGATCCTCAACTTCCCGTCGAACCCGACGGCGCAGTGCGTCGAGCTGCCGTTCTTCGAGAAGATCGTCGCGCTGGCGCGCGAGCACGGCATCTGGGTCGTGCACGACCTCGCTTACGCCGATATCTGCTTCGACGGCTGGAAGGCGCCATCGATCATGCAGGTGCCGGGCGCACGCGACGTCGCCGTCGAGTTCTTCACGATGTCGAAGAGCTACAACATGGCCGGCTGGCGCGTCGGCTTCATGGTCGGCAACCGCGACCTCGTCAACGCGCTCGGGCGCATCAAGGGCTACCACGACTACGGCACGTTCACGCCGATCCAGGTGGCGACGATCGCGGCGCTCGAAGGACCGCAGGACTGCGTGAGCGAGATCGCCGCGACGTACGAGCGCCGCCGCGACGTGCTGGTGAAAGGATTGCACGAGGCGGGCTGGCCGGTGGACAAGCCCAAGGCGTCGATGTACGTCTGGGCGCCGATTCCCGAGCGTTATCGCGGGATGGGCTCGCTCGAGTTCGCCAAGCGGCTGCTCGCCGAGGCGAAGGTGTCGGTGTCGCCGGGCATCGGCTTCGGCGAGTTCGGCGACGGCCACGTGCGTTTCGCGATGATCGAAAACGAGGCGCGCACGCGCCAGGCGATCCGCGGCATCAAGCAGATGCTGCGCAACGACGCCGCGCGCGACTTCCGGCCCGCTGCACAGGCCGGCGTCCCGTCGGTGCATGCGGTATCGCCCGATGCCGCGCCGCAGGGCGACGTCGAGCGCGCCGCCACGATCGGCGACGCCGTGCTCGGACCCGCGCTCGCGAGGCTCGCATCGTCGCGCCGCTGAAGCCGCTCAACGTCGGCCTGCTCGGCTTCGGCACGGTCGGCCGCGGCACGTTCGACGTGCTTGCGCGCAACGCCGGTGAGATCGCGCGCCGCGCCGGGCGGCCGATCGAGGTGTCGGCGATCGCGACGCGCTCGCCGGAGCGGGCGCTTGCCGCCGCCGATGGCGGCACCGTGCATCCTCGCGCCGGCGCGCGCGCCGTGCACGTCTCGACCGACCTCGCGGCGATGGTCAAGCGCCGCGACGTCGACATCGTCTGCGAGCTGATCGGCGGCATCGAGCCCGCGCGCGCGCTGATCCTCGAGGCGATCGCGCACGGCAAGCACGTCGTCACCGCCAACAAGGCGCTGCTCGCGCACCACGGCACGGAGATCTTCGCCGCCGCGCACGCGAAGGGCGTCATGGTGGCGTTCGAGGGCGCGGTGGCCGGCGGCGTGCCGATCATCAAGGCGTTGCGCGAGGGCCTGTCCGCCAACCGCATCGAGTGGATCGCGGGAATCATCAACGGCACGTCGAACTTCATCCTGTCCGAGATGCGCGCGCGCGGCGCGAGCTTCGCGACGGTGCTCGCCGAGGCACAGGCGAAGGGCTACGCCGAGGCCGACCCGACGTTCGACGTCGACGGCATCGACGCCGCGCACAAGCTGACGATCATGTCGGCGATCGCGTTCGGCATCCCGATGCAGTTCGAGCGCGCGTTCGCGGAAGGCATCCGCGGGCTCGCCGGCGAGGACATCCGCTACGCGGAGGAGCTGGGCTACCGGATCAAGCTCCTCGGCATCACGCGCCGCGTGCCGGCTGGCGACGGCCGCGCGGAAGGCGTCGAGCTGCGCGTGCACCCGACGCTGATACCCCGCCGGCAGCTGATCGCCAACGTCGAGGGCGCGATGAATGCCGTCCTGGTGAAGGGCGACGCCGTCGGCGCGACGCTTTATTACGGCGCCGGCGCGGGCGCCGAGCCGACGGCCTCGGCGGTCATCGCCGACCTCGTCGACGTCACG
>JAICUU010000252.1 GCA_025935675.1 Burkholderiales bacterium
AGCACGAGGTAGCCCGCGATGGCCGTCCAGAATCCCGCCGACACCCAGCCGAACAGGATCGCGAACAGGACGAGGATCGGGATCTCGAGCAGCGTGCGGCCGTGGTAGGGCAGCACCGATTTCATCAGCACGGTCGCGACGTACGTCTGCGCGACGATCAGCGCGAGGAGACCGAAGCGCCGGTGCCAGCTCACCGGCGCGAGCATCGGCGCGCCGTCGGCGGCGCGCTCGCGCTGCGGGCGCTCGCGGAAGCGCCGCCACGGGCCGCGCAGCCATTCGGACGGCGCCATCGACGTGCGCGACAGCGGCGGCGCGGTCGCCATGCCCGAATCGCGACGCTCGAGGGGGCGCGTGCCGAGCGTGCGCTCGGCGAACGCGCGGTCGAGCCGCGCGCGCACCGACACGCGCGCCGGGTCGTCGGGGTTCTGCTCGCCGCTGCGCGCCTGCGCGAGCTCGGCGTGCATCGCCGCGAACGCCCGCGCGGCATCGCCCGCGACGCCGCGCGCGGCGATCCGCTCGCGCAGCGCCGCGCGATCGGCGAGCGGCAGGTCGAGCGAGTCGAGATAGCGCTCGACCACCTCCACGCGCCGCGCGTCGCGCGTCAGCCCGGCGGGAGCAGATAGCTCCATGTCTCGGACAGCGTGCCGGTCGCGTCACGCAGGTACGCGCGGAGCTCGACCGGCTTGCCGTCGTCCTGGCGGGTGAAGCGGATCGTCAATCGGTAGCCCCCGGTCGCCTCGTTGCGGTACGCGTTCGACTCGAGGATCTGCGCGTTCGACACCGCGGTGACGACCGGCTCGACCTTCGTCTCGGGCGCAAGCTTGGTCAGCGCCGGTCCCTCGAAGTCGACGACGAAGTCGAGGCTCTTGTCCTGCGCCTTGCGAAAGCCGTGGCCGCGCCGCGTCTGCGTCACCCACGATTGCGGCGGCCGCGTCTCGGTGTCCTTCTGCCAAAGCAGCCGGTACTCGAAGTCGATCGGCTCGAGCGGCGCGGGCGAAGAGTCCGGGACCCAGTAGACGACGATGTTGTCGTTGGTCTCGTCCGGCGTCGGGATCTCGACGATCTCGACGCGCCCCGCCTCGAACTTCGAGCGCGGCTGCACCCACACGCTCGGCCGCTTCTCGAAGCGCGACTCGAGGTCCTCGTAGCTCGAGAACGCGCGGTCGCGCTGCATCAGCCCGAACCCGGCGGGATTGGTGAGCTTGAACGAGCTCGTCAGCAGGCGTTTCGGATTGACGAGCGGACGCGCGATCCACTCGCCGGTGCCCGACTCGATCGACACGACGTCGGAATCGTGGACCTCGGGCCGGTAGTCGTTGCCGGTCGATGGCTGGTTCTCGCCGAAGAGGTACATGCTGGTCAATGGCGCGATGCCGAGGCGCGTCACGCGCTCGCGCAGGAACAGCCGCTCGCGCACGTCGATCGCCGTGTCGACACCGGGGCGCAGGATGAAGCGATACGCGCCGGAGACGCGGCGCGAGTCGAGCAGCGCATAGATCGTAAGCTCGGTGGCGTTGCGCGCCGGGCGCACCAGCCAGAACTCGACGAACGTCGGGAACTCCTCGCCGGATGCGAGGCCCGTGTCGATCGCGAGGCCGCGCGCCGACAGCCCGTAGACCTGGCCCTTGCCAAGCGCGCGGAAATAGCTCGCACCGAGGAACACCAGCACCTCGTCCTTGTATTTCGGCGTGTTGAGCGCGTAATGCACGCGAAAGCCGGCGAAACCGGGGAACTTCGCCGTCGCCCGCGGCAGCTTGTTGCGGCCGTAGTCGAAATCGTCCGCCGAGTACGGCACCTCGCGGACCTCATTGCCGACGACCTCGTTGACGTGCACCGGGTGGTCGAAATGGAAGCCCGGATGGAAGAACATCACCTCGAATGGCAGCTTCTGCACGCGCCATAGCGCGCGATCGGGGCGGAAGCGGATGTCGCGGTACTGGTCGTAGTCGAGGTCGAGCCACGCCTTCGGCAGCGCGACCTGCGGCGGCTTGTACGGCTGTGCGGCAAGCGCGCGCGCCTTGCGCTCGACGTCGTCGAAGCCGAACGCATGTGCCGCCGACGCGGCCAGCGCGACCAGCACGCCGGCGAGCGCTGCGGCACGTCGCGCGTGGCGCTGCAAAGGCGTGGCAAGCGAGCGGGTTCGGGGCATTGCAGAATTGCGGCAGGACGTTGGAACGCCGGCAGGGGCGCAAGTTTAACGCGCCATGCCGCGACGGCGTTCTCGCCGCGCCCAACGCCGGGTCGCCGAGCCGTGCGATCCCGCACCGGCGTCCATGCCGTCGCACCCATGCCTTTCGCCTACTACGCACGCCTGACGCGCGCCCAGCAAGCGACGTATCGCAGAAGCGATTCGATCGTCACGCTCGCGTTGCCGCCGGGCATGGACCCGGCAAGCGACGTGCGCGCGATCGCAGCGGCGCTGGCCGCCGATCGCCGTAGCGACGTGCAAAAGCACAGCCAGGCGCTGGCGACGATGCTGGCGCGCGGTTACGCGGTGCCGCCGGTCGCGATCAAGGTGCTCGCGGCGCGACCGTCAAACGACTACGGCGAGCTGCACGGGCTCTACGACCCGCGCGAGGACCGCCCGCCGGCGGAGATCTCGCTGTGGATGCGCACGGCGGCGCTGCGCCGCGTCGTCGCGTTCAGGAGCTTCCTGCGTACGCTGGTGCACGAGTTCAACCATCACCTCGACTACGAGCACTTCCGCCTCGCCGAGACGTTCCACACGGAGGGCTTCTACAAGCGCGAATCCGCGCTCGCCAATGCGCTGTTTGCGGCCGCCGGCATCGAGCCGGCGGTGAAGCGCGTACCCCGCGGCGAATAGGCGGTTTTTCGCGGACGCGCGAGCAGGAACGGGCTGCCCTGTTCGCTATAATGGCGGGGCTCCTCGAGGAGCGCTGCAATCCGTGCCGGCGCCTTGCCGCCCGCGCGGCCCAGGCTCGAGGACGCATCCGGGGCGCCGGCGGCAAAAGGCCGCGGCGCTCGCCCTTTCGCAGGGCCGGCGGGCACGATGCCCGGCCTCGGTGCCAACCCTGGCAACGGCGCTCGTTGAACCGCGACGGCAACGTCGGCGCGGTGCGGCGGGCGCAATCCACCCGCCCGCCGCTCGCCCATCGTTGCCGCATCGCCTTGACGGAGTGCGTGCATGAACACGGTAGCGGACAAGGGTTTGCAGCAGGACTTCAGGGTCGCCGACATGGGCCTCGCGGTGTGGGGCCGCAAGGAGATCCTGATCGCCGAGACGGAGATGCCGGGCCTGATGGCGATCCGCCGCGAGCTCGCGGCGGCGCAGCCGCTCAAGGGCGCGCGCATCGCCGGCTCGCTGCACATGACGATCCAGACGGCGGTGCTGATCGAGACGCTGCAGGCGCTCGGCGCCGACGTGCGCTGGGCGTCGTGCAACATCTACTCGACGCAGGATCATGCCGCCGCGGCAATCGCCGAGCGCGGCACGCCCGTGTTCGCGTACAAGGGCGAGTCGCTCGCCGACTACTGGGAATTCACGCACCGCATCCTCGACTGGCGCGGCAAGGTGGAAAGCACGCCCAACATGATCCTCGACGACGGCGGCGACGCGACGCTGCTCGTGCACCTCGGCGCACGTGCCGAAGCCGATCGCTCGGTGATCGCCAAGCCCGCGAACGAGGAGGAGTTCTTCCTCTACGCCGCCATCGCGCAGAAGCTCAACGGCGACCCGACGTTCTATTCGCGGGTCAAGGCCAACATCAAGGGCGTCACCGAGGAGACGACCACCGGCGTCAAGCGTCTCTACCAGATGCACGCCGAAGGGCGCCTGGGCTTCCCGGCGATCAACGTCAACGACTCGGTCACCAAGAGCAAGTTCGACAACCTCTACGGCTGCCGCGAGTCGCTCGTCGACGGCATCAAGCGCGCGACCGACGTGATGATCGCCGGCAAGGTCGCCGTCGTGAACGGCTACGGCGACGTCGGCAAGGGCTCGGCGCAGGCGCTGCGCGCGCTGTCCGCGCAGGTCTGGGTCGCCGAAATCGACCCGATCTGCGCGCTGCAGGCGGCCATGGAGGGCTTTCGCGTGGTGACGATGGACTGGGCCGCCGACAAGGCCGACATCTTCGTCACCGCCACCGGCAACATCGACGTGATCCGCCTCGACCACATGCGCCGCATGAAGCACAACGCGATCGTCTGCAACATCGGCCACTTCGACAACGAGATCGACGTCGCGGGCCTGAAGCAGTTTCCCTGGGAGAACATCAAGCCGCAGGTCGACCACGTGATCTTCCCCGACGGGAAACGGATCATCCTGCTCGCGAAGGGCCGGATCGTGAACCTCGGCTGCGGGACCGGCCATCCGTCGTACGTGATGTCCTCCTCGTTCGCGAACC
>JAICUU010000025.1 GCA_025935675.1 Burkholderiales bacterium
CTGACGATTATACAGCGTCGCCGCACGGGCCGGAACCCGCGTCCCCATCGGCCGCGCCCGGGTTGCGCCGGCCGCGCCGACGCCCTAGCATCGGCCATGCACGGCGCCGCACGGGACCGGTGTTCGACCGGTGGCGGCGCGGTCCGGCCGGCGTCATGCAGGGGAATCGCGTCGCATGATGCCCGCCGGCGCAATGGGGAGGAGCTTGTCGATGGCCGACGATCATCGCCCGCGCGCGATGCCGGGCCTCTCGCTCAGCTATTCGATGACGCTCGATGTCGCGCCGGCCGCCGCGGCGCCGGCGCAGCCGTCGCGGCCCGAGCTGCCGCCGGCGCGCCTGACCGTCGAGCGCGGCGCCGATCCCACCACGCTGGTGATCGCCTTCACCGGCTTCGGCGGCCGGCTGTCGATGCCGGCGTTCGAGTTCCTCGGCGTCACGGGCCTCCTGCGCTACCGCCGCATCCTGCTGCGCGACGCGTCGCGCACGCTGTTCCTCGGTGGCGTGCCGCCGATCGCGCCGGGCTTCGCGGCGATGCTCGGGACGCTGCGCGCCGCGATCGCCGAGCTCGCGCCGCGGCGCACGCTGGCGATCGGCAATTCCGGCGGCAGCCACGCCGCGATCCTGTGCGGGCACCTCCTCGAGGTCGACACCGTGCATGCGTTCGCGCCGTTCACCAACCTGACGCCGTCGCATGCGCGCAGCGTCACGCTGGCGGGGCGCCTCGCGCGGCACAACGACGTCGCCGACCGGCTCGAGGCGCTGCCGGCCGACGTGCATCGCCATTTCGACCTGCGCGACGTGCTCGCCGCGGGCAACGGGCGCACGCGCTTCCACGTGCACGTCTGCGCGCAGTCGCCGGACGAGATGCGGCGCGCCGCGCACATCGCCGACCGCCCCGGCGTCACCGTCCACCGGCATCCGTGCAGCGACCACGGCGTCGTCGCGTGGCTCGCGCGGAACGAGCGGCTCGTCGCGCTACTCGCCGATGACGACGAAGGCAGCGATGCCGCGACCGGAATGTCTTCGCGCTGAATGCCGCGGCAACGACCGGCGGGCGCGCTACGGCGCGCGCGTCGCGGCCGGGCCAGCGCCCCCGTGCCGCGCGTCGATCCACTCGACGACGCGCGCCGCGAGCGCCGCGAGATCGGCCGCGAGGCGCGCGTAGCCGGCATTCGGCGCGAGCGTCGCCTCGTTCATGTAGAGCTTGCGATTCACCTCGACCTGCAGGCTGTGCCGACCCGCCGACGGGATGCCGTGACGGCGCACGATCTCGACGCCCTTGAACGGATCGTTGCGCACGACCGAGTAGCCGCGCGACGCGAGGTGATCGTGCACGATCGCGGTGAACGCGGCGTCGCAGGTCGTGCCGTCGCGGTCGCCGAGCACGATGTCGGCGCGCGCGCGGCCGGGATCGTCGGACATGACGTCGCCCACCGACGCCATCGAATGGCAGTCGATGTGGAACACCTCGCCGAACGCGGCGTGGCGCGCGTCGAGCGTATCGGCGAGCGCGGCGTGGTACGGCGCCCAGCATCGCTCGATCCGCCGCGCGACCTCGGCGACCCGGAGCTTGCGCGCGTACATCGGCACGCCGCGGCGCGCGAGCCCCCACACGAGGCCGACGCCCTGCTCGGTCTTCCGCGACGGCGCCAGCGGATCCGGCCAGCGCTCGCCGTCGGCGAAGAGCGCGGGATCGATGTCGGCGAGGCTGCGGTTGGGATCGATGTAGGCGCGCGGGAACACCGCCTCGACCAGCGTCGCGCCGTGCGCGAGCGCGCCTCGCCACAGCGCGGCGACATGCGTGTCCTCGGCCTGGCGGACGACGTCGCGCGGCGGCGCGTGATCGAAGTCGGGCGGATACCACTCCCCGGAATGCGGCGAGTCGAGCACCAGCGGCGCGACGCGGCCGGCGGGCGCATGGACGTGCACCATCGCGGTCGGCGCGCGGGCGTCGTCGCTCGCGCTCATCGAGCGATCCTTCGTGCGCCGCCGCGTCGCATCGCCGGGTTCATGCGGCCGTCACGTTGAGCCAGCACGCCGAGCGGCGTCCCGGCGCGATGGCGTCGAGCGGCGGCACTTCGACGCGGCAGCGCGGCATCGCATGCGGGCAGCGCGGATGGAAATGGCAGCCGGGGGGCGGCGCCAGCGGCGACGGGATCTCGCCCTTGATCGGCACGAACGTGCGCTTTTTCGCCTCGACCTTGCCGACCTCGGCGAGCAGCGCCTGCGTGTACGGGTGGTTGGGCGCGGCGAAGATCTCGCGCGACGGGCCCTCCTCGACGACGCGGCCGAGGTACATGATCACGACGCGGTCGCTGATGTGCTGCACGACGCCCAGGTCGTGGCTGATGAAAAGATAGGTGAGTCCGAGCGCGCCGCGCAAGTCGTCGAACAGGTTGAGCACTTGCGCCTGGATCGACACGTCGAGCGCGGCGACCGACTCGTCGCAGACGAGGAACTCCGGCTTGACGGCGAGCGCGCGGGCGATGCCGATGCGCGCGCGCTGGCCGCCGGAGAACTGGTGCGGGAAGCGCCGCATCAGCGTCGGGTCGAGCCCCACCCGGTTGAGCTGCAGCCCGACGAACTCGGTCTGCTGGCGGCGGCGGATGAGCCCGTGCGCGACCGGCGCTTCGCCGACGATCTCGACGACCCGCATCCGCGGGTTGAGCGATGCGTACGGATCCTGGAAGATCATCTGCATCTTGAGCTGAAACTCGCGCGCCTTCGCAGGCGGCAAGCCGTCGAGCGGCGCGCCCTTCCAGCGGCGCGCGCCGGACGACAGCGGCAAAAGGCCGACCGCGAGGCGGCCGAGCGTCGACTTGCCGCAGCCCGATTCGCCGACGAGCCCCACCACTTCGCCGGCGGTGATCGCGAGGTCGACGCCGTCGACCGCGTGCACGATCTCCTCGCGCACCTTCGCGCCGAGCGTGTTGGCGATGCGCGTGGCGACGTCCAGCGACTTGACGAAGCGCCGCGACACGCGCTCGAGCGCGATCAGCGGCGGCGCGCCGGCCCCCGCGGCCGCGGCGACGTCGCGCACGCCCGGCACCACGCTCGACGAAACGTTCGACACGCTCACGCCAGCGGATGGAAGCAGCGCATCACGTGGCCCGCGCGGCCGGACGGCGCGGCGGTCGTCTCCGGCATCGCCTCGCACATCGCGTCCGCGCGCGCGCAGCGCTCGCGGAACGCGCAGCCGCGCGGCAGCGCGATCAGCGACGGCGTCATCCCGGGAATCTGCTTGAGGCGCTGGCCGTACGGATTGCGCGAAGGCACGCTGTCGAGGAGGCCGCGCGTGTACGGATGCGCGGGATGGTCGATGACGTCCTCAGTCGTGCCCTCCTCGACGATCTTGCCGGCGTACATCACGAAGATGCGGTCGGCGAGCCCCGCGATCACCGACAGGTCGTGGGTGATCCAGATGAGCGCGGTGCCGGTCTCGCGCGCGAGTTTCTGCACCTCGTAGAGGATCTGGCCCTGGATCGTGACGTCGAGCGCCGTCGTCGGCTCGTCGGCGATGATGACGTCGGGCTCGTTCAAAAGCGCGATCGCGATGGCGACGCGCTGGCGCATGCCGCCGGAGAACTGGTGCGGGTAGGCCTTGAGCCGCGCGTCGGGCGAGGCGATGCCGACGCGCACCAGCGCCTCTCGCGCACGCGCGAGCGCCGCCGCGCGGCCCACGTCGCGGTGCGCGAGGATCGCCTCCGTCATCTGGTGATCGATCCGCAGCACCGGGTTCAACGTCATCATCGGGTCCTGGAAGATCATCGCGAGGCGGTCGCCGCGCAGCGCACGCATCTTCTCCGCCGGCAGCGTCGTGAGCTCCTGGCCTTTGAGCCGGATGCTGCCCTCGACGACGCGACCCGGCGGGTCGATCAGGCCCATCAGCGAGTAACCGGTCATCGACTTGCCCGAACCCGATTCGCCGACAAGCCCCAGTACCTCGCCGGCGGCGAGCGTGAACGACACGTCGTCGACGGCCTTGACCACGCCCGCCTTGGTGAAGAAATGCGTGCGCAACCCCAGCACGGCGAGGAGCGGCGCGGCGGGCGCCGTTGCGGGCGCGGTGCCTTGCGACACGGCGACGGGGTCGGCGCTCATCGTTCCAGATCCCCCGTCGCGCTCATCGCGACAGGCGCGGATTGAGCACGTCGCGCAATTGGTCGGCGACGAGGTTGATGCTGACGATCGTCAGGAGCAGCGCGATGCCCGGGAAGAAGCTGATCCAGTACTTGCCCGAGAGCAGGTACTGGTAGCCGTTGGCGATCAGAAGTCCCAGCGATGGCTCGGTGATCGGCAGCCCGAGCCCGAGGAACGAAAGCGTCGCCTCGAGCGCGATCGCCGCCGCCACTTGTACTGTCGCGACGACGATCAGCGGCGGCAGGCAGTTGGGCAACAGGTGGCGGAAGACGATCCGCATTGGCGACAGCGCGAGGCAGCGCGCCGCCTCGACGTATTCCTTGCGGCGCTCGACCAGCGCGGCGCTGCGCACGGTGCGCGCGTAGTACGCCCATTGCACGGTGACGAGCGCGGCGATCACCTTGCCGATCCCCTGGCCGAGCACGGCGATCAGGATGAGCGCGATCAGGATCGACGGGAACGACAGCTGGATGTCGACGACGCGCATGACGAAGGTCTCGGTGCGCCCGCCGACGTACGCGGCGAGGAGGCCGGCGGCGAGCCCGATGACGAGCGCCATCACCGTGCTCGACACGCCGACGAAGATCGAGATGCGCAAGCCGTAGAAGATCGCCGACAGCATGTCGCGGCCCTGGTCGTCCGTGCCGAGCCAGAACCTGCCGTTGCCGCTGCCCGCATGCGAGCCCGGCGGCAGCTTGCCGTCCAGCACGTCGATCTGCGCGAGGTCGTAGGGATCCTGCGGCGAGATCAGCGGGGCGAAGATCGCGGCGAGCACGATGAGGCACAGGAGCGCCGCGCCGAACGTCGCGATCGGGTTGCGGAAGAAGTCGCCGGCGACGCGCCGCCACGGCGACTCGGCGGCCGCGCGTGCCGCCGCCGCCGCGGCGGGTGCCGTGACGCTGCCGTCGGCGCTCACCGGCATCCCCGTTGCGCCGCGAACGCCGGGCCCGCTTCGCGATCGGTGCGGCCCCGCGCGCTCATGATCGCGATTCGCCGAGGCGCACGCGCGGGTCGAGCGCCGAGTACAGCAGGTCGACGATGAGATTGATCACGATGAACAGCGTCACGATCACGAGCAGGTACGCGACGATCACCGGGCGGTCGAGGAAGTTGATCGAGTCCACCAGCAGCTTGCCCATGCCGGGCCACGCGAACACGGACTCGGTGACGATGGCGAACGCGATCAGCGCGCCGAACTGCAGGCCGATCACCGTGACGATCGGGATCAGGATGTTGCGCAGCACGTGCACGCCGATCACGCGCACGTTGGAGAGCCCCTTGGCGCGCGCGAATTTGACGTAGTCCTGCAACAGCGCCTCGCGCGTGCCGGCGCGCGTGAGCCGGATCATCAGCGCGAGGTTGAAGAGCGCGAGGTTGGTCGCCGGCAGCACGAGGTGGCGCCAGCCGTCGAGTGTCAGGAACGACACCGGGATGCCGAACAGCGAAACCGTCTCGCCGCGCCCGTTCGACGGCAGCCATCCCAGCATCACGGAGAACACCATGATCAGCATCAGGCCCACCCAGAACGTCGGCAGCGAGAAGCCCAGGATCGATCCCGCCATGATCGTGCGACCGCTCGCCGATTCGGGCTTGAGGCCCGCCCACAAGCCGAGCGGGATGCCCAGGATGATCGCGAACAGCATCGCCACCGTCGCGAGCTCGAGCGTCGCCGGCATCCGCTCGAAGATGAGCCGCAGCGCCGACGTGCTGTGCACGAACGAGTGGCCGAGGTCGCCGTGCAGCGCGTCGCGCAGGAATACGAAGTACTGCATCCACATCGGCTGGTCGAGCCCGAGCGCATGGATCGCCTGCTCGCGCTCGGCCTGGTCGGCCTGCGGGCTGATCAGGATGTCGATCGGGTTGCCGACCGCGTAGACGCCGACGAACACGATCAGCGACATCACGAGCAGCACGACGACGCTCTGCAGGCAGCGGCGGATCAGGTAGACGAGCATGGGGATCGGCGCGTGCGACCGGCACGGCGCCGGTCGCACGCATCCGGTTGGCGGCTATTTCGCCGTGTGGAACTGGTAGGCGAGCGTGTACTCGTCGGTGCGCGGCGTGTACTGCACGCCCTTCTTCGTCGCCCAGATCGTGAACTGGAAGTGGATCGGCATCAGGCCGAGGTCGTCCATCGCGAGCTGCGTCGCGCGCTGCAGCATCACCTTGCGGTTGTCGTCGTCGACCTGCTGCACTGCCTGCTCGATCAGGTAGTCGACCTTGGGATTGCTGTAGCGGCCCCAGTTGACGGCGCCGAAGCCCTTGGCGGCGTCGTAGGTCGCGAGCAGCGAGCGCAGCGGCGAGCTTGCCTCGCCGGTCGACGCGCCCCAGCCCACCATGTGGAAGCTGAACTCCTGCTTCGACGCGCGCGCCGAGTACGGTCCCATCGGCGCCGTCTCGACCTTGCAGGCGATGCCGATGCGCGTCAGCATCTGCGCGACCGCCTGCACGATCTTCTCGTCGTTGACGTAGCGGCCGGCGGGGCCGTGGATCGTCAGGTTGAAGCCGTCGGGATAGCCCGCCTCGGCGAGGAGCTTCTTGGCCCCTTGCGGGTCGTAGGCGTCGGGCTTCAGCCCGGGCACGTAGCCGAACAGGTGCTCGGAGACGAGCTGGCCGGAGGGCACCGCCTGCCCTTCCATCACGCGCTCGGCGATCGCCTGGCGGTTGATCGCCTTCGACATCGCGCGCCGCACGCGCAGGTCGCGCAGCGGGTTCTTGGCGAGCGGCTTGCCGTCCTTGCCGGTGATGTCAGGACTCGAGCGGTCGAGGAAGTCGAAGTTGAAGTAGATGACGCGGTGCGAGATCTTGGACGTCACCGTGAAGTTCGGGTTGGCCTTGATCTTGGCGAGATCGGCGGTGGGCGGCTGCTCGATCGCGTCGACGTCGCCGGACAAGAGCGCCGCGGTGCGCGCCGCCTCGTTCTTGATGATCTTGAACGTGACGTGCTTGTAGGCGGGCTTGTCGCCCCAGTACGCGTCGTTGCGCTCGAGCTCGACGCGGTCGCCGTTGCTGTAGCTCACGAACTTGTACGGGCCGCTGCCGATCGTCGCCTTGCCGGTGTTGAAGTCCTCGGTCGAGGCGTTGGCGGCGACCTTGTGCGACACGATATAGATCGTCGACAGGTCGTTGGGCGCGAGTGGGTACGGCGTCGCGTAGTGGATGTGCAGCGTGTACGGGTCGACGACGTCGATCTTGGTGATCGCCTTGGTGTACGGCGTGAAGCGGCCCGGGCTGTTGGGCACGTTCGGCACGCGGTTGATCGAGAACACCACGTCCTCGGCCGTGAGCTCGCTGCCGTCGTGGAACTTGACGCCCTTGCGCAGCTTGAACTCCCACGTCGTCGGGTCGATCGTCTTCCACGACGTCGCGAGCCCGGGGATCATCTTCGAGTCCGGGTCCATCCGCACGAGCTTGTCGAAGATATGCTCGGCGATGTTGTTGTTGGGAAACAGGTTGTAGAAGTGCGGGTCGATCGAGGTCACGTCGGCCGCGACCGCGATCTTGAGGTCCTGCGCGGAAAGCGGCGCGGCAAAGGCGAGTGCGGCGGCGGCGACGGCCAGCGATGCGGCGCGGCGAAGGCTCGTGAGCAGCATGGATGCCTCGATTCGAAGGTGGGAAACGATGCGGATGTCCGCGCGGCGCGGCGCGTCGTCCGCAATCTAGCGCGAAACGCGGGGCGCTCACAAGGGCGCGCCTGGCGTTGGCGCCGCACGGCGCCCGCCGTGTGTCAGCGCCTTCGGCGCGCGAAGAAGGCCGCGACCTCGCCGACGACGCCGCGGCGGAACGCCAGCACGCAGATCACGAAGATCGCGCCGGTGATCACCGGCACCCATTCCGGCCCGAGCGTGATGCCGGCGATCGTCACGCCGGACGTGAGCACGCTCTCCAGGCCGACCAGGATGAACGCGCCGACAACCGGTCCGAACGTCGTGCCCATGCCGCCCAGCAGCACCATCAGCACGACCTCGCCCGACATCGGCCAGTCGACGTCGGTCAGCGACGCCAGCTGGAACACGATCGCCTTGGTCGCGCCGGCGAGGCCCGCCAGCGCCGCCGACAGGATGAACGCGACGAGCTTGTAGCGGTCGGCGTCGTAGCCGAGCGAGATCGCGCGCGGCTCGTTCTCCTTGATCGCCTTCAGCACCTGCCCGAACGGCGAGTAGACGACGCGGTAGATGAACAGCCACGCCGCCACGAAGATCACGATCACCGTGTAGTACATCGCGAGGCCGTGCGACAGGTCGATGACGCCGAACAGCATGCCGCGCGGCACGGACTGGATGCCGTCCTCGCCGTGGGTGAACGGCGCCTGCACGGCGAAGAAGAACACCATTTGCGCAATCGCAAGCGTGATCATCGCGAAATAGATGCCCTGGCGGCGGATCGCCAGGAAGCCGACGACGACGCCCATCGCGGTCGACACGGCGGTGCCGGCCAGGATCGCCGCCTCGGTCGGCCATCCCCACACCTTGGCGACGTGCGCGCAGACGTAGCCGGCGCTGCCCAGGAACATCGCGTGCCCGAACGACAGCAGCCCGCCGTAGCCCAGCAGCAGGTTGAACGCGCAGGCGAAGAGCGCGAAGCACAGCGCCTTCATCAGGAACACGGGGTAGACGCCGACATGCGGCGCGACCAGCAGCGCCGCGGTCATCAGCGCCATCGCGGCCAGCGATGCCTTCGAGCCGTTGCGGGTGGCGATCGGCGATGCGGGAGCGTCCATGGGCCCTCAGCGTTCGCGGCCGAACAGGCCGGCCGGCCGGAAGATCAGCACGATCACCATGACGACGAAGATCACGGTGCTCGACGCCTCGGGATAGAAGTACTTGGTCAGGCCCTCGATGACGCCCAGCGCGAAGCCGGTGAGGATCGCGCCGGCGATCGAGCCCATGCCGCCGATGACGACGACGGCGAACACGACGATGATGATGTTGGCACCCATCTGCGGCGCCACCTGGTAGATCGGCGCCGCCATCACCCCTGCGAGCGCGGCCAGCGCGACGCCGAAGCCGTAGGTGAGCGTCACCATCCGCGGCACGTCGACGCCGAACGCCTGCACCAGCGCGGCGTTCTCGGTGGCGGCGCGCAGGTACGACCCGAGCTTGGTGCGCTCGATCACGTACCAGACGCCGAAGCAGATGACGAGCGACATCAGCACGACCCACGCGCGGTACTTCGGCAGGTACATGAAGCCGAGGTTGTAGCCGCCGCTGAACACGTCGGGCAGCCGGTAGGGCTGGCCCGAGCTGCCGAAGATGTTGGTGAACACGCCCTGCAGGATCAGCGCGAGGCCGAACGTCAGCAGGAGCCCATAGAGATGGTCGAGCTTGTAGAGCCGCGCGAGCATCGTGCGCTCGATGATGACGCCGAGCGCGCCGATCACGATCGGCACGATCAGGAGCGACCAGCCGTAGCCGATGCCGAGCTTCTCGAGCAGCAGGTACGACGCGAACGCGCCCAGCATGTACTGGGCGCCGTGCGTGAAGTTGATGATGTTGAGGAGGCCGAAGATCACCGCGAGGCCGAGCGACAGCATCGCGTAGAACGCGCCGTTGATGAGACCGATCAGCAGCTGGCCGAAGAGCGCTTGCATCGGGGGTCAGTTCACGGTCCGGTTGGAGCCTTCACTTGCAGCACGGCATCGACGACGAATGGCGCGGCCCGTCATTTCCGCGCAAGCGGGGATCCAGCCTTGACGCCGCATGTCGGCGCGTACCGCCTCCGCCGAAGCGTCACGGCTGGATCCCCGCTTGCGCATCGTCATTCCCGCGAACGCGGGAATCCAGCCTTGACGGCGCATGAGGTTGCGAGCGTACCGCAACACATTGCGACGTCACGGCGGGATCCCCGCTTTCGCGGGGATGACGCATCGACCGGGGCTTTGCCCCGGTCGATGCGTCACTTGACGAGGGAGCAGCCGCCGTCCTTCAGCGGGCGGAACGCCTCGTCGCCGGGGATCGTCGCCACGACGCTGTAGTAGTCCCAGGGCGCCTTCGACTCCGCCGGCGTCTTGACCTTGACGAGGTACGCCGGGTGGATGCCGCGGCCGTCCTCGCGGATCGAGCCCTTGCCGAACAGCGGGTCGTCGGTCGGCATCTTCTTCATCTCAGCGACCACCTTGGCGCCGTCGGCGTCGCTCTTCAGCGCCTCGACCGCCTTCAGGTAGTGCAGCACCACCGCGTAGACGCCGGCGTGCACCATCGTCGGATGGATGCCCTTGTCCTGCGGCGCGAAGCGCTTCGAGAACTCGCGGGTCTTGTCGTTCATGTCCCAGTAGAACGTCGTCGTGAAGGTCAGGCCCTGCGCCGTCTGCAGGCCGAGCGAGTGCACGTCGGTGATGAACACGAGGAGGCCTGCGAGGCTCTGCCCGCCCTTGACGATGCCGAACTCCGACGCCTGCTTGATCGAGTTGATCGTGTCGCCGCCGGCGTTGGCGAGGCCGATCACCTTGGCCTTCGACGCCTGCGCCTGCAGCAGGAACGACGAGAAGTCCTGGTTGTTGATCGGCACCTTGACGTCGCCCAGCACCTTGCCGCCCGCCTTCTCCACCGCGGCGGTCGTGTCACGCTCGAGCGCCTGGCCGAACGCGTAGTTCGCGGTGATGAAGAACCACGAGCTGCCGCCGGCCTTGGTGATCGCGGTGCCGGTGCCGTTCGCCAGCATCCACGTGTCGTACGTGAAGTGCACGGTGTTCGCGTTGCAGGCCTTGCCGGTCAGGTCGGACGAGCCCGGTCCCGAGGCCAGCAGCACCTTGTTCTTCTCCTTGGCGATCGCCGACACCGCGAGCGCGACGCCCGAGTTCGGCACGTCGACGATCGCGTCGACGCCCTCGGCGTCGAACCAGCGGCGCGCGATCGCCGAGCCGACGTCCGGCTTGTTCTGGTGATCGGCCTCGACAACCTCGACCTTGATGCCGCGCTTCTCGATGCCCGAATCGGCGATCGCCATTTTGGTGGCGACGACCGAGCCTGCGCCCGCCAGGTCGGTGTAGAGGCTCGACATGTCGGACAGCACGCCGAGCTTGATCACGTTGTTGGTGAATTGCGCGCTCGCCGGCGCTGCGGCGAACAATCCCGCCACCGTCACCGCAAGCAGGCTCTTGAGTGCTGTTCTCATTGAAGCGTCTCCTATTGAAGGTGCTGCAAACAAACCACGGCCCCTGTCATACGCCGAGGTAGCGATTGAGCTTGTCGGCGTTGGCCGCGAGCTCGGAGTTGGCGATCGCGTCGACGATTCGCCCGTGCTCGACCACGTAGTGCCGGTCGGCGACCGATGCGGCGAAGCGGAAATTCTGCTCCACCAGCAGGATCGTGAAGCGGCGCGCTTTCAGCGCGTTGAGCGTGTGCCCGATCTGCTGGACGATCACGGGCGCGAGCCCCTCGGTCGGCTCGTCCAGCATCAGGAAGCGCGCGCCGGTGCGCAGGATGCGCGCGATCGCCAGCATCTGCTGCTCGCCGCCCGACAACTTCGTCCCTTGGCTCGCGCCGCGCTCGCGCAGGTTGGGGAACAGATCGTAGATCTCGGCGAGCGACAGGCCGCCCGGTCGCACCTGCGGCGGGAGCATCAGGTTCTCGGCGACGTCGAGGCTCGCGAAGATCCCGCGCTCCTCCGGGCACCACGCGATGCCGCGGCGGGCGATGCGATTCGACGCCATGGCGATGGTCTCGGTGCCCTCGAACGTCACCGATCCCTCGCGGCGCGGCACGACGCCCATGATCGATTTGAGCGTCGTCGTCTTGCCGACGCCATTGCGGCCGAGCAGCGTCACCACCTCGCCTTCGCCGACGTCGAAGTCGACGCCGTGCAGGATGTGCGACTCACCGTACCACGCGTTGAGCCCGCGCACGGCGAGGAGCGGCGCCGTTGCGCCTGCGCGCGCCGCTTCCGGCCCGCGCGCCGCCTCAGCCATGCTCGCTCCCGAGGTAGGCCTCGATCACCGCGGGATGGCGGGACACCGTCGCATAGTCGCCCTCGGCGATGACTTCGCCGCGCGCGAGCACGGTGATCCGGTCCGACAGCGTCGACACCACCGACAGGTTGTGCTCGACCATCAGCACGGTGCGGTCCGCGGCGACGCGCTTGATCAGCGCGGCGACGCGCTCGACGTCGTCGTGCGTCATCCCCGCGGTGGGCTCGTCGAGCAAAAGGAGCTCGGGATCGAGCGCGAGCGTGGTCGCGATCTCGAGCGCGCGCTTGCGCCCGTACGGCAACTCGCCCGCGAGCATCGACTCGTAGCCCGCGAGGCCCACGGCGTCGATCAGCTCGGCGGCGCGCGCGTCATACGCGGCAAGCGCCTTCTGCGAGCGCCAGAAGTCGAACGACAGGCCGCGCTTGACCTGCAGCGCGATGCGCACGTTCTCGAGCACCGTCAGGTGCGGGAACACCGCCGAGATCTGGAACGAGCGGACCAGCCCCTTGCGCGCGATCGCCGCCGGCCGCGAGCCCGTGATCTCCTCGCCGTTGTAGACGATCTGGCCGCGCGTCGGCGTGAGGAAGTGCGTGAGCAGGTTGAAGCAGGTCGTCTTGCCGGCGCCGTTCGGCCCGATCAGCGCGTGGATCGTGCCGCGCTCCACCTTGAGGTCGACGCCGTTGACGGCGACGAAGCCCTTGAACTCCTTGGTGAGCGCGCGCGTCTCGAGGATCGTGTCGTTGGGCACGGTAGGCGACGGGTTGGCGGGAATGCGGCACCGGCGCGCCCCACGGCCGCGCGCCGGCCCGCCGCCATTATAGGTCGGCCGGCGGGATGGCTCCCGCCGCGGCGCCGCAACCCCGCCCGCAGGGCCCTCAGTCGCCGCCCTGCGCAGACGGCCAGCGGGGGGCGCGCTTGCCGACGAACGCGTCGATCCCTTCGGCGGCGTCGTCCGACATCAGGTTGTGCGCCATCGTCTCGCCGGCCAGCGCGTACGCGCTCGCGAGGTCGCGCTCGATCTGCGCGTAGAACGCACGCTTGCCGAGCGCGACCGTGGGAGCGCTCCGCGCGACGATCGAGCGCACCAAGGCGTCGATCGCCGCATCGAGGCCGTCCACCGGCACGACGCGGTTGACGAGGCCCCAGTCGAGCGCGGTGGCGGCGTCGACGGGCGCCGCGGTCAGCAGCATCTCCATCGCGCGCTTGCGCGACACATTGCGGCCGACGCCGACCGCGGGTGTGGTGCAGAACACCGCGGTGTTGAGCCCCGGCAGCGCGAACGTCGCGCCCTCGGCGGCAACGGCGAGGTCGCACATCGACACGAGCTGGCAGCCCGCCGCGGTGGCGATGCCGTGCACGCGCGCGATCGTCGGCTGCGGAATCGTCGTCAGCCGCTGCATCATCGCGTTGCAGCGCTCGAACAGCGTGCGTTGCCAGCCGATGTCGCGGTGCGCGCGCAGCTCCTTCAGGTCATGGCCGGCGCAGAAGCCCTTGCCTTCGGCGGCGATGACGACGACGCGCACCGCGGAGTCCCCGGCGACGGCGTCGAGCGCATCGGCCAGCGCGTCGATCATCGGCAGCGACAGCGGGTTGTAGCGCGCGCCGCGGTTCAGCGTCAGCGTCGCGACCTCGCGCTCGACACGGCAGAGGACTTGGGGCTCGAGGCCGGCGTCGACCGGTGCGTTCATGGCGATCTCACTCGATGGCGGCGGCGGAGCGCGCGCGCTCGCGCAGCACGAATTTCTGGATCTTGCCGGTGGACGTCTTCGGCAGCTCGCCGAATTCAAACGCCTTCGGCATCTTGAAGCCGGCGAGGTACTGCCGGCAGTGCGCGGCGAGCGCTTCCACGGTCACGTCGGCGCCGGGCTTCAGCTCGACGTACGCGCGCGGCGACTCGCCCCAGCGCGCGTCCGGTTGCGCGACCACCGCCGCCGCGAGCACCGCCGGATGGCGGTACAGCGCCTCCTCGACCTCGAGCGAGCTGATGTTCTCGCCGCCGGAAATGATCACGTCCTTGCTGCGATCGCGGATCTTGACGTAGCCGTCGGGCTGCATCACCGCGAGGTCGCCGCTGTGGAACCACCCGCCGGCGAACGCCGCGGCGGTCGCCGGCGGATTGCGCAGGTAGCCCTTCATCGTGATGTTGCCGCGAAACATGATCTCGCCGATCGTCGCGCCGTCGGCGGGCACCGCTGCCATCGTCTCGGGATCGCGCACGCTCATCGCCTCCTGCATCGTGTACGCGACGCCCTGCCGACCGTTGCGCTCGGTGCGCGCGCCGATGTCGAGCGCGTCCCACGCCGCCTGCTTCGCGCAGACGGCTGCCGGCCCGTATGTCTCGGTCAGGCCGTAGACATGGGTGATGTCGAAGCCCATCTTCTCCATGCCCTCGATCATCGCCGCCGGCGGCGCCGCCGCCGCGACGAGGCCCGCGACCTTGTGCGTGATGCCCGCCTTCATCGCGTCGGGCGCGTTGATCAGCGTCGAGTGCACGATCGGCGCGCCGCAGTAGTGGGTCACGCGGTGCGTGCGGATCGCGTCGAGGATCGACGCGGCATCGACCTTGCGCAGGCAGACGTTGACGCCGGCGATCGCCGCGAGCGTCCACGGGAAGCACCAGCCGTTGCAGTGGAACATCGGCAGCGTCCACAGGTACACGGCGTGGCGCGGCATTCCCCAGTCGACGACGTTCGATATCGCGTTGAGGTAGGCGCCGCGATGGTGATAGACGACGCCCTTGGGATCGCCGGTCGTGCCGGACGTGTAGTTGAGCGAGATCGCGTCCCACTCGTCCGCCGGCAGCGACCACGCGAATTCGGGATCGCCGCTGGCGACCAGCGCCTCGTAGTCGCGGCCCAGACGCGCGCCGCGCGTCGCCGCCATCGGGTCGTCGACGTCGATCACCACCGGCGGCGACGCGAGCCGCGCGAGCGCGTCGCGCACGAGCGGCGCGAACTCGGTGTCGGCGACCAGCGCCTTCGCGCGGCCGTGCTCCAGCATGAACGCGATCGACGTCGCGTCGAGCCGCGTGTTGAGCGTGTTGAGGACCGCGCCCGTCATCGGCACGGCGAAGTGCATCTCGACCATCGCCGGCGTGTTCGGCAGCAGCGCCGCGACGGTGTCGCCATGCGCGATACCCTGCGCCGCCAGCGCGCTCGCGAGCCGCCGGCAGCGCGCGTAGGTCTCTCGCCACGTGTCGCGGCGCGCGCCGTGCACGATCGACGTGCGGTCGGGCCACACCGCCGCCGTGCGCGCGATGAACGACAGCGGCGACAGCGGCGCGTGGTTGGCCGCGTTGCGCGGCAGGTCGTCGTGGATCGCGGCCATGAACTATCGTAGCACCGCGCCGGCGCGCTTGCCGCCGCGCGGGGATGCCGCTACGCTCGCGCGGTAAAGCGACGCCACCTGATCGAAAGGACGCGATGGGAAACCGCTTGTCGAAGATCGTGACGCGCACCGGCGACGCCGGCACGACGGGCCTCGGCGACGGCTCGCGCGTCGCCAAGGACTCGCCGCGCATCGAGGCGATCGGCGCCGTCGACGAGCTCAACTCGACGATCGGCCTGCTGCTCGCCGAGCCGTTGCCGGGAACGATCACCGACCTTTTGACCGACATCCAGCACGACCTCTTCGACCTGGGCGGCGAGCTGTCGATTCCCGGGCATCGCGCGCTCGGCGATGCGCGCACCGCCGCGCTCGAGGCGGCGGTGGAGAAGCACAATGCGCGTCTTGCGCCACTGCGCGAGTTCATCCTGCCGGGTGGCACGCGTGGCGCCGCGCTTGCCCACGTGGCGCGCACCGTCTGCCGCCGCGCCGAGCGCGCGCTCGTCACGCTCGCCGCCGACACCGACGTCTCGCCGGCGGCGCGACGCTACCTGAACCGCCTGTCCGACCTCCTGTTCGTGCTCGCGCGCACGCTCAACCGCCGCGCACGCCGGCGCGACGTGATGTGGCAGTCGGCACGCGTCAAGGGCGCCGTCGCGCCGCCGCCCGCGGCCACGGCCACGCGCCGGCGCACGCGCGGCGCACATGGCTGACGCGGCATCCTCGGCGCGCAACGCGGGGTTGGGCGAGCTCCTCGCCCGCACCGCGCTCGCCGACCAGCGCGCGTTCGCGGAGCTCTACCGGCGCACGTCGCCGCATCTGTACGCGGTCGCGCTGCGTATAGTCCGTGAACGACCCCTCGCCGAGGAGATCTTGCAGGAAGCCTACGTCAGCGTCTGGCACCACGCCGGCACGTATGCGGCCGCGAAAAGCCAGCCGCTCACCTGGCTCACGGCGATCGTGCGCAATCGCTGCCTCGACCAGGTGCGTCGGCGCGACGTCGACACCGTCACGCTGGACCGCGACGACGACGACGCGCAGGGCCCCGAATTCGCCGGCACGGACCCGACGCCGGAGCAGCTCATCGTCGCCGGCGCCGACGCGCAGGGCGTGCGCGCCTGCGTCGAGTCGCTGCCGGGAACGACGCGCCAGGCGATCGCGCTGGCGTTCTACCAGGGCCTCTCGCATGCCGAGCTCGCGGCGCACCTGCACGAGCCGCTCGGCACGGTGAAGTCGTGGCTCCGCCGGGGCCTCGAGCGCCTGAAGGCGTGCCTCGACCGCTTGGGCATCTCCGCCTGATGCCATGAATCTCGCGGATGCGGGCCGCCGCCGGCGCCTCGACCTCCTCGCCGCCGAACATGCGCTTGGCACGCTGCCCTGGCGTGCGCGTGCGCGCCTGACGGCGGTGGCCGCCCGCGAGCCAGTCGTCGCCGCGGCGATCGAGGATTGGCAGTGGCGCCTCGCCGGGCTTGCCGAGGGCCTCACGCCGATCGCGCCGCCGGACCGCGTCTACGCGGCGATCCTCGCGCGTCTCGGCCTCGTCACCGCGCCCGAGCGTCGCGGCGCGGGGCTCTGGAACCGGCTGGGGTTCTGGCGCGCGGCGGCGATCGCGAGCTTCGCTGCGCTGCTGGTGCTCGGCGTGTCGATCTGGACCGCCGCGCCGCCCGCGCCAGGCGGCTACGTCGTCACGCTGGCGGCGCCGGGCGCGAGCCCGGTGTTCGTCGCCTCGGCCGGGCGCGGCGAGCGCACGCTGCGCGTGCGGCCGCTCGCGCCCGTCACCGTGCCGCCGGGGCGCGCGCTCGAACTGTGGGCACTGCCCGCAAGCGGCAATCCGATCGCGCTCGGCCTCGTCGATGCCGAAGCGGGCGCGGTGCTCACGCTCGCCACGCCAAGCGATGCGCTCCTCGCCGGCGCGAAGGGCCTCGCCGTGTCGCTCGAGCCGCCGGGCGGATCGCCCACCGGGCAACCGACCGGCCCGATCCTGTGGACCGGCGCGATCGTGCCGATCTAGCGGCGTCAGCTCGACATTTGTTGCGCCCGCGCGCGCGTATCGATCAAGCCACGACGTCATCCCCGCGTAGGCGGGGATCCAGCCGTCATGGCCGGGAGGGCCGACGCCGCCTCGATCGCGACGTCAAAGCTGGATTCCCGCTTGCGCGGGAATGACGGCAGCCACTTCCGGATCGTCGCGGCGCGGAGTGTCAGCTCGCGGCGATGCGCACGCGCTGCTCGATCGCGCCGAAGATCGAGCGGCCTTCGCGGTCGCGCATCTCGATGCGCACGCGGTCGCCGTCGCGCATGAACGGCGTCCGCGGCGCGCCGTGCATCAGCGTCTCCACGGTACGCTGCTCGGCGATGCACGAATAGCCGACGCCGCCCTCGGCGGCCGGCCGGCCCGGCCCGCCATCCTCCTTGTTGGACACGGTACCCGAGCCGACGATCGTGCCGCAGCCGAGCGCGCGCGTCTTCGCCGCGTGCGCGATCAGCGTGCCGAAGTCGAACGTCATGTCCACGCCCGCATCGGGATGGCCGAACGGCGCGCCGTTGAGCGTCGTGAGCAGCGGGTGCGCGAGCTTGCCGCCGCGCCACGCGGCGCCCAGCTCGTCCGGTGTCACCGCCACCGGTGAGCAGGCCGTCGCGGGCTTCGACTGCAGGAAGCCGAAGCCCTTGCCGAGCTCGGCGGGAACGAGGTTGCGCAGGCTGACGTCGTTCACCAGCATCACGAGGCGGATGCGGTCGAGCGCCGCCGCTGCCGTGCAGCCCATCGGCACGTCGCCGGTGATGACCGCGACCTCCGCCTCGAAGTCGATGCCGTAGGCCGCGTCGCGATGGACGATGTCGTCGCACGCGCCGAGCATCACGTCGGATGCGCCCTGGTACATCAGCGGATCGGTCCAGAACTCGGGCGGCATCGTCGCGCCGCGCGCACGCCGCACGAGCTCGACGTGATTGACGTAGGCCGAGCCGTCGACCCATTGGAATGCGCGCGGCAGCGGCGCGCGCGCGTGCGCCGCGTCGAACCGGTCGCTGCCGTGCAGGTCGGTCGCGTCGAGCGCTGCGCTGAGGGTCGCGAGCATCGGCGCGACGCGCAGCCAGTCGTCGAGCGCTGCCTGCAGCGTACGCGCGATCTCCGGCACCGCGACCGCGCGTGAAAGATCGCGCGACACGACGACGAGACGCCCGTCGCGCGTGCCGTCGTCGACGGTCGCGAGCTTCACCGCGCGACGCCCTCGCCCTTCGAAGAGGCAGCGGCGGCGGCACGCTTCAAGGTGTAAGCCCCCTTGCGATCCTCGACGTCCCAACCCGCGGACTTGAGCGCGTCGCGCAGGCGGTCGGATTCGGCGAAGTCGCGCGCCGCGCGGGCGGCGAGGCGTGCCTCGGCGAGCTCGCGCACGTCGTCGGGCACGATGTCCTCGCGCGGATGCCAATGCGCGAGGCCGAGGCCCATCGTCGCGTCGAGCGCCGCGATGGTCGCGCGCCTCACGCCTCCCGCGAGATCGCCGCGCAGCACTTCCCACGCGACGGCCAGCGCGCGCGGCATGTTGAGGTCGTCGTTGGCATGGCTCATGAAGCGCTCGACGCTCGCGGCATCGGCGGCCGAGCCATCGTCCGGCAGCGCATGGAAGCCGGCGCGCAGTCGCGCGAGGCCGGTGGCCGCGGCATCGAGCGCGTCCCACGTGAAATTGAGCTGCGTCCGGTAGTGCGCGGTGAGGCACAGGTAGCGGAACGCGAGCGGATCGTAGCCACGGTCGACGAGCGCCTTGACGCGCAGGAACTCGCCGGCCGACTTGGCCATCTTAGCGTCGTTGGCCAGCAGAAAGTAGCCGTGCATCCAGAAATTGGCGAGGCGCGTGCCGACGCGCGCCTCGGTCTGCGCGATCTCGTTGGTGTGGTGGATCGGGATGTGATCCTCGCCGCCGCAATGGATGTCGAAGAAGTCGCCGAGGTATTTCTGCGCCATCGCCGAGCACTCGATGTGCCAGCCGGGGAAGCCGATGCCCCAGGGGCTTGGCCATTCCATCTGGCGCTTCTCGCCCGGCGGCGAGAACTTCCACAGCGCGAAGTCGGTCGGCGAGCGCTTGTCGCCGATATCGACGCGCTTGCCGGCCTCGAGGCCGGCGCGGTCGAGCCGCGCGAGATAGCCGTAGTCGGGCTGCCGCGACGTGTCGAAGTAGATGCCGTCCGCCGTGCGATAGGTGTAGCCGCGCGACTCGAGGTCGGCGATGAACGCGACCTGCTCGGCGATGTGGTCAGTCGCGCGGCACAGCACCGTCGGCGGCAGGATCGCGAGCGCGCGCATGTCGGCGAGGAACGCCTCGGTGTAGATCCCGGCGATCTGCCATGCGGTCTTTCCGGCGCGGCGCGCGCCGACCGCCATCTTGTCCTCGCCGTCGTCGCCGTCCGCCACGAGGTGCCCGACATCCGTGATGTTCATCACGTGGCGGACGTCGTATCCGTTCGCCATCAGCACGCGCTTCAGCACGTCCTCGAACAGGAAGGTGCGGAAGTTGCCGATGTGCTGGTAGTCGTAGACGGTGGGCCCGCAGGTGTACAGGCCCACCGGACCGGCGCCGAGCGGCGCGAACGGCCGCAGCGAGCGCGTGTAGTTGTCGTAGAGGGCGAGCGGCGCGGGCATCGGTGCTAGGGGCGCCGGCGGGTGCGGCGATCGGCGTGTGGGTGCGCCATGTTACTTGCGCCGTGCGACGCGCGGCAAGCGCGCGCCGGCGAGCGAGCACAAGCGTCCCGGCGGCCGCGATGCGCGGTCCGCGATAGAATCCCGACGCTCGCATCGCTCAGCTTCGCATTGCAATTCCCGCCCGCCTTGTCGCGCGCCGCGTGGCTCCTCATCGCGGCCTTCGTTTCGTTCGCGTGGTTCGCCGCGCTGGACACGCGCGTCCTCGAGCACCCCGACGAGGGGCGCTACGGCGAGATCGCGCGCGAGATGGCGGTCACCGGCGACTGGCTGACGCCGCGCCTCAACGACCTCAAGTACTTCGAGAAGCCGCCGCTGCAGTACTGGTTCACCGCCGCCGCGTACAAGGCGTTCGAGGTCGACGAGTGGACGACGCGCCTCGCCCCGGCGGGGGGCGGCTTCCTCGCGATCATCGCGGTCGGCGTCACCGCGGGCGCGCTCGCGACGCCCCTCACGGGCGCGCTGGCCGCGCTCGTCATGGCGAGCTTCGTCATGACCATCGCGATGTCGCATTTCGCGTCGCTCGACGCCTTCTTCGCGGGCTGGCTCACGCTCGCGCTGTGCGCGTTCCTGCGCGCGCAACAGGCGTCGCGCAGCGCGGGGTCGGTGCGCAACTACATGCTGCTGACGTACGCGGCGCTGGCCGCGGCGACGCTGACCAAGGGACCGGTCGCGCTGGTGATCGCCGGCGGCTCGCTGGTGTTCTATACGCTGGCGACGCGCGACCGCGGGCCGTGGAAGCGCCTCCATCTCGTGCCCGGGCTCGCGCTGTTCTTCGCGCTCACGGCGCCATGGTTCGTGCTGGTGTCGCGCCACAACCCCGAATTCGCGGAGTTCTTCTTCATCCACGAGCACGTCGACCGCTTCCTCACCACCGACCACAATCGCGAGGGACCGCTCTGGTATTTCGTGCCGATCTTCGGCTTCGGCGTGATGCCGTGGCTGTTCGTCTGGGGCGCCACCTACCTGCGCAGCTGGCGAGACAGCACGGCCGACGCCAACGGCTTCGACTGGGGCCGCTTCTGCTTCGTGTGGGCGCACTTCGTGTTCGTGTTCTTCAGCCTGTCGGGCTCCAAGCTACCCTCGTACATCCTGCCCGAATACGCTGCGGTGGCGATGCTGCTGGGCCGCGAGCTCGTGCGGATGCGGACACGCGAGCTGTGGTGGCTGTCGCTGCCGCAGCTCGCGCTGTCGGCCGGCTTCCTGCTGTTCGTGCTGTTCGGCTACCCGAGCGTCATCAATCACTGGGCCGACGCGGACACGCCCGCGGCGCTCTTCGTCGCCTATTACCCGTGGCTCGTCAAGGCCGGCGTGGTGTTCACGCTGGGCGCGCTGATCGCGACGATCGCGTTCCGCGCCGGCGGCGATCGCGCGAAGGTGATCGGCGTCACGGCGATGGCGTGCTGCGGCCTCGCCGGCTTCCAGATCGCGTTCATCGGCCACGATGCGTTCGCGCCGATCCGCTCCGCCGCGGGCCTCGTCCACGACCTCGGCAACCTGCCGCCCGCGGATCGCCTCGACCCCAAGGCGCCGGTGTTCCAGGTCGGCACCTACGACCAGACTTTCCCGTACTATCTCGGGCGCACCGCCACGATCGTCGACTTCCGCGACGAGCTGGCGCTCGGGCTGGACGCGGAGCCGCGCAAGGCGTATCCGAAGTATCCGCGCTGGATTCGCGACTGGAAGGCGCTTCCCCAGGGCTATGCGCTGATGCGACCTGAAACCTATGACTTCCTCGCCGCGCAAGGCGTGCCGATGCGCATCCTGGCGCGCGACCCGCGGCGCATCTTCGTCGCGAGGCGCTGATGACGACGCTCACCGCGCCGGCCTTCGCGTTCCTGTTCACCGGCATCCTCCTCAACGCCGGCGCGCAGCTCCTGCTCAAGGCCGGCACCAACGCGCTCGGCGTCATCACGCTGACGCGCGACAACTGGTTCTCGATGCTGTGGCGGATGGCGCACACGGGCCCCTTCATCGCCGGCGTCGCGTGCTACGGCGTGAGCCTCCTCGTCTGGATCATGGGGCTGTCGCGTGTGCCGGTGTCGATCGCCTATCCGCTGCTGTCGCTCGCCTACATCATCAACGCGATCGCCGCGTATTTCCTCTTCGGCGAGGCGATGACGGTGATGCGCTGGCTCGGGCTCGGCCTCATCATCGCCGGCGTGTTCCTGATCGCGCGGCCGGCATGAGCGCGCCGGGCCGCCCCAAGCGCGAATCAATCACGACGCGCGAAGCGCGGAGGGTCGTCCAATGAACGCACCGCTGCGCACGCCGGCCTATCTCAAGTTCGCCGGCCCGGACCTCGACGAGGCGGCCATCGCCGCGGTCGGCGACGTCATGCGCTCCGGCCAGTTGACGAGCGGACCGTGGGTGAAGGCGTTCGAGCAGGCACTTTCCCGCTTCTTCGGCGGGCGCCCCGTGCGCGTCGTCACGAGCGCGACCGCCGCGATCGAGATCGCGCTGGCCATAGCGGGCGTCGGGCCCGGCGACGAGGTGATCACGCCGACACAGACGTTCTTCACGGCGATGAACATGATCGTGCGCCGCGGCGCCACGCCGGTGTTCGTCGATTGCGACCTCGTCACGCGCAATCTCGACATTGCCGCGGTCGAGGCGGCGATCACGCCGCGCACGCGCGCGATCCTGCCGACGTACTGGCCCGGATCGCTGCCCGACCTCGACGCGCTGTACGCGCTCGCCCGCCGCCGCGGCCTGCGCGTCGTCGAGGACGCGGCGCTGGTAATGGGCTCGCGCTGGCAGGGGCGCAACCTCGGCGCGTCGGGCGACATCGCGACGTTCAGCTTCCATCCGAACAAGAACATGACGTCGATCGAGGGCGGCGCGATCGTCGTCAACGACGACGCCGAGGCGGCGCGCGTCGATGCCTTGCGCTTCCACGGCATTCGCGCGCTGGCCGACCGCACGCGCGACGTCGCGGAGGCCGGCGGCAAGTTCAACCTGCCCGACGTCAACGCGCGCATCGGCGTCGCGCAACTCGCACGCCTGCCTGAATTCCTCGCGCGCCGGCGCGCGCTCGTCGACCGCTATGGCGCGCGGTTCCCGCGCGACCTGGGCGCCGTGCTGCCGCCCACGCCGGCCGGCGACGACGGCCATTCCTGGAACATGTGGAGCGTGCTCCTCCCCCTCGACCGCCTCACGCTCGACCGCCGCGCCTTCCGCGACGCACTCGACGCGCAGGGGATCGGCAGCGGCGTGTCGTACGAGGCGTCGCACCTGACGACGCTCGGCCGTGCGCTGGGCGGGCGTGACGGGCAGTTCCCCGTGAGCGAACGCATCGCCCGCGAAACCTTGACGCTGCCACTGCACACGCGGATGGCCGATGCCGACGTCGATCGCGTCTGCGAAGCCTGCGACGCGCTGCTGCGGGGCCATCGCCGATGAGCGCCGCCGGGCCGCTGGTCATGGACACTGAGGGCGCTGTCCTCCGGCGGGGGGAGGCGAGCGCAGCTCGCTTCGGGGGGAATGAATGACGGCCGCGCTCGACCTGTCGGTGGTGATTCCCGTGTACAACGAGGAGGCGGGACTCGCCGCGCTGTTTGCGCGCCTCTATCCGGCGCTCGACGCGCTCGGGCTCCGCTACGAGGCGATCTTCGTCAACGACGGCAGCCGCGACCGCTCGGCGGCGTTGCTGAAGGCGCAATTCGAGGCGCGGCCCGACGTCACGCGCGTCGTCAACTTC
>JAICUU010000338.1 GCA_025935675.1 Burkholderiales bacterium
CGAGGCGGCGCAGAAGGAAATCAGCTCCGTCGCACTGGGCATCCCGGCGCGCACCGACGTGCATCCGACCGACGAGAATTTCAAGAAGCTCAACGCGATGCTCGAAGGCGTGCAGATCTGGTATCCCGATTGGGACCAGGTGCTGAAGGACCTTCCCGCCGACGTCGCGGCCTACAACAAGGCGATCTCGGGTAACTGATGGTGTCGTCCCTCGGCGGAGCCGGCGCGCGGGCGGCTCCGCCGTTCGCCGCGGCGCAGGGTGCCAGCGACGCTCACGGCATCCGCTTCGACGATGTCAGCGTCGCCTACGGCGAGCAGGTCGTCCTCGAGTCGCTGACGCTCGCCGTCAAGCCCGGCGAGATCGTCGCGCTGATCGGGCCGTCGGGATCGGGCAAGACCACGGCGCTGCGCGCGGTCGCGGGCTTCGTGCGGCCGGCGCGCGGGCGCATCTTCATCGGCACGCGCGACGTCACCGACTTGGCACCCCACGCGCGCAACATCGGCATGGTCGTGCAGAACTACGCGCTGTTCCCGCACATGCGCGCGGAGGAGAACGTCGCATTCGGGCTGCGCGCGCGCGGCGCCGCCGCCGACTTGATCCGCGAGCGCGTGCCCGAGTGCTTGAGGATGGTGGGAATGGCGCAGTACGCGCGCCGGTACCCGCGCGAGCTGTCGGGCGGCCAGCAGCAGCGCGTGGCGATCGCGCGCGCGCTGGCGATCCGCCCGCAGGTCCTGCTGCTCGATGAGCCGCTGTCGGCGCTCGACGCGCAGATCCGCCGCTCGATGCTGGACGAGCTCGCCAAGCTGCACCGCGACCTGCCGTCGCTGACGGTGCTCTACGTGACGCACGACCAGACCGAGGCGCTGACGCTCGCCGACCACATCGGCATCATGCGCGACGGCAAGCTCGTCGCGTTCGGCGACGCGCAATCGCTCTATCGCAATCCGCCCAACCGCTTCGCCGCGGAGTTCCTCGGCCGCGCCAACCTGCTGCCGGTCGCGCGCCTCGCCACCACGGCGGCGGGCCTCGCGCGCGTGGCGTTCGGCGACGTCGCGCTGACGGCGCGCAACCACCATGGGCTCGCCGACGGCAGCGATTGCCTTTTGTGCGTACGGCCTCACGACATTCGCCTCGGCGCCGCTGCCGGCGGCGACAACGCGCTGTCAGGCACGGTCAAGAGCGTGCTTTGGCAGGGCGACCTGCAAAGCGTCGAGCTCGACGTCGCCGGCCACGCGCTGCGCCTCACCTGCGCGCCGATGCACGACGTCCCGGAACCGGGCGCCGCGCTCGCGCTGTCGTTCAGCGCGGTCGAGGCGACGCTGGTGCCGGAATCGGCCTCGCGTGGCTGAGCTCGCGCTCGCGACCCCGCGGCGTGCCGCGCCTCGCGGCACGGGGCTGTGGATCGCGCCGCCGGTGCTCGTGCTCGCCGCGCTGTTCCTTTACCCGCTGGCGCTGATCCTCCGCCAGGGCCTCGGCGGCGACGCGGGTGCCCTGTCGCTCGCGCATTTCGGCACCGTGCTGGCGTCGACCGAGTTCCATCACGCGCTGAAGAACACGCTGGTCATCGCGACGACGTCGACGATCGGCTGCCTCGTGCTCGGGTTCGCGCTGTCGGTGCTGCTGGCATTCACGCCGGTGCCCGGCGGCCGCGTGCTGGCGCGCCTCATCGACACCTTCATCGCGCTGCCCACGTTCCTCGTCGCGCTGTCGTTCACGTTCATCTACGGCTCGGCCGGCATCGTCAACGAGTCGCTGATGCAGGCGCTGCACGTGACCGAGCCGCCCGTCGACTTCCTGTACTCGCAATGGGGCGTGATCCTCTCCGAGATCACCGTGTACACGCCGTTCGTGATGCGGCCGCTGCTCGCCGCGTTCTCGTTGATCGAGCCGGCGCAGATCGAGGTCGCCGGCAGCCTGGGCGCGCGGCCGCTGCGCATCGTCACGAAGATCATCCTGCCCGCCGCGCTGCCGGCGCTCGTCGCCGGCGGCAGCCTGTGCCTGCTCCTCACCGTCAACGAGTTCGGCATCGTGCTCTTCATCGGCGCCAAGGACGTGATTACGCTGCCGCTCCTGATCTACGACAAGGCGATCCAGCAGTTCGACTACACGAGCGCGTGCGTGATCGCGGTCGTGAACGTCGCGCTGTCGCTCGGCCTCTACTCGCTCTACCGCTTCGTCATCGCGTACTTCGGGGGCCGCCGTGCTGGTCTGGTCTAGCCTCGGGCGCGCCCTCACCTACACGCTGACGCTGCTGCTGTTCGCGCTGCTGTACGGGCTGCCGATCGGCGTGATCGCGCTCGCGAGCGTCGCCGGCCAATGGAACGGCGTGTGGCCGAGCGGCCTCACGACGCGGCATTTCGCCAACGCGTTCCACGGCGACTCGTTCGACCTCTTGCGTGTCAGCCTCTACACCGGGTTCATCGCCAGCGCGCTGGCGCTGGTATGTGGCACATGGGCGGCGATCGCGCTGCGGCGCTTCCGGCCGCTGCCGAAGCGCGTGCTCGACGCGCTGTTCTTCATTCCCAGCGCCGTGCCGTCGGTGTCGGTGGGCCTCGGGCTCCTCGTCGCGTTCAGCAAGCCGCCGGTGCTCCTGAACGGCACG
>JAICUU010000003.1 GCA_025935675.1 Burkholderiales bacterium
GCGACGATCGCCGTGTCGCGGCCGTCGGCGGTGGTGAGCGACTTGCGCATGCCGGGCATCGACGGCCTAGCGCTCTTCGAGGCGATCCATCGCCAGCATCCGGCGATGCCCGTGATCATCCTGACCGCGCACGGCACGATTCCCGATGCGGTGGCGGCGACGCAGCGCGGCGTGTTCGGCTTCCTGACCAAGCCGTTCGACAGCCAGGAGCTGCTGCAGAAAGTCGCCGCGGCGGTGTCGCTGTCGGGGGACGACCCGAGCGCCGAGTACGCGGCGAGCGGCGAATGGCGCGAGGGCATCATCACGCGCAGCCCGAGGATGGAGGACGTGCTGCGCCAGGCGCGCCTCGTCGCCGATTCGGATGCGAGCGTGCTGATCTACGGCGAGTCCGGCACCGGCAAGGAGCTTCTCGCGCGCGCGATCCATCGCGCCAGCCGGCGCAGCGACAAGCCGCTCGTCGGCGTCAACTGCGGCGCGCTGCCGGGCGAGCTCCTCGAGTCGGAGCTATTCGGCCACGCGCGCGGCGCGTTCACCGGCGCGATCGCCGCGCACAAGGGACTCTTCCAGGCGGCGGACGGCGGCACGCTCTTTCTCGACGAGATCGGCGACATGCCGCTGCCGCTGCAGGTCAAGCTCCTGCGCGTGCTGCAGGAGGGCGAGGTGCGGCCGGTCGGCGCGACGCAGTCGCTGCCGGTCGACGTGCGCGTCATCTCGGCGACGCACCGCGACCTCGACGCGCAGAAGGCGGCGGGGCTGTTCCGCGAGGATCTCTATTACCGTCTCAACGTCGTGTCGCTGCGGCTGCCGACGCTCGCCGAGCGTCGCGAGGACATTCCGCTCCTGTGCGCGCATTTCCTGCGCAAGCTCGCCGAGCGCTACCGCAAGGCGGTGCCGACGCTCGCGCCCGAGGCGATGGCGCAGCTCGTCGCCGCGCCGTGGCCGGGCAACGTGCGCCAGTTGCTGAATCTCCTCGAGCAGGCGGTCGCGCTGACGACGACCAGCGTGATCCCGCTGACCACCGTGCAGAACGCGCTCAAGGAGGACGCCTCGGCGCTGGTGCCGTTCGAGGAGGCGCGCAAGAGCTTCGAGCGCGATTACCTGGTGCGGCTCCTCAAGATCACCGGCGGCAACGTCACGCAGGCCGCGCAGCTCGCCAAGCGCAACCGCACCGAGTTCTACAAGCTGCTGCAGCGCCATCGCCTCGAGCCGTCGATGTTCAAGGACGCGAAGGCCTGAGGGCACCCGCCGTCATCCCCGCGAAAGCGGGGATCCAGGGGTGATGCCGCAATGATTGCACCTGCGCTCCAAGCGCTCGTCACGGCTGGATTCCCGCATTCGCGGGAATGACGGGCGGCGGGAAATATCCGGTTACGAATTTTCCGCGCGTCGCAGGCTTCGGCAGCGTGCGGCGCGGCCGCGAGGCGTGCCACGATCACGGCCGGACGATCGCCACGGGCGCCGGCGGGCCCTGTCGCGCGTGAACTTCGCCGGTCGCCAGGCGTCGTAAAGCAAAGCCGCTGCGGCGTCGCAGCGGCGCGCGCCGGGCCGTCCGAGCCGCCATCCAGGGCGTGATCAGGGGATAGAGTTTTGCCAACGTCATCGAATGCCTCGCGGCGGCGCGGTCCGCTCCTCGCGGGGCTCGTCGCCGTCGCCATCGTCGCGCTGATCGCCTGGCGCACGGTCGAGCACCGCGCCGCCGCCCAAGCGACCGTGCGTACGGCGCCCGCCGCGGTGCCGGTGACCACGGTGCGCGCCGCGCGCGAGGACGTGCCCGTCTACCTCACCGGCATCGGCGCGGCGCAGCCCGCGCAGACCGTGACGGTCAAGGCGCGCGTCGACGGCCAGCTCGAGGCCGTCGCGTTCGCCGAGGGCAAGGACGTGAAGAAGGGCGACCTTCTCGCGAAGATCGACCCGCGCCCGTTCGAGGCGGCGCTCGACCAGGCGAGCGCGCAGCGCGCGCGCGACGAGGCGCAGCTCGTGTCGGCGAAGAAGGACCTCGAGCGCTACACGACGCTCGTCGCGCAGGACTCGATACCGCGCCAGACGCTCGACACGCAGCACGCGCTGGTCGGCCAGCTCACCGCGGCGATCCAGGCCGACGATGCGGCGATCGCCAACGCGCGCGTGCAGCTCTCGTACACGACGATCCGCGCGCCGCTGTCGGGCCGCACCGGCATGCGGATGGTCGACGTCGGCAACATCGTGCATGCGTCCGACGCCAACGGCCTCGTCGTCATCAACGAGGTCGACCCGATCGCCGTCGTGTTCACGCTGCCCGAGGACAGCTTCCGCCGCGTCAACGACGCGATCCGCGCCGCCGGTGCGAAGCCGCTCGAGGTGCGCGCGTTCGCCCGCGACGACGGGACGCTGCTCGACAGCGGGCACCTCGTGCTCGTCAACAACCAGATCGACGTCGCCACCGGAACGTTCCAGCTGAAGGCTACGTTCGCCAATCCGAAGCACGCTCTGTGGCCCGGGCAGGACGTCAACGTCAAGCTGGTGCTCGGCGTGCGCAGGGACGCGACGACCATTCCCGGCGCTGCCGTGCAGCGCGGCGCCGATGGGCTTCTCGCCTATGTCGTGGGGCCGGACGACGCCGTCGAGATCCGGACGATCAAGGTCGCCGCCGTGCAGGACGGCAAGGCGATCATCGACGAAGGTGTGAGCGCCGGCGCCCGCGTCATCGTCGACGGCCAGTACAAGGTACGTGCGGGCGCCAGGGTCGCCGAGGCCGCGGCGCCGGGCGCGACGCCATCGCCCGCGTCGCCGCCTTCACGCGACGCGTCGGCGACGCCAGCGGCACACGCGCAGTGACCCACGGCGGCACCGCGGCGGCGCGCACTCGATGAGCATCTCGGCAGGGTTCATCCACCGCCCCATCGGCACGTCGCTGCTCGCCGCGGCGATGTTGCTGATCGGCATCGCGGCGTGGCCGCTCCTGCCGGTCGCGCCGCTGCCGCAGGTCGATTTCCCGACGATCCAGGTCTCGGCCAAGCTGCCGGGCGCGAGCCCCGACACCATGGCGGCCACGGTGGCGCAGCCGCTCGAACGCCAGTTCTCGCTGATCGCGGGACTCACCGAGATGACGTCGGAGAACATCCTCGGCTCGACGCAGATCACGCTGCAGTTCGACCTCGACCGCAACATCAACGACGCGGCCACCGACGTGCTCGCCGCAATCAACGCCGCGAGCGGCAGCCTGCCCGACGCCCTGCCCAACCCGCCGACGTTCCGCAAGAGCAATCCCGCCGACCGGCCGATCCTGATCATGGCAGTGACGTCGGACACGCTGCCGCTCACCGTCGCCTCCGATTACGCCGACAACGTGCTGGCGCAGCAGATCTCGCAGATCAAGGGCGTCGGCGAGGTCGACATCTTCGGCCAGCAGAAGCCGGCGGTCCGCATCCAGGTCGACCCGGCGCGTCTCGCCGCACTCGGGCTGTCGCTCGAGGACATCCGTCCCCCGCTCGTCAACGCGACGATCAACGCGCCGAAGGGCACGTTCGACGGCCCGAAGCGCAGCGTCACCGTCTACGACAACGACCAGATCGTCGCCGCAGGCGTGTGGGACGACGTGATCGTCGCCTGGCACAAGGGCGCGCCGGTGCGCGTGCGCGACATCGGCCACGCCGTGGACGGCGCGGAGAACACCAAGGCCGCGGCGTGGGCCTACGCGGGCAAGGGCGCGCCGCCGACGGCTGGGCTCGGGCACAGCAAGGCGGTGCTGGTGGCGGTGCGCAAGGAACCCGGCGCCAACGTCATCGACACCGTCGACCGCATCGAGGCAGCGATGCCGCGGCTGCGGGCGTCGATCCCGCAGGCGATCGACGTGAGCTTCCTGTCGGACCGCACGCAGACGATCCGCGCGTCTGTGCACGACGTCGAGTTCACGCTGATCCTGACCGGCATCCTCGTGGTGCTGGTGATCTTCGTGTTCCTGCGCGACGTGCCGGCGACGGTCATCCCCGGCGTCACCGTGCCGCTCGCGATCCTCGGCACCGCGGGCGCCATGTACCTGCTCGGCTACAGCCTCGACAACCTGTCGCTGATGGGGCTGACCATCGCCACCGGGTTCGTCGTCGACGACGCGATCGTCATGCTGGAGAACATCTATCGCCACGTCGAGAACGGCGAGACGCCGTTCCAGGCGGCGCTGAAGGGGGCCGGCGAGATCGGCGGCACGATCGTGACGATCGCCGTGTCGCTCGTCGCCGTGTTCATCCCGCTGCTGCTGATGGGCGGCATCATCGGCCGCATCTTCCGCGAGTTCGCGGTCACGGTGACGATCGCCATCGCCATCTCGGTCGCGATCTCGCTGACGCTGACGCCGATGCTGTGCTCACGCTTCCTGCACCCGCACGAGGAAGGCGGGCGCAAGCACGGGCGGCTCTTCATGATGTTCGAGCGCGGCTTCGCGCGGCTCGCCGACCGCTACCGCGGCGCGCTCGCCGCGGTGCTGCGCCACCAGTTCGCGATGCTCCTGCTGTTCATCGCCACGCTGGTGACGACGGTGGCGCTGTACATCGTGATCCCCAAGGGGTTCTTCCCGCAGCAGGACACCGGCTTCATCGCCGGCATCGCCGAAGGCGCGCAGGACATCTCGTTCGCGGCGATGAGCGAGCGCTCGAGCGCGATCGCCGACATCGTGCGCGAGGATCCGGACGTGGTGAGCGTCGGCTTCACCAACGGCAGCAGGACCGTCAACAACACCAACTTCTTCATCACGCTGAAGCCCAAGGAGGACGGGCGCAAGGCCAGCGCCGACCAGGTGATCGCGCGGCTGCGCAAGGCGCTCGCGGGCGTCGAGGGCGTCACGCTCTACCTGCAGGCGTCGCAGGACATCAACGTTGGCGGCCGCCTGGCGCGCACGCAATATCAATACACGCTGACCGACGCCAGCATCGACGAGCTCGGCTCGTGGGCGCCGCGCATCCTCGACCGCCTGCGCGAGTTGCCGCAGCTCACCGACGTCGCGTCGGACCAGCAGCTCTCCGCCGCCGCCGTCAACCTGACGATCGACCGCGACCGCGCGTCGTCGTACGGCATCACGCCGGCGATGATCGACGCGACGATCTACGACGCCATCGGCCAGCGGCAGATCGTCCAGTACTCGACGCAGCTCAACGCCTATCACGTGATCCTCGAGGTGCTGCCCCGGTTGCAGGAGGACCCTAGCCTGTTCGACAAGATCTACGTGACGTCGCCGACGCTCGGCAAGCCGGTGCCGCTGTCGACGTTCGTGCGCGTCGACGACACGAAGACCAACTACCTGTCGATCAGCCACCAGAGCCAGTTCCCGGCGATCACGATGTCGTTCAACCTGGCGCCGGGCGTGGCGCTCGGCGACGCCGTCGACGCGATCGACGCGACGATGCGCGGCATGGGCACGCCGGCAGCGTTGCGGGGCAACTTCCAGGGCACGGCGCAGGCGTTCCAGACCTCGCTCAAGACGCAGCCGTACCTGATCCTCGCCGCATTGCTCGCCGTCTACATCGTGCTGGGCTTCCTGTACGAGAGCTACATCCACCCGCTGACCATCCTGTCGACGCTGCCGTCCGCCGGCGTGGGGGCGCTGCTCATCCTGATCGTCGCGGGCTACGACCTGTCGGTGATCGCGCTGATCGGCATCATCCTGCTGATCGGCATCGTCAAGAAGAACGGCATCATGATGGTCGACTTCGCGCTCGCGGCCGAGCGCCAGCGCGGGCTCGCACCCGAGGCCGCGATCACCGAGGCGTGCATGCTGCGCTTCCGGCCGATCCTGATGACGACGATGTGCGCGATCCTCGCCGGGATGCCGCTGATGCTGAGCCACGGCACGGGCTCGGAATTGCGCCGCCCGCTCGGCTACGCGATGGTCGGCGGCCTCATGTTCTCGCAGGTCCTGACGCTCTTCACCACGCCGGTCGTGTACCTCTACCTCGACCGCGCGCACGCCCTTTACATGCGCTGGCGACACTCGTCGGGACACGCGCCGGCGGAGACAATGGAAGCCATTTCCACGAGTGGCGCGCCGGGTTCGTCGGCGCCTGCGCACGGCGCCTCGTCCGCCGACTGATCGCGCGCGCTGTCGTCGCGCGGCGACAGCGTTTCGCGCGGAAATTCAATCGGTTGACGCAAGCCGTTCCGCCGGTGTCGGGACGCGGCTACACACGCGTCGGTGTTGCGCCGGCAGCCAACGCCATGCTCGCGCGCGCAAAGTGCGCCCATCCCCCGGAATCGCGCCATTCATCTGCCTTGAGGGGGTGTGGCACGCCGCTTGCTCATCACGACACGGAAAGATGCGGGAACGACGATGCGCACCATGAAAGCCCCTGAATTCACCGGATACTGGTTCGACGACGACGTGGCGCCGATGCGCGTGCTGAGCGACGAGGACTCGACGCTCGCCGAGCAGGAAGCGCTTGACGATCTCGCCGAACGCGTGAGCGCTGCGCGCAGCGTCATCTGAACCCTCGCGGCCGCGCGAAGGACGCGGCCCCGTATCGCCAGCCCACGGCGCATGCCGGCGGCGATCGACCGATCGACCCGCCCGAGCCCGCGGGAGAACTTGAAGCGGCTCATCCTCCGACGGAATCCCCCTTGCCCGCTACTCCTCCCAGCGGGTTTTTTTTGCCTGTTAGAGTCGCAAGATGCGACTCCACATCGTCTCCGATCTGCATTTGAGCCGCGCGGGATTCGATCTCCCCGAGACCGGCGCCGACCTCCTCATCCTCGCCGGCGACCTCGCCCGGCCGGCGGAGGCGGTGGCGTGGGCGTCGCGGGCTGGAGGCCCGGCGCTCTACGTCGCCGGCAACCACGAGTTCTACGGCGGCAGCCTTCCCGGCACGCGCGCGCGGCTCGCGGAGCTTTGCGCGGGCACGCCGATCCGGTTCCTCGACGACGGCGAGGTCGTCGTGGACGGCGTGCGCTTCCTCGGCACGACGCTGTGGTCCGACTTCCGCCTCGATGCGACCGAAGCGGGCCGCGCGACGGCGCGCGACGCGGCTCGCCAAACGATCCGCGACTTCACGCACATCCGCCTCGGCGACGCGTCCGACCAGACCTTCACGCCGGAGGATTCGACGCGACTCTTCGATGCTCACGTCACCTGGCTCGATGCGCGCCTCGCGGCGCCGCACGATGGTCCGACGGTCGTGATCACCCATCACGCGCCGTCGCCGCGGAGCATCCACCCGCGCTTCGCGGGCTCGCCGCTCAACGGCTGCTTCGTCTCGGATGCCGCGCGGCTTCTCGATGGGCGCGCGGCGCTGTGGATCCACGGGCACACGCATGACAGCTTCGACTATGTCGCCGGCGGCACGCGGGTGGTGTGCAACCCGCGCGGCTACATGATGAACGGTGTGGGCGAGAACCCGCGCTTCGACCCGGGACTGGTGATCGACGTCGGCTGATCGCATCCGTCATTCCCACGCATGCGGGAATCCAGCGGTGACGCGGCGACGCAGGCGCCCCGTGCCGCGAGCGCATCGTCCCTGCTGGATCCCCGCTTTCGCGGGGATGACGACATGCCTAGACCGCGACGGGCGCCTTGATCGGCGGGTGCGATACGTAGCCGGCGATCTCGATGTCCTCGTAGCGGTAGTCGAAGATCGTCGGCGGCCTTCGCTTCAGCACGAGGCGCGGCAGCGGGTGCGGCGTTCGCGCGAGCTGCGTCGCCACCTGCTCGAGGTGGTTGACGTAGAGGTGGCAGTCGCCGCCGACCCAGACGAAGTCGCCGACGTCGAGGTCGCACTGCGCGGCGACGAGGTGCGTCAGGAGCGCATAGGACGCGATGTTGAACGGCACGCCGAGGAAGATGTCGGCGCTGCGCTGGTAGAGCTGGCACGACAGCCGGCCCTCGGCGACGTAGAACTGGAAGAAAGCGTGGCACGGCGGCAGCTTCATCCGCGCGATCTCGCCGACGTTCCACGCCGACACGATGAGCCGCCGCGAATCGGGATTGCGGCGGATCTCGGCGATGACGCTGGCGATCTGGTCGATCGTCGAGCCGTCGGGCGCGGGCCACGACCGCCACTGCACGCCGTAGACCGGGCCGAGCTCGCCGTCGGCGCCGGCCCACTCGTCCCAGATCGTCACGCCGTTGTCCTGCAGCCAGCGTACGTTCGAGTCGCCGCGCAGGAACCACAGGAGCTCGTAGACGATCGACTTGGTGTGCAGCTTCTTGGTCGTCAACAGCGGAAAGCCGGCGCGAAGGTCGAATCGCATCTGGTAGCCGAACACCGACAGCGTGCCGGTGCCGGTGCGATCGCTCTTGCGGACGCCATGGTCGCGCACATGGCGCATGAAGTCGAGGTAGGGCTGCATCGAGGTCCCGGGGGCTTCGCGCATCCAAGTGTACCGACTCGCCCGGCGGACCGAACTACCGGTGCGAACCGCTGGCGGAGGCGCGGCTCGTTGCGCCACCGCAAGCTGCGCGAGCGGGTGCAGCGTCGAACACGTCTCGCAAGCCGTCGCCGTTCGTCGCCGCCGGATCGCGAGCGGGGCCACACCCCTAGAGATTTGCGGCGCGCGGCCGATAGTCGTTGAAGGGACCGCGTTCCCTTGCGCCGCGATGTCGGCCCGGGCGCGGCGATGACCGGCGGATGGCGATGGCTGTACCAAGAATACTGTGCGTCGACGATGAGCCCAACATCCAGGCCGCGCTCGTGCGCGCGTTCCGGCCCGAAGGCTATCGCGTCGCCACCGCCGCGTCGGGCGAGGCCGCGCTCGCGCAGCTCGAGGCCGAAAGCGTCGACATCGTGATCTCGGACATGCGGATGCCGGGCATGAACGGCGCCGCGTTGCTGGAGCAGGTGAGGGCGCGCTGGCCCGACACCGTGCGGCTGCTGCTGACCGGCTACGCCGACATCGACGCGACCATCGGCGCGATCAACCGCGGCGAGATCCAGCGCTACATCGCCAAGCCCTGGGATGATCGCGAGCTCCTGCTCATCGTGCGCGAGGCGCTGGAGCGCAAGGCGCTCGAGCAGCACAAGCGGCGCCTCGAGGCGCTGATGCGCCGGCAGAACGCCGAGCTCAAGACGCTGAACGCGACGCTCGAGGAGAAGGTCGCGGAGCGCACGTCCGAGCTCGAGAAGGCCGCTGCTGCCCTCGGCGACGGCAACGAGCGGCTGCGCGCCAACTTCCTGACGTCACTCAAGGTGCTGTCCACGCTGATCGAGATGCGCGAGGCGGAGTTCGCCGGACACTCGCGCCGCGTGGCGGAGCTCGCGCGCCGCATCGGCGAGCGCGTGGGGCTCGACGCTGCCGGCGCGCACGACCTCTTCATCGCGGGGCTGCTCCACGACATCGGCAAGATCGGGCTGTCGGACGCGATGTTGCGGTCGGTGCGCGACGCCGGCGACGGCGAGCTCCCGCGCGCGTTCCTCGATTATCCGCGGCGCAGCGAGCAGGTGATGATGCCGCTCGACGCCATGCGCGGCGCGGCGTCGACCGTGCGCTCGCACCGCGAGCGCTTCGATGGCCGCGGATTTCCCGATGGCCTCTACGGAACGGACATCCCGCTCGGCGCGCGCATCCTCGCGGTTGCCAAGGATTACGACGGGGCGCAGATCGGCGTGCTGTCGCGGCACCGGATGCCCCCCGACGCGGCGCGCGGTCGCATCGCCGCCGGCCGCGGCACGCTCTACGACCCGGACGTCGTCGATGCGCTGATGGCGGTGCTCGACGCGGGCGAGGCGCGGACCAGCCCCGACGTGCGCATCGACCATGGCGCGCTCGCCCCCGGCATGGTGCTGAGCCGCGACCTCGTCACCCCCGACGGCATCCTGTTGCTGACGGCGAATCGCAGCCTCGACGAGGGCCTCGTGCAGCGCATCCGCGACTACCACGCGACACTCGACGCGAAGCCCCTCACCATCTATGTGCACGTCGCGGAGGCCGCATGACGCCGATGGAACTGCTCTTGATGGCCGTGATGGCCGCCTTGGCGGTGTCGCTCGTCGTGGCGGCGCTTCGCGCGCGGCGTCTCGCGCAGGCGTCCGCCGCGGCGGCAGCGCGGGCGGCGACGCTCGAGCGCGAGCTCGACGCGCGCACACGCCGGCTGGAGGAGTCCGCGGCGCGCGCGCTCGAGCGGCGCAACGAGGAGCTCGCATCGGCGAATCGCGAGCTGCAGCGCACGCAGGACCAGCTCCTGCAATCGGAGAAGCTCGCGTCGATCGGGCAGCTCGCGGCGGGCGTGGCGCACGAGATCAACAACCCCATCGGCTTCGTACAGTCGAACGTGGCGACGCTCGACCGCTACGTCGCCGACATCTTCGCGTTGATCGCCGCCTATGAGCAAGCCGAGACTTCGATCGCCGACCCGGCGCTGCGCGCGAACGTCGAGGCCGCGCGCAAGGCCGCCGACCTCGACTTCGTCAAGGACGACGTGCGCGCGCTGGTGGCGCAATCGCGTGACGGCATCGCGCGCGTGGCCAAGATCGTCAGCGACCTGAAGGGCTATTCGCGTTCGGCGAGCGACGAGCGGTGGCAGCCCGCCGACATCCACGCTGCGATCGACTCCACGCTCAACATCGTCTACAACGAGATCAAATACAAGGCGGAGGTGCGCAAGGAATACGGGACTTTGCCGCTCATTGAATGCCGCCCCGCGCAGTTGAGCCAGGTGTTCATGAACCTCCTGATGAACGCCGCGCAGGCCATCCGCGGCCAGGGCACGATCACGATCCGCACGCGCGATGCCGGCGCCCACGTCGTTCTCGAGTTCGCCGACACCGGGGAAGGCATCGAGCCGGCCAATCTCGCGCGCATCTTCGAGCCCTTCTTCACGACCAAGCCGGTGGGCAAGGGAACGGGGCTCGGCCTGTCGGTCGCCTACGGCATCGTCAGCGACCACGGCGGCGAGATCGCCGTGGACAGCACGCGCGGCGAGGGCACGGTGTTTCGCGTGTTCCTTCCGGTGGCACAACCCGAGGTCAGCCCGTCCGCTCCTTCAACGTGTGCGTCAGCCAATAGTGATGGAACGCCTGGCGAACGCTTTCCCGCAACGTCTCGTCATCCCATGGCTTGAGCAGGAAGCGATAGATCGCACCGCGGTTGACGGCTTCGGTCAGCGCCTCGATCTCGATGTATCCGCTGAACAGGATCCGTACCGTATCGGGGTAGAGGAGCTTGACCTTGCCCAGGAGCTCGGCGCCGGTCATCGCCGGCATCCGGTGGTCGGAGATGACGACATGCACGACGTTGAGCGCCATCAGGTCGAGCGCGTCCTTCGCGTTCGGCGCGGTCAGGACGTGGTAGCCGTCGCGGCGCAGCACGCGCACCACCGATGCAGCGACGCCGGCGTCGTCGTCGACGATGAGCAGCGTCTTGCCGTCCTGCGCGCCTGTGCCGCGCGACGGCAGCCCCTTGCGGCTACGCAGCAGCGCCTCGAATTGCGCCGCCGGCAGCGGGCGGCTGAACACGTAGCCCTGGATCTGCTCGCAGCGCTCACGGCGCAGCCATTCGACCTGCGCCTCGGTCTCGACGCCCTCGGCGACGACCGCGAGCCCGAGGCTGTGGCCGAGGGAGATGACGGCGCGCACGATCGCCGCGTCGTCCGGGTTCGTCGTCACGTCCTGCACGAACGACCGATCCACCTTGAGGAAGTCGAGCGGAAACCGCTTGAGGTAACTCAAATTCGAGTAGCCGGTGCCGAAGTCGTCGAGGCTCAGGCGGATGCCCAGCGCCTTCAACGCGGCCAGGCGGGTGACGAAGTTCGCCGCGTCCTCCATGACGATCGCCTCGGTCAGGTCGAGCTCGAGCGCCGGCGGTCGCAGCCCGGTATCGCGCAACGCGCTCGCGACACGCTCGGGAAGGCGCTCGTCGCGGAACTGGCGTCCGGACAGGTTGACGGCGAGCGCGACCGCCGGCGCACCCGCGTCGTGCCATGCGACGATTTGCGCGCAGCCGGTGCGCAAGACCCATTCGCCGAGCTCGAGAATCATGTCGCTCGCTTCCGCCGCATCGAGGAACTCGCCCGGCATGACGAGGCCGCGTTGCGGATGCTGCCAGCGGAGCAGTGCTTCGCACCCCACGACCTGCCCGGTAGCGAGCTCGACCTTTGGCTGGTAGTGCAGCACGAACTCGCGGGCTGCCAGCGCATCGCGGAGCTCGGCGCTCATCGCAATGAGCCGCTGCCGACTGCGCGCCGAGGACGCTGGGCGCACACGTGGAACGAACCGTGCATGGTCCTTGGCGCTGCGTGTTCGACGGCAACGACCGTGGCCGGCCACCCTGTGCCCGGCAAACGGATTGCCGATAGGGAAGAAGGCGCTGCGTGAACCGGCAGCATTCGCGACCGATGACCGTTGAGTTTCATTTGCGTTGCGTCAAACGAGCGTGTTGACGGACAAGTGATGGCCCGTGCAGGGCCGCTTGACAATGACGACGAGAAACGCGAAATCCATGCCAAGCGGGCGTCGCGGGCCGACGCGCGACGTCGCGAGGCCGCCACGCCCCGCGGCGCTCGCCGTGGCGCTGGCGGCGCTTTCCCTCGCGATGCCGGCTGCGGCCCAGGTGGCCGACCTGCGGCCCGAGTCGCTTGCGGGCTTTTCACTCGAGGACCTTGGCAACATCGAAATCACGTCGGTGTCCGGGCGCGCCGAGCCGCTGTCGAGCGCGCCTGCATCGGTGTACGTCATCACCAACGCCGACATCCGCCGTGCCGGTGTCACGAGCCTGCCCGAGGCGCTCCGACTCGCGCCAAACCTCGAGGTCGCGCGCGTCACGGCGAGCACCTGGGCGATCAGCGCGCGAGGGATGAACAATGCCGACAACAAGCTGCAGGTGCTGATCGACGGGCGCATTGTCTATACGCCGCTCTATTCGGGAGTTTTGTGGGACGCTCAGGACGTGCTGCTCGAGGATATCGACCGCATCGAAGTCATCAGCGGCCCGGGAGGGACGCTGTGGGGCAGCAATGCGGTCAACGGCGTCATCAACATCATCACGCGCAGCGCGGCGGAGACGCAGGGGAGCTTCGTCGAGGTCGGGGGCGGCGATCAGGAGCAGGACGTCGCCGCACGCTATGGCGCGAAGCTCGGCGACGGCGGCCATTTCCGCCTGTACGCCAAGGCGTTCCACGACGACGGCACGCAACGCGTCAACGGCCAAAGCGCGATGGACGCCTGGAAGAAGGCGCAGATCGGCTTTCGCGCCGATTGGCGCAACGGCATCACCGTGCAGGGCGATGCCTACGATGGCAGGCTCGACCAGGTCTTTCCCGACGACCAGCGGATCTCCGGCGCGAACGCCATCTTTCGCTGGTCCCACGCGCTGGCGGGCGGCGACTCGCTGCAGGTGCAGGCGTACGCCGACCACAGCGAGCTCGACGCGCCCGGACGGCCGGGGCTCGGCACGCTGTCGGAGCGCCTCGACATCTATGACGTCGAGCTGCAGTACAACATGCGGGCCATCGGGCCCCATACGCTGACCTGGGGCACCGGCTACCGGCTCGCGCGCGATCGCGTCGACAATCCGCCGGTGCTCGCGTTCCTCCCCGCCGATGTCGACCTCGCGTGGACGAACGTGTTCGTCCAGGATGTGGTCGCGCTCGGCCACGATGCAACGCTGACGGGCGGGGTGCGCGCCGAGCACAATTCCTATACCGGCTTCGAGGTGTTCCCGACGCTCCGCGCGAGCTGGAAGCCGGCCGCGGACACGCTGCTCTGGGCGGGCGCATCGCGCGCGGTGCGCACGCCGTCGCGGCTCGACCGCGACCTGTATTCGCCGGCCGTGCCGCCCTACCTCGTGGCAGGTGGCCCGCAGTTCCGCTCCGAGACCTCCGACGTGCTCGAGCTCGGATTGCGCGCGGAACCGGTGCCCGGACTGTCGTACGCGCTGACGGCATTTCGCCACGTCTACGAACACCTGCGCTCGGTGGAGCTCATCGACACGTCGTATTTCGTCGTGGCCAACCAGATGGAAGGCAACGCCAGTGGCGTGGAAGGCTGGGTCACCTGGCGTGTCACGCCCACGTGGAAGCTGTCGGCCGGTGGCACGACGCTGCGCCAGCGGCTCAACCTGCGCGCCGACAGCACCGACATCACCGGCGTGAGCGCGGCCGGCAACGATCCGTCCAATCAATGGATGCTTCGCTCGTCGCTCGACCTGCCGCACGAGGTCGACGTCGACATGGGCGTTCGGCACGTCGCGGCGCTGCCCGACCCCGCGGTGCCCGCGTATACCGCTCTCGATGCGCGCATTGCCTGGCACCCGCGTCCCGACATCGAGCTGTCAGTCACCGGGAAGAACCTGTTCGGGACCGAGCATGTGGAGTTCGGCGCTTCGCCGGGCGCGAGCGTCATTCCGCGCGCCGTGTTCGTCAATCTCGCGGTGCGCCTCTGACATGCCGATCCGCCCGCACCCCGACGTGCGCCGTCGTGGCCTCGCGCCGCTGTGGCTCCTGCTCGCGTGCTGGGTGCTGTTCGGGGCGGCGCCACGCGACGTCGCGGCGCAGCCGGGCATCGACGCCGCGACGGCGGAGCGCCGCGTCAAGGCGGCGTTCCTGTATCGGTTCGTCGACTACGTCGAGTGGCCGGAGGCCGCGTTCGCGAGCGCCGCCGCACCGGTGGTCATCGCCGTCGTCGGCGACGACCGGCTCGCCGACGAGCTCCTGCGAATCGTCGCCGGGCGCACTGCCGGCGCGCGGCCATTCACGATCCGCAAGCTCGGCGGCGACGTGCCGGCGACGGTGGGCGTCCATGTGCTGTTCATGGCCGGAGAAGGGGGGCGGCACCCGACGGTCGCGGCGGCAGCGCCCGTGCTCGTCGTCGGCGAGGCGGACGGCGCGCTCGAGCGCGGCTACACGATCAATTTCGTGCTGGTCGACGAGCATGTCCGTTTCGACGTGTCGCTCGGCGATGCCGACCGGCGCAGTCTCAAGCTGAGCTCGCGACTGCTCGCCGTCGCGCACGACGTCGTTCCCGCGCCATGACGATGCTCGCGCGCTCGCACTCGATCCGCTACAAGCTCATGATGGTGGTCCTCGCGACCACGCTGACGGCGCTGCTGGTCATGGCGGCGGCGATGGTGATCTACGACGCCCGCACCTACAAGCGCGAGTGGGTCTCCGACCTCATGACGCAGGCCAACATCATCGGCATTTCCAGCGTCGCCGCGCTGTCGTTCGACGATCGCAAGGCGGCCGCCGAGAACCTGTCCACGCTGAAGCTGCGGCCGCAGATCCTCGGCGCGGCGATCTACACGGCGCGCGGCGCGCTGTTCGCGACGTACGCGAAGGATGGCGCGCCCGCCGCCGCGGTGCCGACGCTGCCGCAAGGCGACGGCTACGACATCGACGGCGACGAAATCGTCGTGTTCAAGCGCATCGCCGACGACAAGGAGATCCTCGGCACCGTCTACCTGCGCGCGCGCTATGCGCTGTTCGCGCGCATCGGCAGCTACGCGTCGATCCTCGCCGCCGTCATCACGCTGTGCCTCGTCGTCGCCCTCGCGGTCTCCTTCTGGCTCAACGCGGTGGTGACCAAGCCGATCCTCGCGATCACCGCGCTGACCCGCAAAGTGCGCGAGGGACGCGATTTCACGTTGCGCGCCGACAGGACCACCGACGACGAGATCGGCTACCTCGCCGATGGCTTCAACGACATGCTCGCCGAGATCGGCCAGCGCGAGAAGGTGATGGCCGATGCCAACCGGTCATTGGCGGAGCAGGTGGAGGAGCGTGCCGCGGCCGCGGCCGCGCTTCGCGCGAGCGAGGAGCGCAATCGGCTGCTGATCGCGGCGATGACGTCCGTGGTGTGCACGACGGATGCGCGCGGGCGCTTCGCCGTGCCGCAGCCGTCGTGGAGCGCGTACACGGGGCAATCCGCCGACGCGTCCATCGGCCTGGGCTGGCACGGCATGGTGCACGCCGAAGACCGCACTGCGCTCGAGCTCGCGTTCGCGCGAGGCACTGTCGATGCGGCGAGGTTCGATCTCGAGCTGCGGGTGTTTCACGCGGCGTCGGGGACGCACCGTCACGCCGCGCTGCGCGTCGTGCCGTTCCAGGACCCGCAAGGCGCGATCGCGGAGTGGATCGCGACGCTGACCGACATCCACGACCAGCGCGTGGCCGAGATCGAGCTCACCCGCCTCAACACCGAGCTCGAGTCGCGGGTCGCGCGACGCACGTCCGAGCTCGAGGCCGCCAACAAGGAGCTCGAGAGCTTCAGCTACTCCGTCTCGCACGACCTGCGTGCGCCGGTGCGCGCGATCGCCGGCTTCTCGCGGATGCTGTACGAGGACCACTCGAACGCGCTGGGCGGGGAGGGGCTGCGCAAGCTCGACATCGTGCAGGGCGAGGCGAAGCGGATGGGCATGCTGATCGACGACCTGCTGGCGTTCTCGCGCCTCGGCCGCAAGCCGCTCGACCTCGCCGAACTCGACATCGAAGCGCTCGTGCGCTCGCTGCTCGAACGCACGCTCGCTCATCACGAGGGCCCGCGCCCCGACGTGCGGATCGGCGCGCTGCCGAAGGCGCTTGCCGACCGGTCGTTGCTCGAGCAGGTCTGGGCAAACCTCTTGTCGAACGCGCTCAAGTACTCGTCGAAGCGCGCCGCGCCGGTGATCGAGATTGCGGCGATCAGCGAAGAGCGCGACCATGTCTATTTCGTCCGCGACAACGGCGCGGGCTTCGACCCGCGCTACAAGGCGAAGCTGTTCGGCGTGTTCCAGCGGTTGCACGACGCCGGCGAGTTTCCGGGCACGGGCGTCGGGCTCGCGCTGGTGCACCGGATCGTGGCCCGCCACGGCGGCCGGGTATGGGCCGACGGCGAGCCGGACAAGGGCGCGACCTTCTATTTCACGCTGCCGAAGGAGCCATCCGATGATGGACGTTGAACATGTGGAAATCCTGCTGGTCGAGGACAGCCCCCTCGATGCCGAGCTTACGCTGCGCGGGCTGCGCGAGGACAAGGTCGCCAACAACGTGGTGTGGCTGAAGGACGGCCAGCAGGCGCTCGACTACATCTTCCGGCAGGGCGAATACGCGGGCCGCGGTGCGAGCGAGCCGCGACTCGTCCTGCTCGACCTCAAGATGCCGCGCGTCGACGGCATCGAGGTGTTGCGCGCGATCAAGCAGAACCCCGCGACGCGCCAGATCCCGGTCGTGGTGATGACGTCCTCGCAGGAAGAGAGCGATATCGCCGCCACGTACGGGCTTGGCGTCAACAGCTATGTGGTAAAGCCGATCGACTTCGACGCGCTGTGCAACGTCGCGCGCACGGCCGGGTTCTACTGGCTCGCCGTCAATCGCGCGCCGGGTGCCTGAAGCGGCGCCCCAGCGCCATCTTCAACGCGCAGCGGCGCCGAGGAAGGCCGTCATCGCCTCGAACGGCCGGGGCCGGCTGACGAGGTATCCCTGGATGATGTCGCAACCCATGGACGCGAGGAGGTCGCGCTGCGCGGGCGTTTCCACGCCCTCGGCGACGACGCGCAGCTCGAGCTGGTGGGCGAGCGAAATGATCGTCGACACGATGGAGATGTTGTCGGCGACCTCGGTCATTGCGCTCACGAACGATCGATCGATCTTCATCGCGCTGAGCGGCAACCGGCCGATATACGCGAGCGACGAGTAGCCCGTCCCGAAATCATCGATCTCGACGCCCATGCCGGCATCGCGCAACGCCTGCAGCTTGGGCACGTATTGCGCAATGTCGTCCATGATCACCGTCTCGGTGATCTCGAGGTCGATGGCCGCGGGGTCGCCGCCGGTGCCGCGCACGGCGTCGAGCGCCGACGCCACGAAATCCTTCTGCCGGAGTTGCTTGGCGGACACGTTGACCGACACGCGGGGGACGCCGTGCCCCGCGCTCGCCCATCGCTGCTGGTCGGTCACTGCCTGGCGCAGGACCCACAGCCCCACGTCGACGATCATGCCGGTCTCCTCGAGCATCGGCACGAATTGCGCGGGCGACACCATGCCCTCGTCGGGACTCTGCCAGCGGATCAGCGCCTCGAGGCTATCGATGCGCCCGGTAGCGAGTTCGATCTTGGGCTGGTAGTGCAGGATGAACTCCTCGGCAGCGATGGCCTTGTGCAACCGGCTCTCCAGCAGCAGGATGCCGGCCACGCTCGCCTTCATTTGCGACGCGTAGAACATGTAGCGCTCGCCGGACGACTTGGCGTTCTTGAGCGCCGCCTCCGCGTTCTTGAGCAGCGATTCGGCGTCGTCGCCGTCGCCCGGATGGATCGCGACGCCGCACTTGAACGCCACGCGGAGCTCCTGCGTGCCGATGTGGTAGGGATCCCCCATCAGCGCGGCGGTGAATTCGGCGAGGAGACGCGCGGCGTCGGCGTCGTCGCGCACGTCGGGCACCGCGATCGCGAAGACATCGGCGCCGAGCCGCGCGATGCTCGCGCTCCCCTCCACGGCATCGCGCAGTCGCGCGGCGATGAGCTTGAGGAGCGTGTCGCCGGCCTGGCGCCCGAGCGTGTCATTGACGAGCGCGAAGCGCTCGACATCGACCACGGCGACGGCGACGCGCTGCGGCGAATCGGCCGCGTGAGCATTGACGAGCTGGCTTACGCGATCGGCGAACAGGCTGCGGTTGGGAAGGTCGGTGAGCGGATCGTAATAGGCGAAGTAATCGAGCCGCTCGTTCTTGTCGATGTACTCGAGCGCGTAGGAGATGTCGCCGGCGAGCTCGGAAAGGAGCTTCATCTCGTCGTCGTCGAACACGTGCGAGCCTGCGGCATACAGCACGAGCGCGCCGCTGACGTGTCCCTCGACGGGAAGCGGAAGCGCGGCCCCTGCGGTCACCCCTGGCAGCGGGGGCGCGCCTGCCGCTGAAATGTCGTCGACGACGAGCGGAACGCCCTCGCGAATGGCCCTCGCCGCGATGCCCTGCGGGTCGAATGGCGCCGCGCTTGCGAGGAAGCGCTCGGTCGCGGCCCCATCGAGCCCCTTGCACGCCGCGACGGTGGGCGTGGCGTCGCCAGCGCCCAAGGCGACCCATGCGAAGCGGAAGCCGCCATGCTCCACGGCGATCCGGCACGCCTCGCGCAGGAGCTCGCCGCGGTCGCGGACGCGCACGATCGTCGAATTGATTCCGCTCAGCACCCTGTGGATGCGGCTCAGGCGGGCGAGCTTTTGCTCGGCCTCGAGGCGCGCGGTGAAGTCGACCGCCGCGCCGCCGATCATCGCCGGCCGGCCCTCGCTGTCCGGGATCGGGAACTTGTGCATCAGGTAGCAACGGTCGCCTTCGGGGCCCGCATAGGTCTCGAAGGCCTGCAGCACGTGGTTGTGCTGGCGGACCCAGGTGTCGTTCGCGTCGTAGGTCGCGGCCGCCTGCGGCCAGATCTCGCCGTTGGTGCGCCCGATGATCTCGTCGCTGCCGCGGCTCGCCATGCGCTCGAAGGCCCGGTTGACGAACTGCAGCCGCCCATCGAGCGTCTTGATGAACGCCGGGCCGGGCAGGTGCTGCATGAACAGCGCGAATCGCTCCTGGACGCGACGCAGCTCGCGCTCGGCATTTTCCTTGATCGCTTTCTCGCGCGCATCGCGCAGGGCCCGCTCGATCGCCGTCGCGAGCCGGCCCATGTTGTTCTTGAGGATGTAGTCGACCGCGCCGCTGCGCAGCGATTCGATCGCGATCTCCTCGCCGATGGTGCCGGACAGGAACACGAAGGGGATGTGGGGCGCGTGCTCGCGCGCGAGCACCAGCGCGTCGGAGCCGGCGAAGTTCGGCATCGAGTAGTCGGACAGGATGATGTCCGGCTCGAACGACCTCAGCTTCTCGAGGAACGCGGGAGCGGTGTCGACGCGCTCGATGGTGTTGCCGACCCCCGCCTTCTGCAGCGCGCGCGCCACGAGCTCGGCGTCGAGCGGCCTGTCTTCGACAAGCAGGATTCGGATGGACGCGGACATGACGTGGTGTACCCAGCTCCTCGCAAGCGACGCAGGGCGTCCGTGCCGGGTCAGGAAGCGACGAATTGCGCCCGCCCAGGTGACCGCGAACGAGCGCGCGCTCGAACGGCCGGCGGGGGCGGGCTATCGACGCGGGATGACTCGGCCGAACGACGATTGCCGGTGGCGCGACATGACCTTCAACGAGGTTGCCGGCGCCGCCCCCGACTCTGTCAGCAATTCATGTGCCATTCTGGTGCGAGACGCTCGCGCGAGCGGGTTTGTATGCGCGTTGCAACTGCTGTACAAAGGCGGCACTTCGAGCCGACCGCCGATGCCGACCGCCACCGCGAACGCCGAGCCAGCCTCCGACCCGCACGCGCGCAACCAGTTCGCGCTCTTGCGCGAGCGCCGCTTCGCGCCATTCTTCTGGACGCAGTTCCTCGGCGCCGGCAACGACAACGTCTACAAGAACGCGCTCGTCATCTTCGTCGCCTACCACGCGGCGAGCATGACGACGCTCGACGCCAACACCCTCGTCAACGTCGCGGCGGCCGTCTTCATCCTGCCGTATGTGCTGCTGTCGGCGACCGCGGGGCAGCTCGCCGACAAGGTCGAGAAGTCGCGGATGATCCGTGTGATCAAGATGCTCGAGGTCGCGATCATGCTGGTCGGAGTCGCCGGCTTCGCGACGCGGAGCCTCGCGCTGCTGTTCACGGCACTGACGCTGATGGGCGTGCACTCGACGTTCTTCGGGCCGATCAAGTACGCGATCCTGCCGCAGGTGCTGAAGCCCGAGGAGCTGACCGGCGGCAACGGCATGGTCGAGATGGGCACGTTCGTCGCGATCCTGCTCGGCACGATCGCCGGCGGCGTGCTGGTCGCGATCGACCCGAACGGGCCGTTGATCGCATCGGGCGCCGCGGTGGCCATCGCGCTGGCGGGTTACGCGGTGAGCCGCGCGATCCCGACGGCGCCTGCGGTGGCGCCCGATCTCGAGCTCAACTGGAATCCCGTCAGCGAGACCTGGCGCAACCTGAAGTTCGCGCAGGCGAACCGCGTCGTCTGGCTGTCGATGCTCGGCATCTCGTGGTTTTGGTTCTACGGCGCGACCTTCCTCACGCAGTTTCCCAACTTCACCCGCGGCGTGCTGGGTGGCGACGAGCACGTGGCGACGTTCCTGCTCGCCATGTTCTCGGTGGGCATCGGCGCCGGATCGCTGCTGTGCGAGCGGCTGTCGCGGCGCAAGGTCGAGATCGGCCTCGTGCCGCTCGGCTCGATCGGCATGACGGTGTTCGCGATCGACCTGTGGCTCGCGTCGCGCAACCTGCACGCCACGTCGCTCGCCGGCATCGACGTGCTGCTCGCCGACCGGGCGCACTGGCGCGTGATCGCCGACCTCGTGCTGATCGGGGTGTTCGGCGGCTTCTACATCGTGCCGCTCTATGCGCTCATCCAGCAGCGCTCGTCGCCGGCGCACCGCTCGCGGATCATCGCCGCCAACAACATCCTCAACGCGTTGTTCCTGGTCGCGTCGGCGGGCATCGCGCTCGGCCTCCTCAAGGCGGGCCTCGACATCCCCAGCCTTTTCCTCGTCACCGGCCTCATGAACGCCGCGGTGGCGCTCTTCATCTACCTGCTGGTGCCCGAGTTCCTGATGCGCTTCCTCGCGTGGCTGCTCGTGTCGACGCTCTACCGGGTGAAGACCGAAGGGCTCGAGCGCATCCCCGAGCAAGGCGCGGCGATCGTCGTCTGCAACCACGTGAGCTACGTGGACGCCGTGGTGATCGCGGCCTGCCTCGCGCGCCCGGTGCGCTTCGTGATGGACCATCGCATCTTCGCGTTGCCGGTGCTGTCGTTCCTGTTCCGCACGATGCGCACCATCCCGATCGCGCCGGCGAAGGAGGACGCGGCGATGAAGGCGCGCGCCTACGAGGCAGTCGCCGCGGCGCTCGCCGAGGGCGAGGTCGTCGGCATCTTCCCGGAAGGCCGCCTCACCACCGACGGCGCGCTGCTGCCGTTCCGGCCGGGCGTGCAGGAGATCGTCGCGCGCACGCCCGTGCCGGTGGTGCCGATGGCGCTGCGCGGCCTGTGGGGCAGCTTCTTCTCGCGCGCCGGCGAAGGCGGCAAGGCGATGCGGCGGCTGCGCGGCGTCTTCTCGGCGATCGAGCTGCGCGTCGGCACGCCGATCGCGCCGCAGGACGCGACGCCCGAGCGCCTGCGCGCCGCGGTGCTCGCGCTGCGCGGCGAGGCGCCGACGTGAGACATCCTGTGTCAGCCGTCGGGTGCGCACAGGAAGGCTGCGGCAGCGCGCCGACCGTCCCAACGCGCGTCGCGCGCAGGGTCGTCCGATGAGCGTAGTGGCCAGGGGAGCGACGCGATGAGCGAAGAGATCGACCTCGTCATGCAATGGAACGCGGCGGGCGCGGTTGCGCGCGACGACGTGCCGCGGGCGCTGCGCGCATCCGGCGCGCATCCGGACGGCGCGCGATGGCTGCGCTTCGTCGAATGGCTGACGCTCGGCGCCGGCAGCGTGCTCCTCGCAGTCGCGCTGGTGTTCTTCATCGCGTACAACTGGCACGCGATGCCGAACGTGGCGCGGTTCGCGCTCGTCGAGGCGGCGATCGTCGTCGCGGTCGCGGCCTGCCTGTGGCGCGGTCCCGATTCGACGGCCGGCGCGGCCGCCCTGTGCGCTGCGGCGATCGCCACCGGCGCGTTGCTCGCGCTCGTCGGGCAGACCTACCAGACCGGCGCCGACACCTACGAGCTCTTCGCCGCATGGGCGCTCGCGATCCTGCCGTGGACGTTGCTCGGCCGGCAGGCGCCGCTGTGGATGCTGCTGCTCGCGGTCGTCAACCTCGCATCGCAGGCGTGGTTTGCGCGCTGGGGCATGGCGAGCGCCGTCGGCGGCCAGGGCGCGCTGTGGACGCTGGTGCTGGTCAACGCCGGTGCGCTCGCGCTGTGGGAGATCGGCCGCCGGCTCGACCTGCGCGAATTCCACGCCGACTGGGCATTGCGCATCGTCGCGGCGGCGAGCGGGCTTGCCGCGACGATCGCCGGCATCGACGCGATCGTCGACTCGCGCACCGCGGCGCCGGCGCTCGGTATCGCGTGGCTGCTCTGGCTCGCCGGCATCTGGTACGGCTTCCGGATGCGGCGCGTCGACGTGTTCGTGCTCGCGGTGGGACTCGGCTCGGTCGTCGTCGTCGCGGCGCTCTTCCTCGGCAAGCACCTGTTTTCCGCGGCCGGCTTCGTGTCGCCGCTCCTCGTCGGCGCCTTGGTGATCGGCATCGCGGCGGGCGGCATCGTCGTGCTGAAGCGCGTCGCGCAGGAGGCGCATTCGTGAGCGCCGCGGTGACCTGGGAAAAGCTCGTGACCGCGGGCATCGTGCGCGGCGAGTCGCCGGCCACGACCGCGCCGCCGATGGCGTGGTACCTGCGCGCGCTGGCCGCGGTCGCTGCGTGGATCGCCGCGATCTGCGTGCTGTCGTCGACCAGCATCCTGTTCGTGCGCGCGTTCGACAACGCCGTGACGACGCTCGTCGTCGGCGCCGCGCTTCTCGCGATCGGCGCGTGGGTGCTGGCGCGCGCCAAGGGCCGCGTGTTCGTCGCGCAGTTCGGGCTCGCGTTCGCGATCGCGGGCGAGGCGGCGATCGGGCTCGGCATCGCGCGCGCCAGCGAGCCGAACCACACGCTCGCGTGGGCGCTGATCGGCGCGTTCGAGGCGATCATGCTCGTGGCGATCGCCGAGCGCACGCACCGCGCGCTCGCCGCGCTCGCCGTCGGGATGTGCGGCTTCGGGCTGCTCGCGCGACTCGGGCCGCTGTCGCTGGCGGCGCCGCTGACGACCATTGCGTTCGTCGGCGCGGCATGGGCCGCGACGCGCGACGCGCGCAGCGACGCGTTGTGGCGGCCGGCATCAGCCGGCTTCGGCGTCGCGCTCCTCGCCTTCGCGCCGCTCGCCGACCTCGCTCACGACGCGGTGCGTTGGTGGCATGCGCCGCCCGACACCTCGTCGCGCGTGGCGGCGGTGCTGATGGCGATCGCGTTCGTCGCGGTGGTGGCGCTCCTGTGCCGCCGGCTCGCGCTCGCCGACTCGCGCGTCACGCGGGTCGCGCTCCTCGGCGCCATCGCGATCGCAGCACTCGCGTATCCGGTGCCCGGGTTGCTGGCGGCATTGATCGTGATGCTGGTCGCGTTCGACACCGGCCGGCCGGCGTTGACCGGCCTCGGCATCGCCACCGCGATCGGCATGCTCGGCTACTACTACTTCTCGCTCGCGACGACGCTCTTCGCCAAGTCGGTCTCGCTCGCCGCCGTGGGCATCGTGCTGATGGGTGTCGGTGCGGCACTGCGTCGCGTGGCGCGGGCGAGCGAAGGGCAAGCGAGCGAGGCCAGGCGCCATGCGTAAGCTCGCCATCGCGCTCGCCACGCTCGCCGTGCTGGCGGTGGTCAACGTCGGCATCGCGCATCGGGAGTCGCAGGTCGCCTCCGGCACGCCCGTGGTCCTCGAGCTCGTGCCCGTCGACCCGCGCGCGCTGCTGCAGGGCGACTACATGCGCCTGTCGTACCGGATCGTGCGCGACGCGTTTCCCGATCGCGTGGCGATCCCGGCGTACGGCGACGGCCATGTCGTGGTCGCACCGGATGGGAAAGGCGTCGCGCAATTCGTCCGCTTCGACGACGGCACGGCGCTCAAGCCCGGCGAGCTGCGGCTGCGCTACCGCGTGCGCGACGGTGACGTCCGGTTCGCGACCAACGCCTGGTTCTTCGAGGAAGGCCACGGCGCCGATTTCGCCGGCGCCCGCTTTGGCGAGTTCCGCGTGGCGCCCGATGGCGAGATGCTGCTCGTCAAGCTGCGCGACAAGGATCTCGGCGAGCTCGCGCACGCGGCGCGCTGACGCGCGATGCTAAACTCGATCGGCCACCGCTCCTCTTTCGGTAACGCATGTCCGGCAACACCTTAGGCACGCTGTTCCGCGTCACCTCGTTCGGCGAGTCGCACGGGCCGGCGATCGGCTGCGTCGTCGACGGCTGCCCGCCCGGCATGGCGCTCGACGCCGCCGACATCCAGCATGAGCTCGATCGCCGCAAGCCCGGCACGTCGCGCCACGTCACGCAACGCCGCGAGTCGGACACCGTCGAGATCCTGTCCGGCGTGTTCGAGGGCGTCACCACCGGCACGCCGATCGCGCTGCTGATCCGCAACGAGGATTCTCGCAGCAAGGACTACGCGAACATCGCCGGGACATTTCGTCCCGGCCATGCCGACTACACGTACTGGCAGAAGTACGGCGTGCGCGACTACCGCGGAGGCGGCCGGCAGTCGGCGCGCGAGACGGCGGTGCGCGTGGCCGCCGGTGCCGTCGCGAGGAAGTGGCTGCGCGAGCGGCATGGCGTCGCCATCCGCGGCCACCTGACGCAACTCGGGCCCAACGTCGTGCCGTTCGAGGACTGGGCGCACGTCGACGCCAATCCCTTCTTCGTCGGCAACGCGAGCATCGTCCCCGCGCTCGAGACGTACATGGATCGGCTGCGCAAGTCGGGTGATTCCGCCGGCGCGAGGATCGAGGTCGTCGCGTCCGGCGTGCCCGTGGGATGGGGCGAGCCGGTGTACGGCAAGCTCGACGCCGACATCGCCGCGGCGATGATGAGCATCAACGCTGTCAAGGGTGTGGAGATCGGCGCGGGCTTCGCGGCCGTTACGCAGCCCGGTACCGTGCACTCCGACGAGATGACGCCGCAGGGCTTCGCGTCCAACCACGCCGGCGGGATCCTCGGCGGCATCTCCACCGGCCAGGACATCGTCGTCGCATTCGCCGTGAAGCCGACGTCATCGATCCGCCTCGACCGTCACTCGGTCGACAAGTCGGGCGCGCCGGTGATCGTCAACACGCACGGCCGCCACGATCCCTGCGTCGGCATCCGCGCGACGCCGATCGGCGAGGCGATGCTCGCGCTGGTGCTGATGGACCACGCGCTGCGCCACCGTGCGCAGAACGCCGACGTGACGACCCGCACGCCGAGGATCGCCGCGCAGGCGCCCCCGTCGGTCGTCGCCGCGCTGAAGCGCGGCCGCGCCGTCGACAATCCCGAGCCCGACGAGGCTTGAGCGGCAGCCAGCGCCGCAGCCGCAGCGTCAATCCGGATCGATCGCGGTGACGTCCGCGGCCGCACGACCGCGTGCGAGCGTGATGTCGAGCGCGTCGCCGCGCGTGAGGGTCCGCGCATCCTGGACGATCTCGCCGCCCTCCTTGCGCGCCACGATCGCGTAGCCGCGCTCCAGCACGTGCTGGGGCGACAGGTGCGCGAGGCTTTGCGCGAGGCCATCGACGCGTGCCGCGGCGTTGACCACCGCGAGCGCCGCCGCGCGCTGCCAGCGCTCGGCGAAGGCGGCGACCAGCGCGGCATCGGCGAACGGCGTGCGCATCTCGCGGCGCAGCCGCTGCGCACCGGACGCGACCGCCGCCGCGCGCGCCGCGGTGTCGCGCCGCCAGGCGAGCGCCAGGCGCGTGGCGTGCGCGCGCAGGCGGTCCTCTTCGCCGGCGAGCCGCGCGCGCGGATGGACGAGTCCGCGCGCGGCGAGATCGGCGCGCTGCGTGCGCGTCGCCAGCGCATGCCGCATGCCGCGCACGGTGCGCGCTGCGAGTTGGGCGACGCGGTGCACGAACGCCGCACCGTCCGGCGCGACCAGCGTCGCCGCGCCGGTCGGCGTGGGTGCGCGCACGTCGGCGACGAAGTCGGCGATCGTGAAGTCGGTCTCGTGGCCGACACCCGAGACCACCGGCAGCCGCGACTCGACGATCGCGCGCGCCACCGCTTCCTCGTTGAAGGCCCACAAATCCTCGATCGAGCCGCCGCCGCGACAGACGACGAGCACGTCGACCTCGCCATGCGCGTTCGCCTCGGCGATCGCGGCGGCGATCTCCGCGGCGGCGCCGGCGCCCTGCACGGCGCATGGATAGACGATCGCGCGCAATCCCGGCCAGCGGCGTGCCAGCGTCGTCAGGACGTCGCGCAGCGCGGCGGCGCGCGTCGACGTGACGATGCCGACCGCGCGCGGGAACGGCGGCAGCGGCCGCTTGCGCGCGGCATCGAACCAGCCGGCCGTCTCGAGGCGCGCCTTGAGCTTCAGGAAGTGCTCGTACAGCGCGCCGCTGCCGGCCTGGCGGATGCTGTCGACCGCGAGCTGGAACTCGCCCCGCGGCTCGTAGACCGACGCCATCGCGCGGACCTCGACGGCCATGCCGTCGGCTACCGCGAAGTCGATGAGGCGCGCGCGCGTGCGCCACATCACGCAGCGCACCTGCGCGCCGGCGTCCTTGAGGGCGAAATAGCAATGGCCGGAGGCGGCGCGCGTGAAGCCGCTCACCTCGCCGGCGACGCGCACGACGCCGAGCTCGCGCTCGAGCGCCAGGCGCGCCGATGCGACGAGCGCCGATACCGAAAGCGGCGCGCGATTGTCAAGCGGCGTCGAGGCGCTCATCGTGGAATTTTGCACCGGCATGCGCCACCGATCGGCCGCATCGGCCGATGACGGTTGCATTGCAGCCATGTTGCCGCTGGGGACAATTCACAACTCATTGAAACGACGCGCGGTTTTTCGGTGCAAATTCGGGCAGCGCAGACAAAGCGTTGATGGCGGCTGCACTTAGCGCGCGAATTTACAAGATATGCACACGGCTATCCACAGGATTTGTGGACAACGCGCAACCACCGCGCGAATGGCTCGCGATGCGCGCGGCGGCGGCGTGCGCCGCCGCCGCGCCGGAACGGTGCGTCAGCCGCGCGCTAAAATGCGTGGCATGCCAGGTACAAAGACGGCGAGCCAAGCGGAGCGCACCCGATGACGTCGTCGTCCGCCCCGGGCGTGAAGGCGCGCGGCGACGGTGCGCCGACTGCCGGTGCCAATGCCGGCGGCGCCGCGGGGCCTGCGGGCGCGGGTGCCAACTTCCTGCGCGGCATCGTCGCCGACGACGTTGCCGCGGGCACCTATGGCGGCCGCGTGGTGACGCGCTTCCCGCCCGAGCCCAACGGCTACCTGCACTTCGGCCACAGCAAGTCGATTGCGCTCAACTTCGGCCTCGCCGCCGAGTTCGGCGGCGTCTGCCACCTGCGCTTCGACGACACCAATCCGCTCAAGGAAGACGTCGAGTTCGAGGCGTCGATCGCCGACGCGGTGCGCTGGCTGGGCTACGACTGGGACGCGCGCTTTCACGCCTCCGATTATTACGCGAAGCTCTACGAATTCGCCGAATGGTTCATCGGCAAGGGCCTGGCCTACGTCGACAGCCAGAGCGCGCAGGAGATGCGCGCGACGCGCGGCACGCTCACCGAGCCTGGCATCGCGAGCCCGTATCGCGACCGCAGCGCCGCCGAGAGCCTCGACCTCTTCCGGCGGATGCGCGCGGGCGAGTTCCCGGATGGCGCGCACGTGCTCCGCCTGCGGATCGACATGGCGAGCCCGAACCTCAACCTGCGCGACCCGACGATCTACCGGATCCGCCACGCCTGGCACCACCGCACCGGCGGTGACTGGTGCATCTACCCGCTCTACGACTACACCCATTGCATCAGCGACGCGCTCGAGCGGATCACGCACTCGATCTGCACGCTCGAGTTCCAGGATCACCGCCCGCTATACGACTGGGTGATCGGCAAGCTCGCCGACGGCGGCCTGCTCGAGCGGCCGCTGCCGCACCAGCACGAGTTCGCGCGGCTCAATCTCACCTACGTCGTGCTGTCGAAGCGCAAGCTGATCGACCTGGTCGAGCAGGGCCACGTCGACGGCTGGGACGACCCGCGGATGCCGACGATCGTCGGCGCGAGGCGGCGCGGATACACGCCCGAGGGCTTCCGCCTCTTCAACGAGCGCATCGGCGCGTCGCGCGTCGACTCGTGGATCGACATCGCGCTGCTCGAGGCGGCAATGCGCGACGACCTCAACGCGCACGCCGAGCGGCGTGTCGCCGTGCTCGACCCGATCCGGCTCGTCATCGACAACTATCCGGAAGGCGGGAACGAGACCTGCGAGGCGCCCAACCATCCGCAGAAGCCCGAGCTCGGCAAGCGCGCGCTGCCGTTCGGCCGCGCGCTGTGGATCGAGCGCGACGACTTTTCCGAGGCGCCGCCGAAGGGCTACTTCCGGCTGGCGCCGGGCGCGGAGGTGCGGCTGCGCTACGCCTACATCGTCAAGTGCACGGGCGTCGACAAGGATGCCGACGGCAACGTCGTCGCCGTGCACTGCACGTACGACCCTTCGACGCGCAGCGGAACGCCAGGCGCCGACGCCCGCAAGGTCAAGGGCAACATCCACTGGCTCGCCGTGCACGACGCCAAGCCGGCCGAGGTACGGCTCTACGATCGCCTCTTCCGCGTGCCGTTTCCCGGCGCGCGCGAGCCGTTCGGCGCCGGCAAGGGCGACCCGGCGGCGCCGAGCCGCGCGGTCGTCGCCGGCGATGACGAGTCCTCCGCGGAGGCCGCCGAGCGCAACTTCCTCGACGACCTCAATCCGGACTCGAAGCGGGTGATTCGCGCGTTCGTCGAGCCGGCGCTTGCCGACGCGGCACGCGAGACGCGGGTGCAGTTCGAGCGCCACGGCTACTTCGTCGCCGACCTCGTCGACCATGCGCCCGGCCAACCGGTGTTCAACCGCGCGGTGACGCTCAAGGATTCCTGGAAAAAGCCCGGCGGCTAGTCATCACGCGCGCACGGCCGATTCCCCCCTCGTCATTCCCGCGAAAGCGGGAATCCAGATCTGACGCGGAATTAGGCACAGCGGCGACCTATCGGCGCGTCACGACTGGATCCCCGCTTTCGCGGGGATGACGGTCGTTCAGCGATTTCGCGGGGATGGCGGTCGTTCAGCGCTTTCGCGGGGATGACGGTCGTTCAGCACTCTTGCGGGGATGACCGTCGTGGCGGGGCGCTTGATCCGCGCGCGCCGCGGACCCATCTTGCTCCGGCCGGGTGCGCTACCATCGCGCCGGGCACGACCCCATCGACCGGAGGCCTCGCATGAAACGCATCGTCCTCTTCATCGTCACGAACCTCGCCGTGGTGCTGGTGCTGTCGATCGTGCTGAAGCTCTTCGGCCTCGACCGCGCGATGGTCTCGCAGGCGGGGATGTCGTACGGGGGCCTGCTGGTGTTCTCGATGGTCGTGGGCTTCACCGGCGCGATCATCTCGCTCCTGATGTCGAAGGCGGTCGCCAAGTGGACGACCGGCGCGCACGTGATCGACACGCCGGCCAACGACGCCGAGGCGTGGCTGATGGAGACGGTGCGCCGGCTCGCGTCGGCCGCCAACATCGGCATGCCCGAGGTGGCGATCTACGAGGGCGAGCCCAACGCTTTCGCCACCGGCGCGTTCCGCAACTCGGCGCTGGTGGCGGTGTCGACCGGCCTCCTGCAGTCGATGAACCGCGAGGAGGTCGAGGCGGTGCTCGGCCACGAGTTGTCGCACGTCGCCAACGGCGACATGGTCACGCTGACGCTGATCCAGGGTGTCGTCAACACGTTCGTGATCTTCCTCGCGCGCATCATCGGCTCGATCGTCGACAAGACGGTGTTCCGCACCGAGCGTGGCACCGGTCCTGGTTACTGGATCACGGTGATGGTGCTGCAACTCGTGCTGGGGATCCTCGCGTCGATGATCGTCGCGTGGTTCTCGCGCTACCGCGAGTTCCGCGCCGACGCCGGCAGCGCGAAACTGCTCGGCCGCCCGCAGCCGATGATCAGCGCGCTGCGCCGCCTGGGCGGCGTCGAGGCCGGCGACCTGCCGAAGGCACTGTCGGGCTTCGGCATCACCGACAAGGGCGGCGTGATGTCGCTCTTCGCGACGCACCCGCCGATCGCGGCGCGCATCGCCGCGCTCGAGGCGCCGCGCGGCTGACCGGTCTGCGCCGGCGCGGACCGCGGCTACATCGGCGGCACGAAGCCGTCCTTGCCGAAGAACACGCGGCCGGCGGTGATGCGGCCGTCACGCTGGCGGGTCGCCGCGATGAACACGTGGTCGCCCGGGACATAGAACTTGTCGTACTCGTTGGTGACCACAGCCACCTGCGTCGCCGGGTCGGCGACGATCGCCGATTGCACATCGCCGTAGCGTAGCGCGATCGCGAGCGTGGCGCCGTCCGGCACAGCGGCGGCGATGGTGCCTTGTATGCGCAGCGACGACGGCGGCCGATCCCAGGCTACCTCGCCAACCTCGCCGTCGATGAAATTGTCCGGAAACACCAGCACGACGCGCGCGTGCAGCGTGCCGTCAGGCGTGCGCTCGACGATCGCGCGGGCGAGGTGCGGCGGCACGATCGCCGCCAAAGTGCCCGCGGCAACGTGAACGCCCCGCGAGTTCAGCGCCGTCTCGACGATGACGAGCGAGCCGTTGTCCTCGCGCACGACCATCGGCGGACGGTAGGCATCGCGCATGTCGCTTTCGACGATGGCGCCGCGCACATGCAGGCTCGTTTGCGCGACGCCGGCGCCAGGGGCCGTCAGCCCGGCAGCGAGCATCGCGGCGAGCGCGAGCGGGAACGGGATCGCCGGCGGCCGCCGCGATCTCCACGATGCATCGCCTCCGGCTGCGCGACGCTCCAACGTCGGCTCACCCAATTTGGTTGCCTGCTCCGCCGCGTCCAGACGAAACAGTATCGCAAGGCCGCGCGCGGCGCGCATTCGTCCGAACGGCCGAGGCGGCGCCACAAAAACCAACGGCCGGCGACCCTCGCGGGCGGCCGGCCGTCGCGGTTCTGACGCGCCTCGTTACTTGAGGTGATTCGAGATGAGCTTGGTCATCTCGAACATCGAGACCTTGCCCTTGCCGCCGAACACGGACCGCAGCTTGTCGTCGGCGTTGATCATGCGCTTGTTGACCGCATCCTGCAGCTTGTTCTTCTTGATGTAATCCCAGATCTTCTTGGTCACTTCGGTGCGCGGCAGCGGCACGTGGCCGATGACGGCGGCGAGCGTCGCGGAGGGCGTCATGGCCTTCATGAACGCGGCGTTCGGCTTGCGCTTGGCGGCGGACTTCTTGGCGGGCTTCTTGGCGGCGGGCGCCTTCTTCGGCGCGGACTTCTTGGCGGCGGACTTCTTGGCGGCCGGCTTCTTCGCGGCGGTCTTCTTCGCGGCCGGCTTCTTCGCAGACTTCTTCGCAGCTTTTTTCGCAGTAGCCATGGTTCTCCTTCCTGTCATAGGTGCGAGCGGACGGTGCCGATCGTTCTGGGGCGGCCCTCCTGTCGCGGGCAATCGCTCCATCGGCGGCGACTATACCGCATTTCCCAAGGGGCGGAAGGCATTTTGCGAGGGAAAACGCCCCGTTGTTGTAACGCTGCATCGCGCGCGTCGACGCCCTCGCGCGCGCGTCGCCGGCGCCGCGGTCGCGGGTCGCCGCGCGCTAGAATCGCATGCATGCGCGTCGCCGCTTTCCGGTCGCTCGCCATGACGGCCGCGCGCGTCCGATGACCGACCGCGTCACCGATCTCGCCCGGCTGCGCTCGGACTACCGCCGGGCATCGCTCGACGTCGCCGGGCTCGATCCCGATCCGCTCGCGCAGTTCGCGGCCTGGCTCGACGAGGCGATTCGCGCCGAGGCGCCGGAGCCGACGGCGATGACGCTCGCCACTGCCGACGCGCAGGGGCGCCCGTCGGCGCGCATCGTGCTCCTCAAGGGAATCGACGCGCGCGGCTTCGTGTTCTACACCCACTACGACAGCGCCAAGGGCCGCGACCTCGCCGCCAATCCGCGGGCGGCGCTGGTGTGGTTCTGGGCGCCGCTCGAGCGCCAGGCGCGCGTCGAGGGCAGCGTCGAGGTCGTCGATGCGGCCGCCTCGGACGCCTATTTCGCGAGCCGGCCGCGCGGGTCGCGCGTGTCGGCGGCGGCTTCGCCGCAAAGCACGGAGATCGCCAATCGCGAATGGCTCGAGGCGCGCGTCGCCGAAATCGAGCGCGCGCATCCGGGCGACGACGTGCCGCGGCCCGAGCGCTGGGGCGGCTACCGCGTCGTGCCGGCGGCCGTCGAGTTCTGGCAGGGGCGGCCGTCGCGGCTGCACGACCGCATCCGCTACACGCGCGACGGCGACACGTGGTCGCGCGCTCGGCTCGCGCCATGAGCGGCGGGGTCGGCAACGTGCACGCTCCGGCATGGCCGCGCGCCGCGCGGCCGCTGCGGCGATGACCGCCGCGCGGGACGGCATCGTCGACGACCAGCGCGAGACACGCACGCTCTACGCGCTGATCGGCCTTTGCATCGCCAACCACACGGTACTTGGCGGCTCGCGCGTCGTCGTGACGCTGTCGGCGCTCGCGCAAGGCGCCGGCGCCGGCCAGGTCGGGGTGCTGCTCGCGCTCTACGCGCTCCTGCCGATGCTGATCGCCGTGGCCGCGGGGAGATGGTCCGACCGCGTCGGGGTGCGCCGGCCGATGCTGGTCGGCTCGGTGCTGCTCGCCTGCGGCGCGAGCCTGCCGTGCACGACGGAAGGCATGGCGCCGCTCTACCTGACCGCGGCGAGCTGCGGTGTCGCGTTCAGCATGTTCCAGATCGCCGCGCAGAATGCCACGGGCGAGCTCGCCGGCCCGATGCACCGCTCGCGCAACTTCTCGCTGCTGGCGCTCGGGCAATCGACGTCGGGCATCATCGGCCCGCTGGTGGCCGGCCTGTCGATCGACCACCTGGGCTTCGCATGGGCATTCGGCGTGCTCGCGCTCATTCCGCTCGTGCCCGCGGCGATCCTCGCCGCCGGCATGCTGGCGGCGCTGCCCGGCCCGCAGCCGATGCACCGCCGCATCGACGGCGGCGCGCTCGCGCTGCTCGCCGATGCGCGGCTGCGCAGGCTGCTCGGCGTCAACTCGCTGTTCTCGCTCGGCTGGGAGCTGCAGACGATCTTCATCCCGATCTTCGGCCGCTCGATCGGCTTGAGCGCGTCGGCGATCGGCGCCGTCATCGCGGCGTTCGCGGCGGCGACGTTCGTGGTCCGCTTCCTGATGCCGCTCTTCTCGCGGCGCTTCAGCGAAACCCAGGTGCTCGCGGGTGCGCTCGCGATCGCCGGCGTCGCCTACCTGATGCTGCCGTTCGCGGGTAGCGCCGAGACGCTGATGGTCGTGTCATTCGGCATCGGCTTCGGCCTGGGCGGCGGCCAGCCCATGGTGATGTCGCTGCTGCACACGCACGCGCCGCCCGGCCGGATGGGCGAGGCGGCGGGCGTGCGCATGTCGCTGTCGCAATCGCTGGCGGTCGCGGTGCCGCTCGTGTTCGGCGCGTTCGGCGCGACGTTCGGCCTCGCGCCCGTGCTGTGGGCGGTGGGCCTGTGCCTCACCTCGGGCGGACTCTACGCGCGCTACCGGCTGTAGCCGCCGGGACGCGCATGACCGCCACCTTCGGTAACTATGCCGATTGCGGCGTCCCGGACTTGAGGCGATCGCGGTACAGCTTGCGGAACTTGGCGACCTTCGGCGCCACCACCGCCATGCAATAGGGCTGGCGCGGATTGCGCTCGAAGTAGTCCTGGTGATAGCCCTCAGCGCGGTAGAACGGCGCCGCGCCCGCGAGCTCGGTGACGAGCGGCGCCGGCCACAGGCCTTCGGCCGAAACCTCGCCCATCACCGCCTCGGCGGTGGCGCGCTGCGCGTCGGACTGGGCGAAGATCACCGACCGGTACTGCGTGCCGACGTCGTTGCCCTGGCGGTCGCGCGTCGTCGGATCGTGCATGGTGAAGAACACGCGCAGAAGATCGGCATAGCTCACGACCGCCGGGTCGAACGCGATGTCGACGACCTCGGCGTGGCCGGTGCCGCCGCCGCAGACGGCCTCGTACGAGGGATCGGCGACGCGGCCGCCGGCATAGCCGGAAACGACGCTCGAAACGCCTGTCAGGTCGCGGAAGACGGCTTCGAGGCACCAGAAGCAGCCGCCGCCGAGGATGGCGTGCTCGAGGCGGGGCGATGGGGTGGCGGTCATGCGGGCTCCTTCACGGGAATGCGGTGCGGCCGCCCGCGCGGGCGGCGTTGCCGGGATGTCGCGGCCGGGGACGGCTCCCTTACATCGAGGGGACTTCCGGGCGCTCGTGTCTGCTAATCTGCGCCCGTCCGCCGCCGCTTCCAAGCCCCTCCCGCATGCCTCTCCTGCCGCGCGAAGGCCGGTTCTTCGATTTTTTCGACCAGCACGCGGCGCTGTCGGTGAAGGCCGCGGAGGAGCTCGTCGCGGTGTTCGCCGACCTCGCCACGCTCGACGTCCGCAGCACGGCGATCCACCAGTACGAGAAGCAGGCCGACCGCATCACGCACGACACCGTCCACCTGCTGCACCAGACGTTCATCACGCCGTTCGACCGCGACCAGATCCATGGCCTCGTCACGGCGATGGACGACGTCGTCGACCTGATCGAGGACGCGGCCGAGTGCCTGTTCCTGTACGACGTGCGCAGGATCGGCCCCGAGGCGGCCGAGCTCGCGGCGATCTGCGTCAAGTGCACGGGCCGCGTCAAGGAGGCGGTGGCGTTGCTGCCGTCGATGAAGAACTCGGCGCGCATCCTTGCGATCTGCGGCGAGATCGACAAGCTCGAGAGCCACGCCGATGGCGTGTTCCGCACGGCGCTCGCCAAGCTCTTCCGCGAGGAGCCGGACGCGCGCGAGGTGATCAAGCAGAAGGAGGTTTACCTCTTGCTCGAGGAGATCACCGACCGCTGCGAGGACGTCGCCAACCTGATCGAGGGCATCGTCCTCGAGGCCGCGTAGGCGCCCGATCGCGATGCATGAAGCGACGATCGGCTTCGCGACGGCGGCGTCGCTGATCGCGCTCGCGCTGGCGTTCGATTTCATGAACGGCTTCCACGACGCGGCGAACTCGATCGCGACGGTGGTGTCGACGCGCGTGCTGCGGCCGCAATGGGCGGTGGTGTGGGCGGCGTTCTTCAACTTCGTCGCGTTCCTGGTGTTCGGCCTCGCCGTCGCCGACACGATCGGCCGCGGCATCATCGACACGCGCATCGTCGACGCTGCGGTGCTCGCCGGCGCGCTCACCGGCGCGATCGCCTGGAACATCATCACGTGGTGGTTCGGGCTGCCGTCGTCGTCGTCGCATGCGCTGATCGGCGGGCTGGGCGGCGCCGCCGCGGCCAAGGCCGGCTTCGGCGCGCTGGTAGGCTCTGGCTTCGCGAAGATCGGCGCGGCGATCGTGCTGTCGCCGGCGATCGGCCTCGCGCTCGGCATGGCGCTGATGACGATGCTGTCGTGGCTGCTGTTCCGCAAGCCGCCGCACCGCGTCGACCGCTGGTTCCGGCGGTTGCAACTCGTGTCGGCGGCGCTCTACAGCCTCGGCCACGGCGCCAACGACGCGCAGAAGACGATGGGTGTCGTCGCGCTGGTGCTGGTCGCCGCCGGGTCGCTCAAGCGCGACTTCGCCGCCACCGACATCCCGCTGTGGGTCGTGCTCGCCTGCCAGACCGCGATCGCGCTCGGCACGCTGTTCGGCGGCTGGCGGATCGTGCGCACGATGGGCATGAAGATCACCAAGTTGAAGCCCGTCGGCGGCTTCTGCGCCGAGAGCGCGGGGGCCGCGACGCTGTTCTTCGCGACGTACCTCGGCATCCCGGTGTCGACGACGCACACGATCACCGGCGCGATCATCGGCGTCGGTGCGACGCGCAAGCTCTCCGCGGTGCGCTGGGGCGTGGCGTCGCAGATCGTCTGGGCGTGGGTGCTGACGATCCCGGCGTCGGCGGCGATCGCCGCCGCGGCGTGGTGGATCGCCTCGCAGCTTGCATGACCAACCCGTTCGCCGCCTGGAAGATCGTCTCGCGGGGCGTGCGCGACCTCGACCTGTCGCGCACGGCGGCGGCGCTCGCGTTCACGACGCTGCTCGCGCTGGTTCCGCTCGTCAGCGTCGCGATCGCCACCGTCGCGCATTTCCCGGTGTTCGACACCTGGCTCGACGCGCTCGAGAAGTTCCTGCTGCGCTACATGCTGCCCAGCAGCGCGTCGACGGTCGTGCACACCTACGTGCTCGGCTTCGCCGCGCACGCCTCGGAGCTGCGCGGCCTGTCGCTCGTGTTCATCGCCGTCACCGGGGTGCTGCTGTTCGCGATGGTCGAGCGCGAGATCAACCTGATCTTCCGCGTGCGCCGCGGCCGCTCGCTCGTGCGGCGCGCGCCGGTGTACGTGCTGGGATTGACACTCGGCCCGGTGCTGGTCGGCGCGAGCATCTGGAGCACCACGTGGATCCTCGCGCAGACGCGGGGCATGCTGCCGCGCACGGCGAGCTTCGGCGACTGGGTGATCGCGCCGCTGCCCGTGCTGCTGACGGCGATCGCGCTCGCGCTCATCTACAAGAGCGTGCCGGCGAAGCCGGTACGCTGGGTGCCGGCGCTGATCGGCGGCGCGTCGGCGTCGGCGGCCTTCGAGGTGATGAAGCACGGCTTCGCGTGGTACGTCACGCACGTGCCGACCTACGAGGTGATCTACGGCGCGCTCGCCGCGCTGCCGCTGTTCCTCATCTGGCTGCACCTTTGCTGGGTGATCGTGCTCGCCGGGGCGCTCCTGACCGCGGCGCTCGACGGCGGCCAGTCGGCGTGATGCAGCCGACGTGCGCACGTCCCCGCGCAAGGGCGACGACGCACGGATGAGTTAACATTCCGGCGCGACAGAAGCCCCGAAGGAGTCATCGACCGTGCTGTCACTCATCGAAGCCGCCGGCTGGCCGATCTGGCCGCTGATCATCGCGTCGATCATCGCGCTCGCGCTCATCATCGAGCGGCTGTGGTCGTTGCGGCAGGGAATCGTCGCGCCGCCCGGCCTCGTCGACAAGGTGCTCGCCGAATACCGCGAGCGCGGCGCCACGCCGGAGGTCCTCGGCAGGACGGCGCAGCAGGGGCCGCTCGGGCGGATCCTCGCAGCAGGCCTCGCCAACGTCAAGGCGCCGCGGCCGGTGATGAAGGAGGCGATCGAGGAGGTGGGTCGCATCGTCACACACGACCTCGAGCGCTTCCTGCCCACGCTCGGCACGATCGCGGCGATCGGACCGCTCCTCGGGCTCCTCGGCACGGTGATCGGCATGATCGAGATCTTCGGCTCGCAGAGCTCGTCGGGGTCGAACCCGATCGTGCTCGCGCACGGCATCTCGGTCGCGCTGTACAACACGGCGATGGGCCTCATCGTCGCGATCCCGAGCATGATCTTCTACCGCTATTTCCGCGGCAAGGTCGACGGCCTCGTCGTCGAGATGGAGCAGCAGGCGATCAAGCTCGTCGACTTCGCGCACAATGAGCGCAAGTAGCGCGACCGGCACGACGGCGGAGCGCGCGCGGTGAACCTGCGCGGCCTGCGCTCGCGCGACGAGCCCGAGATCAACTTCGTGCCGTTGATCGACGTGCTCCTCGTCATCCTGATCTTCCTCATGGTGACGACCACCTACCAGCGCGTCGCCGAGCTGCAGATCACGCTGCCCGAGGCCGAGGCCGACGCGCAGAAGCAGCGGCCGAAGGAGATCAACGTCGGCGTCGACGCGCAGGGTCGCTACGTGATCGACAAGAACGTGTTCACGTTCACCACCGCCGGCGCATTCGCCGACGCGCTGCGGCGCGCCTCCGGCGACTCGAAGGACGCCGTCGTCATCATCAACGCCGACGCCAACGCCACGCACCAGTCGGTGATCCACGTGATGGAGGCGGCGCGCCTCGCGGGCCTCGTGCACATCACGTTCGCCACGCAATCGGCGCAAGGCGGCGGCGCCGCCAAGTGACCGCCGCGACAACGGCAGCCTGACCCGCGCGCGGCCGCGCCCGATGACCGCCGCCGCCGCGCTCACCCGTCGCTGGTATCGATCGCGGCTTTGCGCGCTGACGGCGCTGCTCGTCCCGGCGTCGTGGCTGTACGGAGCGGTGGTGCGCGTGCGCCGCGGCCTCTATGCCGCCGGATGGATGAAGCGCCGACGTGTCGCGCGACTGGTCGTCGTCGTCGGCAACCTGACCGTCGGCGGCGGCGGCAAGACGCCGGCGGCGATCGCGCTCGCCCGCGCGCTCGCCGCGCGCGGCGCGGCGCCGGGGCTCGTCAGCCGCGGCTACGGCGGGCGCTCGCGCACGCCGCGCGAGGTGCTGCCCGACGACGATCCCGCGATCGTCGGCGACGAGCCGCTGATCCTCGCGCGAAGCGGCTTCCCGGTCGTCGTCGGGCGCGATCGCGCCGCGGCCGCCGAGCTTTTGATCGCGCGCCACCCGCAAACGTCGGTGATCGTCTGCGACGACGGCCTGCAGCACCTCGCGCTCGCGCGCGACGTCGAGATCGTCGTCGTCGACGATGCGCGCGGCTTCGGCAACGGCTGGCTGTTGCCCGCGGGGCCGCTGCGCGAGCCCGCCTCGCGCCTCGCGCAGGTCGACGCGATCGCGCGGCTCGCCGACGCGCAGGCGTCGGCGGGCGACGCGAGCGCCGATGGCCGCGAGACGCGCATCGTGCATCGCGCGCTGCCGTGGCGACGCGTCGGCGACGACGCCGAGGTCGCCGGTGCGCCCGGCTGCTGGCGCGGCGCGCGCGTCGCGGCGCTGGCCGGCATCGCGCATCCGCAGCGCTTCTTCGCGACACTGCGCGCGCAAGGCATCGACGCGGCGACGACGGCGCTCGACGATCATCACGCGTTCACGCCGGCCGACCTGCCGGCGGACGCCGACGTCGTGCTGATGACCGAGAAGGACGCGGTAAAATGCCGGCGTTTCGACGACCCGCGCCTTCACTACCTGCCGATCGAGGCGGTGATCGACCCGCGGCTCGTCGAGCGCGTCGCCGCGCTGATCGCGGCGTGACAGGGACCCACCGACATGGACCAGAAGCTCCTCGACATCCTCGTCTGCCCGGTCACCAAGGGGCCGCTCACGCTCGACCGCGAGCGCCAGGAGCTCGTGTCGCGCACCGCGCGGCTCGCCTACCCGATCCGTGACGGGATCCCGGTGATGCTCGAGGACGAGGCGCGCAAGCTCGCGCCGGACGAAAGCGAATAGTGGCGGCGGCCGGAGCCGGCCGGGCTGCGACGCGCGCGCCGGCCGGCGCGTCCACCGTCCCGTTCGTCGTCCTCGTGCCCGCGCGCTACGCGTCGGTGCGGCTGCCGGGCAAGCCGCTCGCCGATCTTGGCGGCGTGCCGATGGTCGTCGAGGTCGCGCGCCGCGCGCGACAGAGCGGCGCCGCGCGCGTGGTGATCGCCACCGACGACGCGCGCGTCGCCGATGCGGCGCGCGCACATGCCTGTGAAGCGATCATGACGCGCGCCGACCATCCGACCGGCACCGACCGCCTCGCCGAGGCCGCGCAAGCGCTCGACCTTGGACCGGACGAGATCGTCGTCAACGTGCAGGGCGACGAGCCGCTGATCGATCCCGCGCTGGTGAGGCAAATGGCCGCGACGCTCGCCGCCAAGCCCGACGCGTCGATCGCCACCGCCTGTCACGTCATCGACGACATCGCCGAGGCGTTCAATCCCAACGTCGTCAAGGTGGTCTGCGACGCCGCCGGCAACGCGCTCTACTTCAGCCGCGCGACGATTCCCTGGGCGCGCGACGCGTTCGCGCGCGAGCCGCGCGCGCTCCCCGCCGGCATGCCGGTGTACCGCCACTACGGCCTCTATGCCTACCGCGTCGCGTTCCTCGTCCGGTATCCGACGCTCGCGCCAGCGCCGATCGAGACGTACGAGGCCCTCGAGCAGTTGCGCGCGCTGTGGCATGGCTACCGGATCGCGGTCGACGTCACGACCGCGACGCCGGCGCCGGGCGTCGACACGGCCGACGACCTCGAGCGTGTGCGACGGCTGATCGCCGCGGAGCGCGCGCTCGAACAACACGGGAGCGACTGACAGCCCATGCGACTGATCCTGCTGGGACCGCCGGGCGCGGGCAAGGGGACGCAGGCCCATTTCATCAAGGAGGCCTTCGGCATTCCGCAGATCTCCACGGGGGACATGCTGCGCGCCGCGATCAATGCCGGCACGCCGCTCGGGCTCGCCGCCAAGCGCGTGATGGACAGCGGCCGGCTCGTCTCCGACGAGATCATCGTGCGCCTCGTCAAGGACCGGCTCGCGCAGCCCGATTGCGCGGAGGGCTACCTGTTCGACGGTTTCCCGCGCACGATCCCGCAGGCCGACGCGATGCGCGACGCACGCGTGCCGATCGATTACGTGCTCGAGATCGACGTGCCCGACGCGCTGATCGTCGAGCGGATGGGCGGGCGGCGCGTGCACGTCGCGTCGGGGCGCACGTATCACCTGCGCTTCAATCCGCCGAAGGTCGACGGCATCGACGACGTGACCGGCGAGCCGTTGGTGCAGCGCGTCGACGACCACGAGGCGACCGTCGCCGAGCGGCTGGCGGTCTACCACGCGCAGACCGAGCCGTTGATCGCGTACTACACGCGCTGGGCACAAAGCGGCGACGCCCTCGCGCCGCGGATGCGCCGCGTCGACGGCACGGGCAGCGTCGCCGCGGTGCGCGACGCCTGCCTCGCCGCGCTGTCCGGCTGACCCGTCGAGCGGTGGACGCGCCGCTCGTCAGCATCGTCGTCCGCAGCACCGCGCGGCCCACGCTCGCCGCGGCGCTCGCGTCCGTCGGCGCGCAGACGCACCCGGCGGTCGAGGCGGTGGTCGTCGCGGCGAGCGGATCTTCACATCCGACTCCGCCGCCGGCGACCGGCGCGCATCCGGTGCGCTTCGTGGCGAGCGCCGTGCCGCTTTCGCGTCCACAGGCCGCGAACGCGGGGGTGGACGCCGCGCGCGGCGAATGGATCACGTTCCTCGACGACGACGACGCGATCGATCCGACGCACGTCGCCGGGCTCGTCGCCGCGGCGCGCGGTGGTCGGTACCCTGCGGTGGCGTCGCTGGCGCGCGTGCGGATGGCCGACGGCAGCGTGCGGAACTGGGGCCAGCCGTTCGCGCTGACCGAGCTCTACGTCCGCAATTTCCTGCACCTGTCGACGGTGCTGTTCGCGCGCAGCCTGGTCGACGCCGGCTGCCGTTTCGACGAGGCGTTCGACATCATGCAGGACTGGGACTACTTCCTGCAGATCGCCCAGCACGGGCCGTTCCATTCGACGGGGCTGCGCAGCTTCGAGTGGCATGCCGACGTCGGCAGCTCGGGCGCGGGCGGCGGCGCGAACGAGGACCCGGCGCGGTTCGCGCGCTACCGCGACCTCATCTACGCCAAGTGGAGCGGCGCGCGCGCCACGCTCATTGCGCGCATCGAGCCGTTGCTGCAGCAGGCGGGCGCCGCGCTCGCCGCCGGCGACGACGCGCGCGCGGAGGCCGCGGCCGAGGCAGTGCTGGCCGTGGCCCGCAACGAGCCCAACGCGCTCGCGATGCTGGCGGCGGTCGAGGATCGCCGCGGCCGTCGCGACGACGCCGTCGCATTGATGTCGCTCGCCGCGACCGTCTGCCCGCACGAGGCGCGGTTCCTCGTCGGCCTCGCGCGCCTCGTGCTCGCGCGCGGCGAGCGCCAGCGCGCGGCGCGGCTCGCCGAGCACGCGCTCGCGCTGTCGCCGGGCGACGCCGCCGCGGCGCAACTCTTGGCGTCACTTCGCGTGCCATGAGCGCGAGCGCAGGGCCGCCCCGAGCGCGAACCAGCCCCGAAGCGCGAAGGGCAGTCCGGTGACCACGCCCGACGTGAGCGTCGTCGTGCGCAGCATGGCCCGGCCGACCCTCGCGCGCGCGCTCGCCTCGATTGCCGCGCAGGACGGCGTGTCCATCGAAGCGATCGTCGTCGCCGCGGCCGGGGCTTCGCACCCGCCGCCGCCTGCGCACGCCGGCGTCCATCCGGTGCGCTTCGTCGCGAGCGCAGCGCGCCTCCCGCGTGCAGCCGCGGCGAACGCGGGCCTCGACGCCGCGCGAGGCCGGTACGTGACATGGCTCGACGACGACGACGAATGGTTGCCCGGCCACATCCGCGGGCTGCTCGACGTCGCCGAAGCGAATCCCGACGCAGGCGTCGTGCATTCGCTCGCCGACGTGCGCGTGACGGGCGAGCCGCCGCGCACGTTCGGCCAGCCGGTCGCGCTCTCGGAGCTCCATGCGCGCAACCTCGTTCACCAGTCGTCGGCGCTCATCGACCGCGATCTCGTCGTCGCCGGCTGCCGCTGCGACGAATCGCTGCCGATGCACGAGGACTGGGACTGGTTCCTGCAGTGCGCGCAGCGCGCGCGCTTCCACTTCGTGCGGCAGCGATCGTTCATCTGGTATGCCGACATCGGCGACTCCGGCGCCGGCGGGGGCCGCAACCTCGACAACGAGCGCGTCGATGCCGGCGCGGCGGCGCTGCGGCGCAAATGGGCGGTGCCGCGCGAGCGCCTCGCCGCGTCGCTGGCGCCGCTGCTCGCGCGCGCCAGCGCGGCGTGCTACGCCCACGCGTGGGCGGACGCCGCGGCGGCGATTCGCGAGGCGCTCGCGCTCGACCGCAACAACCCGGACGCGCTCGCGCTGGCGTCGCGCGTGCATTTCGCGCAAGGCGACGCCGAGCGCGCGCAGTCGAGCGCCGCGCTCGCGTCGCTGGTGCGGCCCGACGATGCGGCGCTCGTCTACAATCTCGCTCTGATCTGCCGCGCGCGCGGCGACGCCGCGAAAGTGCGCGATCTCGCCGCGCGGCTGCGCCGGCTCGCATCGATCGACCCGCACGCCGCCGCGCTGGCCGCGCAACTCGAGGAATCCCGATGATGGCTCCCCGCAACGCCTTCTACGCCCAGTCCGGCGGCGTCACCGCCGTCATCAACGCCAGCGCCGCCGGCGTGATCGAGACCGCGCGCCGCTACCCGAAACGGATCGGCAAGGTGCTCGCCGGCCGCGACGGCATCATCGGCGCGCTCACCGAGGACCTGATCGATACGTCGAAGGAGGGCGCCGCGGCGATCCGCGCGCTGACGCACACGCCGGGCGGCGCGTTCGGCAGCTGTCGCTACAAGTTGAAGAGCCTCGACGAGTCGCGCGCGCAATACGAGCGCCTCATCGAGGTGTTCCGCGCGCACGACATCGGCTACTTCTTCTACAACGGCGGCAACGATTCCGCCGACACCTGCCTCAAGGTCTCCGAGATCAGCGCGAAGCTCGGCTACCCGGTGACCGCCGTGCACGTGCCGAAGACCGTCGACAACGACCTTGCCCTCACCGACAACTGCCCCGGCTTCGGCTCGGTTGCCAAGTACGTCGCCACGTCGATGCGCGAGGCGGCGTTCGACGTGGCGTCGATGTGCCGCACGTCGACACGCGTGTTCGTCATGGAGGTGATGGGCCGCCATGCCGGCTGGATCACCGCCGCCGTCGGCATGGCCGACGACGAGGCGACGCCGGTTCCGCTCCTGCTGCTGTTTCCCGAGGTGCCGTTCGACGAGGGGCGCTTCCTCGAGAGCGTCGACGCCAACGTCAAGCGTCACGGCTACTGCTGCGTCGGCGTGTCGGAAGGATTGAAGCAGCGCGACGGGCGCTTCTTCGCCGACAGCGGCGTGCGCGACGCGTTCGGCCACGCGCAACTGGGCGGCGTCGGGCCGATGATCGCGGCGCTGGTCAAGGACCAGTTGAAGCTCAAGTTCCACTGGGCGGTCGCCGACTACCTGCAGCGCGCGGCGCGCCACATCGCGTCGAAGACCGACCTCGACCAGTCGTACGCGGTGGGCAAGGCCGCGGTCGACCTCGCGCTGCGCGGCGAGAACGCCGTGATGCCGGCGATCGTGCGTACGTCCGACAAGCCGTATCGCTGGAAGATCGAGGCGGTGCCGCTTGCCAAGGTCGCCAACGCGGAGAAGATGCTGCCGCGGCACTTCATCACCACCGACGGCTTCGGCATCACCGCGGCGGCGCGGCGCTACCTCGCGCCGCTGATCAAGGGCGAATCGCCGCCGCCTTTCGCGGACGGGCTGCCTCGCTATGTGCGGTTGAAGAACGTCGCGGTGAAGAAGAAGCTGGCGGCGACGTTCGACGTCTAGCGACGGCGCCGGACCAGCTTCCCGCCGGCGACCGCCGGCAGCGGCGCGAGCCCACCGCATCCCTGCCGCGCCAGCACCGCCACCGCGGCGCCAGCCCTGACGGGATTGTCCGGTATAGCCGCCCGGATCCGGGCGACCGCGCGGACTGGCACAATAGAGGGCTATGGCCAGCGGGGCCGGCGGCGACGCCGGGACACGCGAGAGGGCGGGTGGGGCCGGTCGTCGACCGGCATCGCCAAGCGCCCCGATGCCCCGCCGTCGAATCTTTTCGTTCCTCTGGGAGACGCTCCACCATGTCCAATGGGCTCATCTTCGCGATCGCCTGCGCGCTCGCGGCCATCGTCTACGGCGCGCTGTCGACGCGCTGGATCCTCGCCAAGTCGGCAGGCAACGCGCGCATGCAGGAGATCGCCGCGGCGATCCAGGCCGGCGCCAAGGCCTACCTCAACCGCCAATACACGACGATCGCGATCGTCGGCGTCATCCTGTTCGCGATCATCGGCGTGTTCCTGTCGTGGCAGACCGCCGCCGGCTTCGCCGTCGGCGCGATCCTGTCGGGCCTGACCGGCTACATCGGCATGAACGTGTCGGTACGCTCGAACGTGCGCACCGCCGAAGCCGCGCGCAGCGGCCTCAACGAAGCGCTGGCCGTGGCGTTCCGCGGTGGCGCGATCACCGGCATGCTGGTGGTGGGGCTGGCACTGCTCGGCGTCGCCTGCTTCTACGCGTACCTGGTGCGCGGCGGCGCCGGTGACGGCGCGACGCTCGGCCACACGATCGAGCCCCTGGTCGGCCTCGCGTTCGGCGGCTCGCTGATCTCGATCTTCGCGCGGCTGGGCGGCGGCATCTTCACCAAGGGCGCGGACGTCGGCGCCGACCTCGTCGGCAAGGTCGAGGCCGGCATTCCCGAGGACGACCCGCGCAACCCGGCGGTGATCGCGGACAACGTCGGCGACAACGTCGGCGACTGCGCCGGCATGGCCGCGGACCTCTTCGAGACGTACGCGGTGACGATCGTCGCGACGATGCTGCTCGGCGCGCTGCTGCTGACCAACATGGCGGCCACCGCGGTGACGTACCCGCTGGTGCTGGGCGGCTTCTCGATCCTCGCCTCGATCGTCGGCTGCTTCTTCGTCAAGGCGCGCCCGGGCGGCAAGATCATGAACGCGCTCTACCGCGGCCTCATCGTCGCCGGCGTGCTCTCCGCGATCGGCTTCTGGTTCATCACGAACAACATGATGGCCGGCGTCGCCAGCGTCGACGCGTCGCTGTCGCCGATGCGCCTGTGGGGCGCGACGCTGATCGGGCTCGCGCTGACCGCGGCGATGGTCGTCATCACCGAGTACTACACCGGTACCGACTTCGCGCCGGTCAAGCACGTCGCGCAGGCGTCGACCACCGGCCACGCGACCAACATCATCGCCGGCATCGGCGTGTCGATGAAGTCAACCGCCTGGCCGGTGCTCGCGGTGTGCGTCGCGATCCTCGCCTCGTACGCGTGCGCGGGCCTCTACGGCATCGCCATCGCCGCGACCGCGATGCTGTCGATGACCGGCATCATCGTCGCGCTCGACGCCTACGGTCCGATCACCGACAACGCCGGTGGCATCGCCGAGATGAGCGACCTGCCGGACAGCGTGCGCGCGATCACCGATCCGCTCGACGCCGTCGGCAACACCACCAAGGCGGTCACCAAGGGCTACGCGATCGGCTCGGCGGGTCTCGCCGCGCTGGTGCTGTTCGCCGACTACACGCACGCACTGACGCGCTCCGGCATCAACATCACGTTCGACCTGTCGAACCACATGGTGATCGTCGGCCTCTTCATCGGCGGCCTCATTCCCTACCTCTTCGGCGCGATGGCGATGGAAGCGGTCGGGCGCGCGGCCGGCGCCGTCGTGGTCGAGGTGCGCCGCCAGTTCCGCGACATCAAGGGCATCATGGAAGGCACGGCCAAGCCCGAGTACGGCGTCGCCGTCGACATGCTGACCAAGGCGGCGATCCGCGAGATGATCGTGCCGTCGCTGCTCCCGGTGCTGGTGCCGGTCGTCGTCGGCCTGGCGCTGGGTCCCCAGGCGCTCGGCGGTCTCCTGATGGGCACGATCATCACCGGCATCTTCGTCGCGATCTCGATGACCACCGGCGGCGGCGCGTGGGACAACGCCAAGAAGTACATCGAGGACGGCCACTTCGGCGGCAAGGGATCCGACGCGCACAAGGCGGCCGTCACCGGCGACACGGTGGGCGATCCGTACAAGGACACGGCAGGCCCGGCGGTCAATCCGCTGATCAAGATCATCAACATCGTCGCGCTGATGATCGTGCCGCTGCTCGGCGTGTGGGGCCTGGGCAAGGTCGCGGCCACGCCGCCGGCTGCGCCGGCCGCCGCGACA
>JAICUU010000309.1 GCA_025935675.1 Burkholderiales bacterium
CCGTTCGGCCGGGTCACGTTCCGCGCGCTCGACCACCAGTCGACGATGGGCGCCTACGTCGGCCGCACCGCCGTCAAGGACGGCAAGGGGGTGATGGTCGACTGGCATTATGCGGACGGCAAGGACTACCTGCCGAGCGACGACATCGTCAGGCGATTGCGCCACGCGCAGTGACCGCTTCCGCGGTCGTCTCGCAGCTCGCCAACGGCCTCGCCTCGGCGTCGGCGCTGTTCCTCGTCGCCGCGGGCCTCACGCTGATCTTCGGCGTCACGCGCGTCGTCAACTTCGCGCACGGCTCGCTCGCGATGCTGGGCGCGTACGTGGCCGCGAGCGTTGTCGCGAGCCAATCCGGCGGTAGCGCGTCGTTCTGGCTCGGCGCGCTCGCCGCGGTCGCTGTCGGCGCGCTGCTCGGCATCGTCCTCGAGCGCGGCCTCGTCGCCCGGCTCTACGCCGCGCCCGAGATGCTCCAGCTCACCGCGACATTCGGCGTCGTGCTGATCGTCCGCGACGTGGCGCTCGCGCTGTTCGGCGCCGAGGACCGGCTCGGGCCGCGCGTGCCCGGATTGTCGGGGAGCGTCGATTTCGGCGCGTTCGTCATCCCGCAATACGACCTGGCGCTCGCGGCTGTCGGCCCCGTCGTGCTCGTGATGCTCACGCTGGTGACGACGCGCACGCGCTTCGGCGTCGTCGTGCGTGCCTGCGCCGAGAACCGCACGCTCGCGGCGGCGCTCGGCATCGATCCGGTGCGCGTCAACGTCGCGGTGTTCGCGCTGGGCGGCGCGCTCGCGACGCTCGCCGGCGCGCTCGCGCTGCCGCGCGCGCCGGCGACGCTGTCGATGGACCTGCCGATCGTCGCCGACGCGTTCGTCGTCACGGTGATGGGCGGCCTCGGCTCGATTCCCGGCGCGTTCGTCGCCGCGCTCGCCATCGCCATCGTCAAGGCACTGTGCATCGGCGCGGGGCGTGTCGAATGGGCCGGTGTTGCGATCGATTTTCCCAAGCTCACGCTGGTTGCCGAGTTCGTCGTGATGGCCGCGGTGCTGGTGGCGCGCCCGCAGGGCCTCTTCGGGCGCGTCGCCGCCGTGCCGGCGACCACGCCGCTGCCCGAGCAGCGCGCGTGGCAGCTGCCGCTCGGCCGCCGCGATAGCTGGCTCGCGCTAGCCCTCTGCGCCATCATTGCCATCGGACCGGCGCTCGGCGACGAATACGCGCGCGTCCTCGGCACCGAGATCCTGATTGCCGCACTCTTTGCCGCGAGCCTGCAACTCCTGCTCGGCACCGGCGGCATGACGTCGTTCGGCCACGCCGCGCATTTCGGCATCGGCGCATACGCCGGGGCGCTCGCCGCGAAGGCCGGCTGGGGCTTCGCCGCGGCGCTTGGCAGCGGTATCGTGGCGGGCGCCGCGTCGGCGGCGCTGATCGGCGCGCTCGCCGTGCGGCTGTCCGGCGTCTATCTCGCGATGCTGACGCTCGCCTTCGCCGAGATCGCCTGGTCGATCGCGTGGCAATGGGACAGCGTCACCGGCGGATCGAACGGCCTCATCGGCGTCTGGCCGCCCGCTCCCCTTGCGTCGGCGACCGCGTATTACGCGCTGACCGCGACGATCGCCGTCGCGGCCCTGGCGGCGCTCGTCGCGCTGGCGCGCAGCCCGTGGGGGTTCGCGCTGCGTGCCGCGCGGGATGCCGAGATGCGTGCCGCCGCAGTCGGCATCGACGTGACGCGCACGCGCTGGCTCGCGTTCGTCGCGGCGGGCGCCTTCGCCGGCCTCGCCGGCGTGCTGTTCGCGTTCTCGAAGGGCAGCCTGTCGCCGGAAACGCTCGCCATCCCGAAATCGGTCGACGCGATCGTCATGGTGCTGCTCGGCGGCCTCAACGCATGGTTCGGGCCGCTCGCCGGCGCCGCCGCGTACACGTGGCTGCAGGACCTGCTGGCGCGCAGCTTCCCGTACTGGCGCGCGGCGCTTGGCGTATTCATCATCGCGCTCGTCATTGCATTCCCGGCGGGCATCGCCGGCGCGCTGCGGTGGCGGCCGCGCGCGAGGAACGCGTGACGCCCGGCGCCGTTGCGGTGCTCGAGGTGGCGGGCCTCGTGCGCGCATTCGACGGCGTGCGCGCGCTCGACGGCGTCGACCTCGCGGTCGCGCGCGGCGAAATGGTCGCGCTGATCGGCCCCAACGGCGCGGGCAAGACGACCTGCTTCAATGTGATCGACGGCCAGCTCCGCGCCGACGCGGGACATGTGCGCGTCGCCGGTCGCGCGATCGACGGCCTCGCACCCGATGCGATCGCGCGCCGGGGGATCGGCCGCACGTTCCAGGTCGCCGCGACGTTCGCGTCGATGAGCGTGCGCGAGAACGTCGAGGTCGCGCGACGCGCGCTCGGGCGGCCTTCGGACACGCGCAGCGTCGACGCGCTGCTCGGCGGCGTGGGCGCCGGCGCGCTCGCCGGGCGCCATGCCGCCATCCTCGCCTATGGTGACGCCAAGCGTGTCGAGCTCGCGCTGGCGCTCGCCGGCGAGCCGCATCTGCTGCTGCTCGACGAGCCGACCGCGGGACTTGCGGCCGCGGACCGCGGCGCACTGATGCGCGTCGTGCGCACGCGTGTCGACGTCGATGGCGTCGCCGTGCTGTTCACCGAGCACGACATGGACGTCGTGTTCACCTTTGCTGATCGCGTGATCGTCCTCGACCGCGGGCGCGTCATCGCGCAAGGCACGCCGGACGCGGTTCGCGGGAACGCCGATGTCCGCCGCGCCTACCTCGGCGACGGCTGAACCTGCGCAAACGTGGTTCCCGGTTCGAGTGTCCTCATCGCCTGGACGTCATCCCCGCGAATGCGGGGATCCAGTCTTGACGGAGCACCCTGTCGCCGTCCCGCCCCGATGAAGCGTCACGGCTGGATTCCCGCATGCGCGGGAATGACGAGGTGTGACCGGCGTCAGCTCCGCCCGGCGAGCGCGGCGAAGCCGCGCTCGAGGTCGGCCATCAGGTCGGCGGGATCCTCGAGGCCGATGGACAGGCGCAGCATCGGCCCCGCGACGTCGAACGGCGCCAGCATCCGCGCGCGGGCGTTGCGCACCGGGATCGCCAGGCTCTCGAAGCCGCCCCAGCTCCAGCCCAGCGCGAACACCCGTAGC
>JAICUU010000375.1 GCA_025935675.1 Burkholderiales bacterium
CGATCTGGTTGATCAGGAGATCGGGCCGCGCGCGGATCGCGGTCATCGTGTCAGTGCGCACGCTTCGTCGCCCAGCGCGCGTAGATCGACGAGGCGACGCCGTTGAGATGGGCGATGCGCGCGTCGAGCCCGGCGCGGATGTCCGCCTCGCTCATCAGCGCCGGCGTCGACACGCCCGGCAGCTCGTCGGGCGCGGCGCGGCACCACGTGTCGACGAGATCGGCGGTCATCTCCACGTGGCACTGCAGCCCGATGTGGCGATCGTCGATCGTGTAGCCCTGGTTCGGATTGAACGCGTTGGCGAGCACGCGTGTCGCGCCGCGCGGCAGCTCGAACGCGTCGTAGTGCCACTGGAACGCGGTGAACCGTTGGCGCTCGCCGAACCAGGACGCGGCATCCGCCGTCGCGTCGACATCGATCCAGCCGATTTCCGTCTGCGCCGCGCGCGCGACCGTGGCGCCGAGCGCACGCGCGAGGAGCTGGCCGCCGAGGCAATGCCCGATCACCGGCACGCGCGCATCGACGGCGTCGCGCAGCAGCGCGCACGCGGGCTCGATCCATGGCAGCGCGTCGTTGACGCTCATCGGCCCGCCCATCATGCCGATCCCGGCGAAATCGCGCGGATCGCGCGGCACGTGCGCGCCGGCATCGAGCGCGACGAGTTGCCACGGCAGGCCGCGCGCGTCGAGCCAGTCGGCGAAGTACGCGGGGCCTTCGGTGCGGGAGAAGCGGAGGATCGCGATCGGGCGCATGCGGGGACGTCCTTGCGCGGCGTCGGCGCGCGTGGCGAACGCTACAATGCGCGGATTTTATCAGCCGCGCTCCCACGCCGATGCGAACCCGCGCCGCACTCGCCCTGACGCTCGTCCCCGCGTTCGTCCTCGTGGCGACCGCCTGCGCGACGGCGATCGTCGAGCCCAATCCGCACTTGCGCGTCGAGGGCGTGCCGCCGATCGACGCGCGGCTCGCCGCGCGCATCGCCCCCTACGGCGAATTCCGGCCGCGCGCGCTCGCGTCGTGGCATCCGCGCGAACGCGCGCTCCTCGTCGCCACGCGCACCGGCAACACGACGCAGCTCAATCGCCTCGACGCGCCGCTCGGCGCCCTGTTGCCGGTCACGCAGGGCGCCGATCCCGTGCGCGAGGGGATGTGGTGGCCCGTGCAGCCCGGCACGCTCGTGTTCGTGCGCGACTCGGGCGGCAACGAGCAGCGCCAGCTCTATCGCCTCGACGCCGGCGCGAGCGCGCCGCTTTTGCTCACCGATCCCGCCCGCCAGCACGAAGTGCTCGCACTCGACCACGCGCGCAGCCGCCTCCTCGTCGGCAGCACCGATCTCGACAAGACCGGCAAGCGCGAGAACCCGGCGACCGACCTTTCGATCTTCGACCCGCTCGACCCCGCGCGTTCGCGCAGGGTCGCGACCGTGCCGGGCACCGGCTGGGGCGACGCGAGCTTCGCCTTCGACGACCGGCGCTTCGCGATCGTCGACTACCGGTCGGTCAGCGACACCGACATCGTCGTCATCGACGTCGCGACCGGCGCGCGCAAGCGCGTGCTGCCGCCCGAAGGCGCGCGGCCGGCGCGCGCAATCGCCTCGTCGGCACCGCAGTTCTCGCGCGACGGCGCGAGCCTCTTCCTCGCCACCGATCGCGACGGCGAATGGAGCCGCGCCGCGCGCCTGGATCTCGCCAGCGGCGCGCTGACGTATTTCGGTCCCGACCGCTGGGACGTCGAGGAGCTTGCCGTGTCGCCCGACGGCCGGCGAATCGCCCTCGTCGTCAACGAGGCGGGCGTGGGTGCGCTGCGTGTCTACGACGCCGACACGCTGCGCGAGATCGCGCTGCCGCGGCTGCCGACGGGACGCGTGTCGCGCCTCGCGTGGCGGCCCGATTCGGGCGAGATCGGCTTCGACCTCGCGTCCGCGCAAGGACCGAGCGAAGTGTGGAGCCTCGACCCGGCGCATGAGACGGCGACGCAATGGACACG
>JAICUU010000011.1 GCA_025935675.1 Burkholderiales bacterium
CCGACGTCGTAGAACCAGTCCGAGTCGCCGATCGCGTGCCTGAAGCCGCCGTAGAAGTCCCACTCGACGCTCGAGCGGTGGTAGGCGTTGAAGTCCTCGAGCCAGCTCACGTTCGACGCCCAGGTGCCGACATAGAAGCCGCTCGCGTGCGCAAGGTCGAAGCCGCCCTGGATCGCCGGCTTGCCGGCAGTCTGGGAGATGCCACGGAAGATGTATTCGCTGAAAAGGCCGACGTTGGACGAGAACGTCCAGTCGGGCGCGGGCGCCGGTGGCGGGGCGGCGGCAGCGGGCGGCGGTGTCTGCGCCGATGCGGCTGCAGCGAGCGACAACGCGAGCGCGGCGGCGACGATATGCGGCGAGCGGATGCGGCATTTCATGCGGGTTTTCCCCGGTGGTTGGATGACGAATGGACGAGATCGCGTGCCTTTGCATGAGCTGTTTGCACGCCCCGTGCCATCGTCGAATCGCTCGTGGATTCAATGCGTTAGCTCGACGACGCCGACATGTGCCCCGTCCGCCGCACCGGTGCGGTGCGACGCGACGGGGGTGGCGCACAGCGTTGGCGCAGGCAGGGCGCGAGGAGCGATGCGGCGACGGCGCATCGAGGGATTGCATCGGGTCGACGCGGTGCGCCCGCAGGTGGCAGCGGCATCGCGCCTCCACGCGCGAGCGCGGCAATGATGTACATGACTCTCGCGGGCGTGGACGGTGCGTCTTGACGCCTTCACTGGGGCCGCACTACACTGGGCGCGAACTCATACAGATGACTTAGATGAGTTCGAACGGTGAGCGGCGGAATCGCCCGCGCGACGAGCGCGCGCTTCGCAGCGTGCCGATATGACGAGGCCCGGATCCGCCGCAGAATGCGGGCAGGGCGTGCAACCCACGTTCCGGAGGAGATCCACCATGCGTCGTCCAAGCGCGCGCGCTGCCATCATCCCGTTGCTGGGCCTCGTCGCCGCGACGATGCTCATTCCCGTACCCGCTGCGGCGCAGGACAAGTACCCGTCGCGGCCGATCGAGTTCATCGTGCCCTGGGGCCCGGGCGGCGGCGCCGACCAGGTCGCGCGCAAGATCGGCCAGCTGCTCGAGGCCGATCTCAAGGTGTCGCTGCCGGTCGTCAACGTGCCGGGCGCCACCGGGCAGACCGGCCACGCGAAGCTCCTTTCCGCGAACGCCGACGGCTACACGATCGAGGTGATGACCGGCGATACGTTCGCGCTGGCGGCGATGCCGAACTCGCCCATCAAGCTCGCCGAGGTCATCCCGATCGGCATCCTGATCCAGCAGGCGTCGGGCTTCTTCGTCGCCGAGAATTCGCCGATGAAGACCTGGGCCGACGTCGAGGCCGAGGCGAAGAAGCGCCCGCTCAAGGTCGCGATCACCGGCTTCAACAGTCCCGACGACCTCTCCGTCAGCTATTTCGCCGCGCGCGGCATGAAGCTGCAGCCGGTTCCGTACGCCAAGCCCGGCGAGCGCTACACGTCGATCATCGGCGGCCACGCCGATCTCCTCTACGAGCAGGCCGGCGACGTGCGCAACTTCGTCGACAGCAAGCAGATCCGGCCGGTGATCTTCTTCTACGGCAGCAAGGTCGACGCGTTCCCGAGCATCCCGACGTCGACGAGCCTCGGCCACGACATCACGCTGCCGCAGTTCCGCGTCGTGCTCGTCAAGGCCGGCACCGATCCCGCACGCGTCAAGATGCTCTCCGATGCGATCGGCAAGGCGGCGCAGAGCCCCGACTTCAAGGCGTACCTCAAGGAGCAGTACGCCGACGAGGCGAGCTACGTGCCCGCGGACAAGACGCAGGCCTACATGCAGAAATGGCTCGACGAGGCGCGCCACCTGATGGCGGCGATCGCCGCCAAGAAGTAATCTCTGCCGTCGTCGCGAGACGGTCCGGCGCCGCCGCGCCGTCTCGCCGGAGCCCTGCCGTGCCCCAACGCCTGCGCGCGCTCGCGCCGTACGTTGTCGTCCTCGCGATCGCCGCGTATTTCTACTACGTCGCGTCGAAGTTCGCGTTCACACCGCGCGGCGGGCGCCTCGGCCCCGACGTGTGGCCGCGCACGATCCTCGTGCTGACGATGATCGTCTGCGTGCTGCGCATCGCGGCCGGCCTGCGTGCGCCCCGCGGCGACGCGCCGGCGGACGCCGACGGCGGCCTGATCGCCGACGTCGCCAAGGACGCCGGGCATGCGAGCGATGCCGCAACCGAAGCGCCCGCCGAGCGCTACCCGGCGCGGCTCGCGATCGGCATCGCGCTGACGGTCGCGTACGTCGCCACGCTCGGCGTCGTCGGCTTCGCCGTCGGCACGTTCGTCTACATGCTCGCGATGACGGTGGTCGGCCGCTACCGGCGCTACGGCGTGGCGACGATCGTGTCGCTCACCGGCGCGCTGGTGCTCATGTTCGTGTTCATGAAGGTCGTCTACCTTTCGCTGCCGATCGGCGTCGCGCCGTTCGAGTCGGTGTCGCTGGCGCTGATGCGCCTGATGGGCGTGCGCTAGGCGGCGCGGCGATGCTCGACGTCCTACACCAGCTCGGCGGCGGCTTCGCGGGCCTCCTGCAGGTCGGCAATTTCGTCGCGTTGCTGGTGGGCCTCGTCGTCGGCATGCTGGTCGCGGTGCTGCCGGGTCTCACGCTGGTGATGGGGGTCGTGCTCGCGCTGCCGTTCACGTACGGGATGCCGATCACCCCGTCGATCATCCTGCTCACCGCGATGTACATCAGCGGCACCTACGGCGGCGCGATCACGTCGATCCTGTTCCGCATTCCTGGCGAGCCGATGGACGTGCCTCTGCTGTGGGACGGCTGGTCGATGGCGCACAACGGCGAGCCCGCGCGCGCGCTCGGCTGGACGCTGCTCGCCGCGCTGACCGGCGGCCTCATCACCGCGACGGTGATGGTGACGCTGGCGGTGCCGTTCGCCAAGGTCGCGCTGACGTTCGATTCGCCCGAGTATTTCGCGATCGTGATGTTCGGCTTCACGAGCGTGGTCACGCTGGGCGGCGGGTCGGTGGCGAACGCGTTCATCAGCCTCTTCTTCGGCATGCTGATCTCGACGGTCGGCGTCGACGAGATCTATGGCGTCGACCGCTTCACGTTCGGCATCGGCATGCTGCGCGACGGCATCGGCTACCTGCCCGTTATGGTCGGCGCGTACGGGCTGGGCGAGGTGCTGGTGCGCCTCGAGCAGGGCTTCGCGTCGGCGCCGATGACCGGCACCGTGCGCGTCAAGACGCGCATCCCGAGGCTCAAGGAGGCGTGGAGCATTCGCGGCGCGTTCGCGCGCTCGTCGGTGATCGGCGTCGTCTGCGGGATCATCCCGGGCGCGGGCGCGACGATCGCGTCGTTCATCGCCTACGGCGTCGAAGGCCAGTACGGCAAGCGCCGCCGCGAGCTCGGCCGCGGCATTCCCGAGGGCATCGTCGCGCCGCAGGTCGCGTCCACCGCGTCGGTCGGCGGCCACATGGTGCCGCTGCTGACACTCGGCATCCCCGGCAGCGGCGCCACCGCGGTGATCCTCGGCGCGTTCCTGCTGCATGGCGTGCAGCCCGGCCCGCAGATCTTCGACACGCAGGCGGCGCTCGTCTACCAGATCTTCGCGTCGATGTTCGTCGCGGTGTTCGGCATGGGCCTGCTCGGCTACTTCGCGATCCGCCCGCTGGTGCGCGTGCTCTACCTGCCCGAGGCGCTGGTTTCGGTGTTCGTCATCATGTTCTGCCTGATCGGCGCATACTCGGAGCACAACAACATCACCGACCTCTGGATGATCGTCGTGTTCGGCGTCGTCGGCTACCTGTTCGAGCGCTATCGCTTCCCGATCGCGCCGATGGTGCTTGGCGCGATCCTGGGCCCCGTGGCGGAGAACGCGTTCCTGACGTCGATGATCAGCTACCAGAACGACTGGACGATCTTCTTCACGCGGCCGGTGAGCGGCATCGTGCTGGTGCTCGCGCTCGTCGCGCTGCTGTTCCCGCTGTACGGGCACTGGCGCCGCCAGCGCGCGGCGCGCCTCGTGGCGGCGGCGCGATGACGGCTCGCGGCACGCTCGCGACGGGGGCCCGGTGACGCGCGACGACACGACGCCGCGCGACGCGACCGTCGACGCGCTCGTCGCGCGTGCGCGCACCGCGCAGCGCGCGTTTGCGCGCGCCGACCAGGCGGCCGTCGACGCGGCCGTGCTCGCGGCAGGCTGGGCGATCATGGAGCCCGCGCGCAATCGCATGCTGGCCGAGCGCGCCGTCGCGGATACCGGCATCGGCGACGTCGGCGACAAGATCCGCAAGAACCATCGCAAGACGCTCGGCCTGCTGCGTGATCTCGCCGGCGCGAAGTCGGTTGGCGTCATTGCCGAAGACGCCGCGAGCGGCATCACCGAGATCGCGCGGCCGGTCGGTGTCGTCGCGGCGATCACGCCGTCCACCAATCCGGCGGCCACACCCGCGAACAACGTCATCTGCGCGCTCAAGGGCGCCAACGCGGTCATCCTCGCACCTTCGCCGAAGGGTGCCGGCATCGGCGCGCTGCTGGTCGATTACATCCATGCCGAGCTCGCGAAAGTCGGCGCGCCGGCCGACCTCGTGCAGATCCTGCCTCCGCCGGTGACGCGCGAGGCGACGCAGGCGCTGATGGCGGCGGCCGATCTCGTCGTCGCCACGGGCTCGGCGGCGAACGTGCGCGCCGCGTACCGCAGCGGCACGCCGGCGCTCGGCGTGGGTGCGGGCAACGTCGCCGTCATCGTCGACCCGAGCGCTGATGCAGGGAAGGCCGCATCGCTGATCGCCGCGTCGAAGACGTTCGACCACGCGACGAGCTGCTCGTCGGAAAACAGCGTGATCGCGATCGGCGCCGCCGATGCGCCGCTGCGCGCCGCGCTCGAGGCCGAGGGCGGCGTGTTCGTCGACGCTGAGGAGAAGGCCGCGCTCGCGCGCGCGATGTGGCAGGACGGCCGGCTCGCAACAGCGATCATCGCCAGGCCCGCCACGGCGATCGCCGCGGTGGCGGGCCTCGTGCGGCCCGCGTTCGAGACCGCGCGCTTCCTCGTCGTCGACGAGGACGGTGTCGGTCCCGCGCATCCGTTCTCTGGCGAGAAGCTGTCGCCGGTGCTCGCGTATTACCGCGTGCCCGACTTCGACGTGGCGAAGGCGCTGGTCGCGCGCATCTACGGCTACCAGGGCGCCGGGCATTCGGTCGGCATCCACACCATGTCGGACGAGCAACCGGTCGCGCTCGGTCGCGAGCTGCCGGTGGCACGCGTCATCGTCAACCAGGCGCACTGCTTCGCGACCGGCGGCAGCTTCGACAACGGGCTGCCATTCTCGCTGTCGATGGGCTGCGGCACGTGGGGCCGCAACAGCTTCTCCGATAACCTCAACTACCGGCACTACCTCAATATCACGCGGGTCGCGCGCGTGATTCCCGAGCGCGTGCCGCGCGAGAACGAGATCTTCGGCGCATGGCACGCGCGCTACGGGCGATGAGGTCGGCGCGGCGCGCCGCGCGACGGGCAAGACGGCGCGGGGCGAGGCGACGGGACAGGCGGACGCGACGCTGCGCGACGTGTTGCGCGATCATCTCGCGCACGCGCCCGAAGCGCCGTTCCTGATCGCGCCCGAGACCGGGCGCACGCTGCGCTACGCCGATATCGCCGCCGAGACCGCGGCGCTCGCCGCGATGCTCGACGCGCGTGGCCTCGCCGCCGGCGCAGTCGTCGGGCTCTTCCTGCCCAACGGGCTTCGCACCACGGCGCTGTTCCTCGCGACGATGCTCGCCGGTCGCGTCGTCGCGCCGTTCAACCTGATCGCCCAGAAAAGCCAGCTCGCGCATTGCCTCGACCACGGCGACGCGCGGATCGTCTTTACGACGGCGCAGGAGCGCGCGCGGCTCGACGAGGCGCTCGCGGCGCTGCCCGACGCGCGCCGGCACGCGATCGAGATCGTCGCGGTCGATCCGGACACGCCCGGCGCCACCGCCGGCGCCGCGAGCGATCCAGGACGCGCGCTCGCGGGGCTGCCGCCGATCGATACGGCGTCGCCCGCGCTTCTCATGTACACGTCGGGCACGACCGGGCTGCCGAAGGGTGCGCTGTTGACGCATGGCAACCTGGTCGCCGGCGCGCGCGCGGTGGCGGCGTGGCACGGCCTCGGTCGCGACGACCGCTGCCTGTCGTCGCTGCCGCTCTATCACATCAACGGCCAGTGCATCGCCACGCTGACGCCGTTCGTGTCGGGCGGCAGCGTCGTCGCGCCGCGGCGCTTCAGCGTGTCGCAATGGTGGCCGCTGGTCGACGCGCACCGGCCGACGTGGCTCAACATGGTGCCGACGATCATCGCCTACCTGATCAACGCGACTGACGGCGGTGACGGCACGCGCCGCGCATTCGTGCGCTTCGGGCGATCGGCGTCGGCGCCGCTGCCGCCCGAGCAACACCGCGCGTTCGAGGCGCGCTTCGGCGTCGGCGTCGTCGAGGCGATGGGCATGACCGAATGCGCGTCGGTCGTGCTTTGCAATCCGCAGGATGCGCCGCGCCGCAAGATCGGCTCGCCGGGATTGCCGTGCGGTGTCGAGCTCAAGGTCGTGAAGGTCGGCGACCCCGACGATGCGCCGCTGCCCGACGGCGTGCCCGGCGAGCTTTTGCTGCGCGGGCCCAACGTGATGGCCGGCTATTACAAGGAGCCCGAACTGACGGCCGCCGCGATCACGCGCGACGGCTGGCTGCGCACCGGCGATTTGGGCTACCGCGACGCCGACGGCTTCTACTTCATTACCGGGCGCCTGAAGGAGCTCATCATCAAGGGCGGCGAGAACATCGCGCCGCGCGAGATCGACGAGGCGCTGCTCGCGCACGAGGCGGTGCTGGAGGCGGCCGCGGTCGGCGTGCCCGATCCGCACTACGGCCAGGAGATCCTCGCTTGCGTGGTGCTGAAGCAGGGCCGTCGCGCGACCGAAGACGACATCCGGGAGCATTGCCTGCGCGAGCTCGGCCGCTACAAGACGCCGCGCACGATCCGCATCGTCGCCGAGCTGCCGAAGGGCGCGTCCGGCAAGATCCAGCGGTTGAAGCTGCTCGACCTCGCCTGACGGCGCGCGCTCAGCGCTGGCCGAGCACGCTGAGGTAACGGTGGTGCGCGGTGTTGACGAAGCGCACACGCGTGTCGACCGGCGTGCCGTCGTGCGCGTATGCCGTGCGCGCGATGCGCAGCACCGCCGCGGGCTCGGGCAGTGCGAGGAGCTCGCGCACCCGCGCGTCGGCGACCGCCGCGGTAATCGACTCCTCGATGCGCACGACGGTGATGTCGTAGCGCGACTGGTAGAGCGCGTAGACGGTGGTGTCGCGCTCGGTGAACACTTCCTTCGTCATGCCGGGAAAGAGCTCCGCGGGTAGCCGGATGCGGTCGAAGATCACCGGCGCGCCGTCGAGGTGCAGCAGCGCCTCGATCTGCAGCACCGGCGCGCCGGCGCGCAGCGCCAGCGCCTGCGCGCTGGCGGCGTCGGCGGCCGTGCGGCGGAACGACAGCGTCCGCGATTGCGGAAAGCGCTTCTCGCCGTGGCGGTCGACGATCGCGAAAAAGCGCGTCAGCATCACGTCGCGCGTGTGGCTGGCGACAAACGTGCCGCTGCCCTGGCGGCGCACCAGCACGCCCTCGGCGACGAGCTCGCCGACCGCGCGCCGCAGCGTGCCGACACTCGCGCCGAAGCGACGCGCCAGCGCGGGCTCGGGCGGCAGCGCCTGTCCGTGCCGCCAGGTGCCGTCGTGCAGCGCGTCGCCGAGCCGGCGCTTGACGGCCTTGTAGAGCGGCGCTTGGCCGGGCGTGCCGCGGGTCGATCGCATCGCGCAATCATATACATGACATTGTCAAGCGGCAAGGATTCGGCGATTGACGGCTCGTGCGGCGCAGGCAACACTATCGGGGATAGATATAAATGAATTTGGCCCGCTGCGCGCGGCATGAAGGATGGTCCGATGAGCGACCTCGTGGTCCTCGTCCTCGGTGCGGTGGCGGGCTCGCTGGTGTTCGGGGTGTCCGGATTCGCGTTCGCGCTGACGGCCTCTGCGATCTGGCTGCAGCGCCTGCCGCCGGCGCAGGTCGTGCCGCTTGCTGTCGTGTGCCCATTGATGCTGAACGTCGTCACCCTTCCCGCGCTGCGCCGTGACATTCGTGTCGCGGCGCTGTGGCCGTTCCTCGTCGGCGGCACGTTCGGCGTGCCGCTCGGCGTCCTCGTCGTGCTGCATGGCGACCGCCTCGTGCTCGCGCGCCTCATCGCCGTCATCCTGATCGCATACAGCGCATTCGCGCTGGTGCGCAGGCGCGCCGTCGAGCTGCGGCTCGCGACCGCGCCGGGGCGCGTCGCGGACGGCGGCGTCGGGCTGGTCGGCGGCATCCTCGGCGGCATCGCCGGACTGTCGGCGGTATTGCCGAGCCTGTGGATCGGCATGCGCGGCTGGACCAAGCCCGAGCAGCGCGGCCTCTTGCAGTCGTACGGCTTCTACACGCAGGCGCTGACGATCACCGTGTTCGCCGGCATCGCCGGATTCGATGCCGCGACGCTCGAGGCGCTCGCGATCTGCCTGCCGATCGCCGTCGTGGGCAGCCTCGTCGGCTTCAGGCTGTTCCGGCGCATGAGCGGGGATGCCTTCCGACGCGCGGTCCTCGCGATCGTGCTCGCCGGCGGCATCGGGCTGCTGGTGCGGACGCTCTGACCGGCGATGAGCGAGCCACGCGCAACGCGGATCGAAATGATCGACGCGCACCTCCTCGCGGTGCCGCTGATCGAGCCCTACCGGCTCGCGTTCGGTCCCGTCGAGCGCTACGACACGATCATCGTCGGGCTCGCCGACGCCGACGGCCGGCGCGGATTCGGCGAGGCGACGCTGCTCACCGGCTACACCGACGAGACGATTGGCGAGGCGTGGCCGGCGGCGCGCGAGCTCGCGCAGTCGCTCGCCGGCCTCGCGCATGACGACGTCGCCGCGCGCGCCGATGCGCTCGCCGCACGCGCGCCGTTCCTCGCGACCGCGTTCCGCAGCGCGCTCGACATGCTCGCGGGCCATCCGCTGCTCGATGTCGATCGCGTCATGCGCGTGCCGGTGCTGGGGCTCCTGCAGGGCGCCGATGCGAAGGCGCTGGACGACGCTTTCGCGCGGCTCCTCGACGAGGGTTACCGCACCGTCAAGGTCAAGGTCGGCTTCGACGTCGACGACGATCTCGCGCACGTCGCGCGCGTGCAGGCCGCCGTCGCGGGGCGCGCGGCGATCCGCGTCGACGCCAACCAGGGCTACGACGCGGCGAAGGCCGTCGCCTTCATCAAACGCGTCGATCCCGCCGGCATCGAGCACTTCGAGCAGCCCTGCGCCGCCGGCGACTGGGTCGCGCACCACGCCGCCGCCGACGCCGCGGCCCGTACCGGCCTGCCGCTGATGCTCGACGAGTCGATCTACGGTCTCGCCGACATCGAGCGCGCGGCGCGCGAGCACGCCTGTCGCAACCTCAAGGTCAAGCTGATGAAGTTCGCAGGACTCGACGCGCTCACCGCGGCGATCGCCCGCATCCGCGCGCTCGGCATGCGCCCCGTGCTCGGCAACGGCGTCGCCTGCGACGTGTCGTGCTGGATGGAGGCCTGCGTCGCCGCGCGCCACATCGACAACGCCGGCGAGATGAACGGCTTTCGCAAGGCGACGCGCATGCTGCTCGATCCGCCGCTCGCGTTCGAGGACGGCCACATCGTGCTCACGCCGGGCCTGCGGCCGACACTCGACCGCGCCGCGCTCGATCATTACACGGTCGATCGCGTTGCCGCGCGGCGGGCGAGCGTGGCGATGGCCGGAGCGGTTCCGCGATGAGCGCGCCGCGCGCCGCCACGGCGACCCCCTTCACGCTGGTGACCGGCGTCATCGGCGCCGACACGCACATCGTCGGCAATCGCATCCTTTCGATGGCGCTCGAGGAAGCGGGCTATCGCGTCGTGTCGCTCGGCGCGCTCACGCCGGCCGGCGACTTCATCCGCGCCGCCGTGGAGACCGCCGCCGACGCGATCCTCGTGTCGTCGCTGTACGGCCAGGGCGAGCTCGATTGCCGGGGCTTTCGCGAGCTCTGCATCGAGGCCGGCCTCGACGACATCCTGCTCTACGTCGGCGGCAACCTCGTCGTCGGCAAGCAGCCGTGGGACGACGTCGAGCGTCGCTTCCTCGACATGGGCTTCGACCGCGCGTTCGCGCCGGGCACGCGCGTGCCCGAGGCGCTCGCGATGCTCGGCGCCGATCTTGCGGCACGCACGCCGAAGGCGGCACGACAGTGAGCGCACCGATGGCGTCGCTGCATGCAGCGCGAGCGGGGCCGCAAGCGCGGAGGCTTCGCCCGTGAGCCTCGCGCTCCTCATCGACTTCGGCAGCACGTATACGAAGCTTCGCGCGCTCGATCTTGCGAGCGGCGACATCGCCGCCAGCGCGCAAGGCCCGTCGACGGTGACGAGCGACGTCAACGTCGGCCTCGACGCCGCGATGGCGGCGCTTGCACGCGTGCTCGGCGGCACGCCGCGCTTCGCGCACCGCCTCGCCTGCAGCAGCGCAGCCGGCGGATTGCGGATGGTCACCGTCGGCCTCGTCAAGGAGCTGACCGCGGAGGCCGCGCGGCAGGCGGCGCTCGGCGCGGGCGCGAAGCTCGTCGCGAGCCATGCGTACCGGCTGACTGCCGCGGATGTTGCGCGCATCGTCGAGCGCGCGCCCGACATCGTGCTCTTGTGCGGCGGCACCGACGGCGGCAATCGCGACGTCGTCGTGCACAACGCGCACGCGCTCGCCGCGTCGACGCTCGCCTGCCCGGTGGTCGTCGCGTGCAATCGCGAGGCGGCCGACGACGTCGTCGCAGCGCTCGCCGCCGCGGGCAAGGCCGCGATCGCCACCGCCAATGTGCTGCCCGGCCTCGACACGCTCGACATCGAGCCCGCGCGCGCGGCGATCCGCGACGTGTTCATGCGCCGCATCGTCGCCGCCAAGGGCATCGAGCGCGCCGCCGCGCGCTTCGACGCCGTGCTGATGCCGACGCCGGCCGCGGTGCTCGAAGGCGCGCGCCTCCTGGCCGACGGCACGCCGCGGCGCAAGGGCCACGGTCCGCTCGTCGTCATCGACCCGGGCGGCGCGACGACCGACGTGCACTCGATCGGCCGCGGCGAGCCGTCCACGCCCGGGGTGATCCGCTACGGCCTGCCCGAGCCGTATGCCAAGCGCACCGTCGAGGGCGACCTCGGCATGCGCCACAACGCCGAGGCGATCGCCGCGGCGGCGGGCATCGACGCAATCGCCGCCGATGCGGGTGTGCCGGTCGCGGTCGCGACGGACGCGATCGCGGCGTTGCACGCCGATGTCGAGACGCTGCCGCGCGATCCCGCGCAATTCGCGCTCGACGCCGCACTCGCGCGCGCGGCGATCCGCATCGCCATGACACGCCACGCCGGTACCTGCGAGACCGTGTACACCGCACAAGGACCGGTCAGCGTGCAGCGCGGCAAGGACCTCTCCGACGTCGGCCTCGTCATCGGCACCGGCGGCGCGCTCGTGCATGCGCGCAACCCTGCGGCGATCCTCGCGGTGGCCGCGGCGGACGCGGCCGATCCGCTGTCGCTGCGCCCGCGCGCGCCGCGCTTCGCGATCGACCGGCATTACCTCCTGTACGCCGCCGGCCTACTCGCCGAGGCGGCGCCCGACGCGGCGTTCGACCTCGCCACGCGACATCTCGATCTGCTGACCGAAGGAGCGACCGCATGAGCACGCCGGGCCGTCCCAAGTGCGAATCAGCCCCGAAGCGCGCAGCGCGGAGGCTCGTCCGATCCACGCCGGGCCGTCCCAAGTGCGAATCAGCCCCGAAGCGCGCAGCGCGGAGGCTCGTCCGATCCACGCCGGGCCGTCCCAAGTGCGAATCAGCCCCGCAGCACGCAGCGCGCAGGGTGGGCCAATGAACGACATCGCGAGCCCCAAAGCCGTCGCAGCGCCGCTGCGCGAAACGGCGATCCCGGACGACGATTTCCAGGCGATGCGCGTCGCCAACCTCGCGCGCTGGCCGACCGGCGCCGCCGTCGATTTCGACGAGGCGGTCGCGTTCCACCACGCGCTGCCGCCGCACAAGCGACTCGCCGATGCGATGCGCCGCGCGCACGACGGGCGGCGCTGCCTCACGCAACCGCGCGGCGGCTTCGGCACGCTGGCGATGCAAAAGGCGCTGATGATCGCGCTCGACCGCGACGGCCTCGCCGACATCGTGCCGACGACCACCGACAGCTACACGCGCAACGAGCAGTTCGCCGCGGCGGGGAAGGGCGTCGAGGAGTCCGAGCGACTCGGGCGCTCGCTGCTCAACGGCTTTCCGATCGTCAACTACGGCGTCGCCGCCGCGCGCGAGCTCATCGGCGCGATCGACAAGCCGGCGATCATGCTCACCGGCACGTCGATGCCGAAGCTCACCAGCGAGATCGGCTTCGCCGCGGGCTACACGGGCTACCTCGGCTCCGGCATCGCCTACACGACGTCGTACATCAAGGAGCTGTCGATCGCCGACGGCATCCGCAACTACCAGTACCTCGACCGCCTCGCCGCGCATTACGCGTCGCATGGCGTCGAGCTGCACCGCCGCCAGCCGGGTTTCCTCACCGGCACCAACATCCCGCCCTGCATCGCCATCGCGATCGCGGTGCTCGATTGCCTGCTCGCCGCCGCGCAGGGCGTTCGCCACTACGGCCTCGAGCTCGCGCAGACGCTGCACCTCGTGCAGGACGCCGCGGCGATCGCCGCCTGCGAGGCGCTCGCGCAGGAGTACCTCGCGAGGAAAGGCTATCGCGACGTGTTCACGCCGGTCACCTCACTGCACTGGATGGGCGCGTGGCCGCACGATGCCGCGCAGGCGGCAACGCTGGTGAGCTACGGCGGCACGCTCGCGGCGATCGGCGGCGCGACGAGCGTCACCACCAAGTCGACGCACGAGGCGCACGGCATCCCGACACCCGAGGCGAACGCCGAGGGCCTGCGGATCACGCGGATGGCGATCTACCTCGCGCGCGGCATTCGCCTCGACGGCCTCGCCGAATACGAGGCCGAGCGCACGCTGATCGAGCGCGAGGTGCGCGCGATCGTCGACAAGGTGCTCGAGATGGGCGATGGCGACGTCGCGGTGGGCACGGTGCGCGCGTTCGAGGCCGGCGTGCTCGACGTGCCATGGTCGCCCAATCGCCACGTGAAAAGCCGCGTGATGCCGGCGCGCGACGCGCGCGGCTACCTGCGCATCTTCGACGCCGGCGCGCTGCCGCTGCCGCGCGACGTGCTGGAGGTCCACGCCGAGGGCTTGCGCGAGCGCGCCGCACGCGAAGGCGTGGCGTGCGACCGCGAGCTCGCGATCCGCAGCGTCTACGAGCTCTCCGAGCCGCTCGCGATGCTCGCGCCCGACCGGCCGATGCCCGCCGCGGCGGCCCGGTGATGAATTCGCGGATCGGCAGTGACGCCGTCGCGGCGACGATGCCCGCGGTCGCCGTCGACGCGTTCGGCGGTCCCGACGCGCTGGTGCTGCGCGACGTGCCGCGGCCCGCGCCGGGGCCGGGCGAGGTGCGCGTCAAGGTCCGCCGCGCGGGCGTCAACTACATCGACGTCTACATGCGCAACGGCACCTACGCACGCTCGCACACGTATCCGACGCCGCTGCCGATGATCCTCGGCATGGAAGGTGCCGGTGCCGTCGACGCGGTCGGCGAGGGCGCCGGCGCGTGGCGCCCCGGCACGCGCGTCGCATGGTGCTTAAGCCGCGGGGCCTACGCGGGCTTCGCGATCGTGCCGGCATGGAAGCTCGTCGCGGTGCCCGACGCGATTGCCGACGACGTCGCCTGCGCGCTGATGCTGCAGGGATCGACGGCGCATTACCTTACGCATTCGGCGTACCCGCTCGCCGCGGGTCACACCTGCCTCGTGCACGCGGGTGCGGGCGGCGTGGGCCAACTGCTGATCCAGCTCGCCAAGGCGCGCGGCGCGGTCGTGATCACGACCGTCGGCAGCGACGACAAGGCGACGATCGCGACGGGGCTGGGCGCCGATCACGTCATCCGCTACCGCGACGTCGACTTCGCGCCGGTCGTGCGCGAGCTGACGCAAGGCCGCGGCGTCGACGTCGTCTACGATTCCGTGGGCCGCGACACCCTCGCACGAAGCCTCGAGGTGCTGCGCCGCCGCGGCCTGTGCGTGCTGTTCGGCGCGAGCTCGGGCGCCGTGGAGTCGATCGCGCCGCTCGCGCTCGCCGAGGCGGGCTCCGTGTTCTTCACGCGGCCGCATCTCGCCGACTACATGGCCGACGCTGCGGAGATCCGCGCGCGCGCCGCGGACCTCTTCGCCGCCATCGCCGCCGGCCGCCTGCGTGTCGCCATCGATCGCACGCTGCCGCTCGCGCGCGCGGCCGTCGCGCACCGGGCGATCGAGGCGCGCGAGACGCGCGGCAAGCTCCTGCTCGCCGTCGACTGAGGCGGGCCAGGCGTCCCCCGCACGGACGAGCAAATCGCCGCACCCGGCTTTGCTAGACTGCCTCGCATCGCTCTCACCCTCGCCGGAGGCGCCGCATGATCAATAGCCACACGCTCGACGACCTCGCGGCGCGCATCGGCAAGCTTTTCGAGGGCTCGCCCGCCAAGGACATCGAGAAGAACATCAAGGCGGTGCTGCAAAGCGGGCTCGCCAGGCTCGACGTCGTCACGCGCCAGGAATTCGACGTGCAGCGCGAGGTGCTCGCGCGCACGCGCGAGAAGCTCGACGCGCTCGAAGCGCGCGTCGTGGTCCTCGAGGCGCGCGAATCGACGGCGGGCCGCGCCGGCGGCTAAGCGCGTCGCCGCGCAGCGCGCCACGCCTGTGGCCGCGGGTCATTGTTAGCGCGCACTCACTTGACCGACAGGCCGCGTGGGCCCGAACGTCGCCTTACTTTGTCGGCTACAGGCGGCCACCTGCCCACCCATCGCGTCGAGTCGCGCGCGGCGGTCGACCGTAGGCGGTGCAGGAGGCTCGCGCCATAGATGATTTCGTCGCGACCATCGTGTCGTGACGCGACATTTCGCGCATCGCCGCCGGGAAGCTCGACGAGCGCCGCTGCGCGCTACAAAGGCGCTGCCGCACATCGATGTTGATCGTCCTGGACCCTGTTGGTGAGCAACGTGGCGTGAATAGTCACGTTGACGTGCCGCTTCGCGCGCCGTAGGGTGAGCGGCCTTTCGATCCGGAACGCCAGTTCCCGACCGATCACAACACGAGAAAGCCGGGGGTTTCCATGAACGCGTTTCGCGCGGTCGCCCGTGTGGCGACGCTGCTGCTCGCGCTGGTCATGTTGTCGCCGGGCGCGGCATTCGCAGCCAACAAGACGTTTTCGTTGACGGTAAGCCCGACGTCGGGCAACGGAACGACGTCGTTCGTATTCACGTTCACGGCGACGAGCAATTCGACGTTCAACGCGTTGACGCTGTCGCTTCCCACGAGCGGCGGCTACGCGTTCGTTTCGGGCGCGACGGTGACGGCGAGCCGCGGCACGGCGAGCTTCATCGCCGGCGGCGTCAAGGTCGAGGACATCAACGTGCCGGTCGGCTCGCCGAGCGAGCAGATGACCGTCACGATCACCGGCGTCACGGCGACGGGCACCTGCGGATCGGCAGGCACGCCGGGAACGTGGTCGGCGGTGCCCTGGACGGGCTCGACCGTCGGCAACGGCAACAAGTTCACGCCTTCGTCGTCGCTCCCGCAGACGACGGTCGCGCCGACCTGCTACACGATCAACGCCACCGCCAATGCGGGCGGGTCGATCGCACCGCCGGGCACCACCAACGTCCCGAGCGGGGGCAGCCAGGCCTACACGATCACGCCGACGACCTCGACCGACCCCGCCTCGTACGTCACCGACGTCACGGTGGACAACGTGTCGCAGGGCGCGATCGGCAGCTACACGTTCACCAACGTCGTCGCGAACCACACGATCGCCGCCACTTTTGCGCTCAAGGGGCTCAGCATCGCGTCGCCGCCGACTTCCGTGACGGCGGGTTCACCGTTCAACGTGACCGTCAACGTCACGCCGGGCGCGCCGATCACGTTCACCAACACGTCGACCTGCGGCGCCACCTTCGGGTCGCCGGCATTCTCGGCGGGCAACACGGTCGCGACGATCCCGGTCACGATTCCCAACATCCCGCCGGGCGGCACTTGCGACGTCACGGTCGCCTCGTCAGGCTACGGCTCCGCGAAGATCAGCAACCTCAACGTGACCGGCATCCTCAACTGCGCCCAGTACTGGAGCGGCCCGGGGAATGCCAACGACCCGTCGATGGACCCCGACAACGATTCCGCGTACGTCGGCACGTCGACGATCGGCGGGCTGTGGGGCCTGCGCCGCGGCCAGAACGTCGATCCGACGCAAACGCCGTGCGTGCCGGTGAACTTCACGTTCCTCGTCAACCCCGACAACACCGCGAGCTTCACCTACGACAAGACCGGCACGACGCCGCCGCAGAGCTCGGCCACGTTCAAGTACGTGATCCTGTGGAACGCGGTGCCGATCGACCCGAGCGGCCCGACGCAGGGCTTCGGCGGCCACCGCCCGCAGGTCTCGTGGGGCACGCCGGCGCCGCCAGTGGTGAACACCGACGACTATGTGCCGGCGCTGATGTGCACGGACGACGGCTCGGCCAGCGGCGGGTTCGATTCGCTGACGCCGGCGCAGCTCCAGGCACTGCTGCCGACGATTCCCGACGATCGCGCCGTCACCACAGGGGCGCCGACGGACGGGCCGTTCGCGACGGCATACGCGAATGGGCGCACCCAGTACCAGTGGGGCCTCAAGGCGAAGATCTGCGTCGGGCAGCAGGGCCAGACGTCGGTGGGTCTCGACGGATCGGGCAACGTGCTGATCCAGTACTGGGACAAGTTCATCGACGAGTCCGACAGCTACGTGCGGATGCCGTAACGGCGTTCCCCGCAGCAACGAAGAGCGGCCCCGCGGGGCCGCTCTTTTTTGTGCGCGCAGGTCCGCAACTAGGCCGGCAAGGCGGGGACCGGCGGCACCGCTCGCACCTTGAGCCGCGCGAGCGTGGCGCGCGTCTCGTCGACCATTTCCTGCGCGGGCTCGACGCCTTCGGCGCGGTCGATCGCGCACATCGACAGCATCGACAGCGCCGCTTCGAAATCGCTTTGGCGCTCGCGCGCGGCGGCGATGCTCGCCTCGAGCGCGTCGCGCGCGCCCCACAGGTCGCCCTGCAGCATCAGCGCATGGGCACGCACGCGGTGGACGATCGCCAGAACGCGCGTGACGCCGGACGAATCGCCGGCGCGATCGATCAGCGCCTGCGTGAGCGCGAGCGCCGCATCGGGCTCGCCTTTCGCCACATGGCATTCGGCGATGCGCGCCTCGATCGGTGGCACTTCCTCGTCCGCGCCGACTTCCACGAAGCTCGCCTTCGCCTCGTTCAGCAGGGCCATCGCTTCATCGAGGCGACCGGTGCGCATGCGCACGCGGCCGAGGAAGAACAAGCATCCGGCAAGGTAGTAGCGAAACTGGGACGCCTTCCACTGCGGCAGCACGTCGACCAGCGCACGTTCCGCCTCGCTCCACTCGCCGCGCTCGGCGAGGATCTCGGCGACGTTCATCCGCGCGAGCGCGGCGCCGACCGGGTCGCCGAGGCGGGTCGAGTCCTCGCGGGCCTGCTCGAGGTACGCAAGCGCGTCGTCCCAGCGTCCGGACCAATGGCACATCGCGCCGATGCTGAGGCGGATATCCGCCTGCCGGGTGCGATTGCCGGAGGCTTCGAACGCGGCGAGCGAGCGCTGCATCAGCTCGATGCCGCCTTCCTTGCCGAGCTCGCCGTGCGACCAGCCCATGACGAAGTACGCGTCGGCGAGCGCTTCCGACTCGCCCGCCTGCTGCGCCTCGCCGACCGTCCGCTCCGCCCACTCGAGCGCGTCGCCGCCGCGGCCGGCGAACTGCAGCAGCATCGCGTACCATGCACCGGCGCGCGCCATCTGGCGCGCCGCCTCGTCGCCTTCGACGGCGTGCAGCGTGGCGCGAGCCTGTTCGGTCCACTTGAGCGCCTCGTCGAGCCGGCCGAGCTTGGCCTCGACGTGCGAAAGCTTGAGGAGGAGCTCGGCGTCGCGGCGCGAGTCCTTGTCGACCAGCACGCGCGCCGCCTCGAACGCCGTCGACGCATGGCGGAATTGCGCGCCCCGATACCACGCGTCACCGAGTGCTTCCTGCGTTGCCGCGAGCTCGGCGCTCGGCAGGTCGGCAATCTCGCGGCCGGCCTTCACCGCACGCGTGTAGAAGTTCGCGGCCTCGATGTACGCGAACGACGCCTCGGCGCGACGTGCCGCGATGCCCGCGTACTTCCAGGCTTCGGGATAGCGCGCGGCCTCCAGGAAATGCAGCGCGAGGATGCCCGCATGCTCTTCGGGCACGTCGCTGTCCGCCTCGAGCCGCCGCGCCACCTCGCCATGCAGTTGCCGCCGCAGCCTGAACGGCAGGCCTTCGTACGCGGCGTCGCGCAGCAGCGAGCGCGAGAAGCGCATGTAGCCGTCCGGCTCCTGCTCGAAGATCCCCGCGAGCCGGTCCCATGCGGCCGCGTCGGGCGGCGTGAACTCGTCGTCGACCGCGAGCCACTCGATCATGCGCGGATGGAAGGTGAGGCCGAACACCGACGCGCGGCGCACCAGCGCGCGATCGTCGCGCGACAGCGCGTCGATCTGCGCCATCGCCGCCGCTTCCGCCGAGTCCGGCAGGTTCGCGGCGCCGCCCGATGCGATCGCCGTGCGCAGGAGGTCGCGCAGGAACTGCGGATTGCCGTTCGACCGCGTCGCGACGAGCGACAGTACGTGCGGCGGCAGCGGGTTGTCCTTGGTCGCGACTTGCGCAAGCCGCAGCGCGTCGGCGGCGGCGAGCGGATGGAGGTCGACGCGCACGACGGTCGGTGCATCGGGCGCCACGAAGCCGCCCTCACCCGGGCGACGCGCGACCGCGAACAGCCACGGCCGCGCGCCGACGCTGGCCGCGACGAATGCGAGGAGGTCCGCCGACGCCTCGTCCATGAAATGCGCGTTCTCGATCTCGATGAGCGCGGGCACGGTGTTCGCGGCCGAGATGAACGCGAAGACGCTTTCGTGAAGTCGCGTGCGCCGGTTCTGCTCGGCGAGCAGGTCGACGTCGGGTGTCGACGGCACCTCGAGCCCGAACGCGATCGCGATCAGCGGGAACATCGGCGCGAGCTCGGGCGTGATCTTGCCGACCTGCACGCGCAGCAGCTCGACGATCGCCTCCTCCGGGTCGTCGCGGCCGAATCCCATCGACTCGCGCAGAAGGTCCTTCCACAGCGCGTAGGGCGTGGTGGCCGTGTACGCCTCGCACGCCGCATGGAGCTTGCGGAAGCCTTGCGCGGCATCGCGCAGCGCCTCGAGCAGGCGCGTCTTGCCGAGGCCCGCCTCGCCCGCGACGACGACCACGCGGCCCTCGCCCGAGCGCGCACTCGTGAACGCCTTGCGGATCACGCCGAGCTCGACATTGCGGCCCGTGACGGGCAGCCGCTGCTCGTCCTGCTGCCGCGAGCGCGAGCTCTTCGCCGCGCCGACCGACCAGGCGACGATCGGCTCGGCCTTGCCTTTCACCGCGAACGGCTCGAGCTCGGTGGTCTCGAACGTCGACTTCGAGCGCGCGAGCACGTCGCTCGTCGCGAGCACCTCACCCGGGCGCGCCTTCGCCATCAGCCGCGCGGCGAGATTCACCGCGTCGCCCATCACGGTGTACGTGCGGCGATAGTCGGTGCCGATGTCGCCCGCGAACACCGCGCCGCGGTTGACACCGATGCGCAGCGCCAACGGCAGCGCGGCCGACGCGATCCGGCGTAGCGCGAGCAGCATCCGCTCCTCGTCGTCGCCCGACACGCGCGGCGCGCCGCCGGTGAGGATCAGCTTGCCGCCGTCGATGTCGACGTCGGAGCCGAGCAGCGACACGCCGTGCTCCTCGGCGGCCGCCGACACCGTCGTCACGATCGCGTGCAGCGCCTGCGCGGCCGACGCCTCGCCCTGCGTGTCGATCAGCGCGTCGCTGCCCTCGAAGCGGATGAACGCGATCGTGACGGGCCGGTGCTCGGGCATGCCGCCGCCGGCGAGCACATGCGCGCGGATCGGCGGCGACAGGCAGCGCGCGAGGAGCTCGGGCGCCACCGGTGGCGGGTCCGTCAGCGCGAGCACGGGGCTTTCCCCCGGCGGTGAAAGCGCGAGCAGCAAGCCCTCACCCTTCGCCGCGCCGACGCATTCCGGCGGCAACGCGGCCGCGGTGTCCGCGCTGACGACGATCTCCCCGCCCGCGGCGACGTGCTCCATCGCGGCGACCCGGCTCCAACCCGGGCCGACCGGCAGGAGCTCGATGTGCGTCGCGCCGACGGCGAAGAAGTGAAAGAGGCCGGAATGCACGCCCACCGACATCTGCAGCGTGACGCTCGCATCGCGCAGGTCGATGCGGCCCACCTCGTCGAGCTTGCCAACCATCCGCGCGGCCGCGCGGCACGCGCGCTCGACATGGCCTTCGCCGTGGAACCAGACGAGCAGCGCGTCGCCGCCGAACTTGAGGAGGCCGCCGCCGTCGCGGTAGGCGATCGACAGCACCTCCTCGAACGAGGCGCGGATGATGTCGGTGATCTGCTCGGCGCCTTCACGGCCCTTGCGCGCGAGCTGCTCGGAAAGCTGGGTGAAGCCGGCGATGTCGCAGAACACCGCGGTGCCCCGTGACGTCCACGCGGGCTCGTCCGGATGGTCGAGCAGGTGCTGTTGCTCGATTCGCGGCACGTACGGCCGCACGCGATCGGCGGGCGGCACCGGGATCGTGGGCGCCGCGCCCGCTGCGGGCTGCTCGGCGGCCGCTTCGTGAGCCGTCGGCGTTAAGGGATCGGTGATCATCGATGCCGCGCCTGACGAATCACCGATCATAACCGCTCGCCGCAGGGCACGCGGGATGCAGGCTTGGCGTGCACCCGCGCGGGGCGGCGCGTCGGCCGTTCGGTCGAGGGCGTGCACCTTGCCCGGTCGCTACACTCGATCGCCAACCAGTTCTCCCGAAGGTCGCCGGCGATGGCCGTCGCCGTCATCCAGTCGCGCGCATTGCGCGGGCTCGACGCGCCGCCCGTCAGCGTCGAGGTGCACCTTGCCAACGGCCTGCCCGCGTTCAACATCGTCGGGCTGCCCGACACCGAGGTGCGCGAGGCGCGCGACCGCGTGCGTGCCGCGCTGCAGAACGCGCAGTGCGACTTCCCGGCGCGCCGGATCACCGTGAGCCTCGCCCCTGCCGACCTGCCCAAGTCGTCGGGGCGCTTCGACCTGCCCATCGCGCTCGGTGTGCTGGCGGCAACCGGGCAGCTGCCGGTCGACGGCCTCGGCGGCTACGAGTTCGCCGGCGAGCTCGCGCTCGACGGGCGATTGCGCGCGGTGCGCGGCGCGCTCGCGATGGTCGTGTCGGCGCGGCGCGATGCGCGCGCGTTCGTGCTGCCGGCGGCGAGCGCCGAGGAAGCGTCGTGGGTGGCCGATGCGCGCGTGTATGCCGCCGATTCGCTGCAATCGGTGTGCGCGCATTTGCGCGGCGACGCGGCGCTGGCGCACGTGCTGCCGGACGAAGCACGCGCGCGCCAGGAGGCGATGGCGACGTCGATGCACCTGCCCGATCTCGCCGACGTGCGCGGCCAGGCCGGCGCCAAGCGCGCGTTGGAGATCGCCGCCGCCGGCGGGCATTCGCTGCTGATGAGCGGCCCGCCGGGCTCCGGCAAGTCGATGCTCGCGCAGCGTCTGCCGGGCTTGCTGCCGCCACTCGACGAGGAGGCCGCGCTCGAGACCTCGGCGATCCTGTCGCTCGCCGGGCGCTTCGACGCGCGCCGCTGGCGGACTCCGCCGTATCGCGCGCCGCACCACACGGCGAGCGGCGTCGCGCTGGTCGGCGGCGGCTGCGACCCGCGCCCCGGCGAGATCTCGCTCGCGCACAACGGCGTCTTGTTCCTCGACGAGCTGCCCGAGTGGGACCGGCGCGTGCTCGAGGTGCTGCGCGAGCCGCTCGAGACCGGCGTCGTCAACGTCTCGAGGGCGGCGCGGCAGGCGAGCTTTCCCGCGCGCTTCCAGCTCGTTGCGGCGATGAATCCCTGCCCGTGCGGGTGGCTCGGACATGCCCGCATCGCGTGCCGCTGTGCGCCCGAGCGCATCAGCGGGTACCGGGCCCGCGTGTCCGGTCCGCTGCTCGATCGGATCGACATGACGATCGACGTGCCGGCGGTCGCCGCGCAGGCGCTCGACGTCGCGGCAACGCCGGTCGCCGACGGCGAGCCCAGCGTCGCAGTCGCCGCGCGCGTCGCCGCGGCCCGGCAGCGTCAGCGCGAGCGGCAGGGCGAGATCAATGCGCGACTCGATGTCGCCGGCGTCGCGCGCCATTGCGTGCCGGGCCGCGCCGCCGCGCTGCTGATCGCCAAGGCGATGACCGAGCGGATGCTGTCGGCGCGCGCCTATCACCGCGTGCTGCGCGTCGCGCGCACCGTCGCCGACCTCGAGGGGAGCGCGGCGATCAGCGACGCGCATGCAGGCGAGGCGATCGGATACCGTGCGTTTCCAGCGGGGTAAGCGCTTACACCGAGAGGGTTGCCAATAACCCTTCTGCCACCTTCCGCTCGGCCACATCGACGTCGTCGCCCGCCGCGTCGCACAGCGCGCGCAGCCGCGTGCGGCCCTCGTCGCGCAGCGCTGGATCGTCGAGCCGCGCGAGGTCGATCGCGGCGCGCAGCGCATGCAGCATCGCGCCCTGCTGGCGCGCGATGTCGAGCGCGGTGCGCAGCGACGCGGCGCTGGCGTCGAGATCGCCGGTCGCCTGCGCGGTCGCCGCGGCGAGCAGGCGATGGAGCTCGGGCACGTACATGCCTACGCCCGGCTCGCTGACCGTGTCGATGGCGGTGCGCAACAGCGTCGCCGCATCGGCCGCCCGGCCCGCGCGGAGCCGCGCGTCCCCCAGCAGCATCGCGTAGTAGCGGAACATCGGTCCGACGGCGGTGGCGCGCGGATACTCGGCTTCCATCGCCGCGAGGCCGCCATCGACGTCGCCGCCGGCGACGCGCGCCCAGCTCTCGACCATCGTCGCCTGCGCGCGATGAGGCGCCATCGTATAGCGCTCGGCGAGCTCGAGGAGCCTTCGCGACAGCTCGAGCGCGCCGCGATGATCGCCGGATTGCTGGTGACAGGCGAGGACGTTCGCCATCGCGTGGCCGAGCGACGGCGGGTGGCGCAACGCCTCGGCGAGCTCGAATCCCCGGGTCGCGCGGTCGAGCGCCGCGCCCTGGCGACCGGTGGCGGTGCAGGCGACCGCTGCGACGCAATACGCGCAGACCCCGGGGTCGTGGCCGCCGAATACGGGGCCCATCCACGCGTGCCTCGCGCGATCGTAGCGGCCTGCGCCTTCGTCGGACAGCGCGCGCGCCATCGCGAATTCGCCGCGGAACATCGCCGTCGACCAGCGGCAGTGGATGCTCTCCAGCGCGAGGTCATCGTCGCCGGTCCTGGCGGCGAGCTCGATCAGCGCGTCGGCGCGGTCGCGCGCGAGATCGAGCCGGCGACCGACGAGCACGGTGTACCACTGGCCCCACGTCGACTTGAACAGCGCCGCGGCGTCGTCGAGCGCGGTGGCGAGCGCCTGCGCGCGGTCATAGACCGCGGCGACGTCGGCATGCTGCACGCCGCGCAGGTTGGCGAGTACGGGACCGAGCTTCAGCGACAGTGCGAGCTCGCGCGCGGTGCGCGCCTCGGCCGCCTCCGCCTTCGCCGCCTGCGCCAGCGCGGCATGGTAATGCGTCGCCGCTTCGGCCATCGACGCGCGCGCCGCCGAGCGGTCGCCGGCGCGCTCGCTGTAGACCGATGCCATCGCCGCATCGCCCGCGTGCGCGAAATGCTGCGCGAGGAGCTCGGGCTCCGCCTCGGCGATCGCCGGGAACGACGATAGCAGCGTGTGCGCGATGAGGCCGTGCAGCGCGTGGCGGCGCGTGCGCAAGAGGCTCTCGTAGGCGACGTCGCGCAACAGCGCATGCCGGAAGCGGTAGGCGAGCGCCACGCCGGCGCCCTCGCGGACCGCGATGCCCGCATCGACGAGGCTCTCCATGTGCATGGCGAGCGTGTCGGCCGGCGTGCCCGAGACACTGGCGAGAAGGACATACGAGAACTGCTGGCCGATCACCGCGGCGATCTGCGCCGTGTCCTTCGCGCCACCCAGGCGGTCGAGTCGCGCCATCAGCGAATCGCGCAGCGTCTCCGGGACGCTCACGTATTCCTGCATCGCCTCGACCACCGACTTGGCGAGCTCCTCGGCGTACAGCGGCACGCCGTCGGCCTTGGCGACGATGTCGTCGACGAGCGCGCGCGGCAGCCGGTCGCGCCCGGCGATCTCGGCGACGAGCTGCCGGCATTGCGCGCCGTCGAGGCGATCGACGACGAGCGCGCCGACGTTGTCGCGCGACGGCCACGCAATGGCCGGCTCGGGCCGCGCGGTGACGACGACCATCACCGGCGCTCCCGCGATCGACTCGATCAGCTTCGTTAGGAGGTCGCGGGTCGACGGATCGATCCAGTGCGCATCCTCGAGGAGCAGCAGCACCGGGGCGTTCTCGGCGAGGCGCTTCAGCACGTCGACCAGCACGGCGAGCGTCGCCGACTTGCGCTGGAAGGGCAGGAGGTCGGGTGCCGGGTAGCGCGCCGCCGGCAGCGCGAGGAGATCGGCGAGGAGCGCGATCGACGTCGGATCGGTCGCGCCTTTCGAGTGCGCGAGCATCGCCTCGAGCTTGTCGAGGCGCGCGTCGGCGCCGTCGTCCGGCGCGAAGCCGGCGGCGCGCTCGAGATGGCGGATCACCGGGTAGAGCGCGCTGTTGACGTGATACGGCGAGCATTGCAGCGTGACACGATTGCGCTCGGCGTCGGGAATGGAACGCACCAGCGCATCGACGAGCCGCGACTTGCCCATCCCCGCCTCGCCGGTGACGATGACCGCCTGCCCTTCGCGCGCCACCGCCCGCTGCCAGCGTGCCTGCAGGACGGCGAGCTCGACCTCGCGGCCGATGACCGCGCCAATCGGCGACGGCCGCGATGCCGCGAAGCGGCTCTCGGCGGAGGCCTCGCACTGCACCTTGAACACGCGCACCGGCGCGTCGAATCCCTTGAGCGCGCGCGAGCCCAAGTCGGCGAGGTCGAAGCGGTGCGCCAGCAGGCGCGCGGTCGCGAGGCTGATCAGGATCGCGTCGGCGTCCGCCTCGGATTGCAGCCGCGCGGCGAGATTTGGCGTGTCGCCGGCGATCGAATGCTCGCGTGCGGCGCCACTGCCCACGATGTCGCCGACGACGACCATGCCGGTGGCGATGCCGGTGCGCGTGCGCGACGGCGCGCCGCCCGGCGTCGGGATGCCGGCCATCGCGTCACGCAGCGCGATCGCCGCCCGCACCGCGTGCTCGGCCGAGTCCTCGCTCGCGTGCGGGTAACCGAAGTACGCCAGCACGCCGTCGCCCATGAACTTGGCGACGAAGCCGTCGTAGCGGGCGATCGATGCCGACGCCGCCTCGCGGAATCGGCCGATGTAGTCGCTCAGGTCCTCGGGATCGAGCGCGCGCCCGATCGTCGTCGAGCCGACGAGGTCGCAGAAGAGGACGGTGACCTGGCGCCGCTCGGCGTCGTGTGCCGCCGGCTGCGACGCGGCCGTGCCTGCCGCGGGCGCGGGCTGTTCGGCGCGCGCCCCGTCGGACTTGAGCGCGAGCAGGAGCTTGCGACGGTGGCCGAGCGTGAGCCCGAGCTTCTCGAGGTCGCCATCAGAGAGCTCGCCGACGAGCGAGCGATCGATGTCGTTCGCGGCGAAGACCGGCGCGTACTGCTGCAGGCCATGCCGTGCCAGCCAATCCGCGAAGTCGTCCATGGGCCGCTCCCGCCGCAGCGCGTGCGTGACGACTGCCCCGTCGCGCGCGGCTCCCCCCACGTGCCGGCGCAGTGTATACCTGCGGGTGCGGGCTCGGATGCTGCGCTGCGGTATGATCGATTCGACGATGAACGCCTCCGACAATGCGCTGTTGGACGAGCTCGCGACGCGAGCCGACGATGCCCCGCGGCTGCGCGAGATCCCGTACAACTACACGTCGTTCTCGGATCGCGAGATCGTCATCCGCCTGTTGGGCGCACCGATGTGGCGGTTGCTCGAGGAGCTGCGCGCGGAGCGGCGCACCGGACGCTCGGCGCGGATGCTCTTCGAGGTGCTGGGCGACATCTGGGTCGTCGAGCGCAATCCGTACCTGCAGGACGACCTCCTCGACAACCCGCGGCGGCAGAAGCTCCTCGTCGACGCTCTGCGCCACCGCCTGCGCGAGATCGACAAGCGCCGCGCCGAGGCGGCCGCCGATGTCGAGCCTGCGCGCGACGCCAAGGTCGCGCGGCTCGTCGCCGCGGCGAGCGACGCCGTCGAGCGCTTCGCGCGCGGCTTCGTGGACACGCGCGACCTGCGCCGGCGCACGGTGCGCGTGCTGTCGCGGCACACGCATCGCCAGAACATTTCGTTCGACGGCCTCGCGCGCGTGTCGCATGTCACCGACGCCACCGACTGGCGGATCGAATACCCGTTCGTCGTGCTCACGCCGGACAGTGCCGACGAGGTGCGCGCGCTCGTGGAAGGCTGCATCGAGCTCGGCCTTTCGATCATCCCGCGTGGCGGCGGCACCGGCTACACCGGCGGCGCGATCCCGCTTACGCCGCGTTGCGCGGTCATCAATACCGAGAAGCTCGAGCAGCTGTCGCCGGTCGAGCGCGTCATGCTCGCCGGCCATTCAGAGCCGGTGGCGACGATCGATGCGGGCGCGGGCGTGGTCACCCGGCGCGTGATGGACGCCGCCGAGCGGGAAGGGCTCGTGTTCGCCGTCGACCCGACGTCGGCCGACGCCTCGTGCATCGGCGGCAACGTGGCGATGAACGCCGGCGGCAAGAAGGCCGTGCTGTGGGGCACCGCGCTCGACAACCTCGTGTCGTGGCGGATGGTGACGCCGGACGCGCAATGGCTCGACATCGAGCGCGTCGATCACAACCTCGGGCGGATCCATGACGCCGCGCAGGCGACGTTCGCGCTCACCTGGCGCAGCGCCGACGACGCGCGCGTGCTGCGGCAGGAAACGCTGACGATCCCCGGCGGCGGTTTCCGCAAGGTTGGCCTCGGCAAGGACGTCACGGACAAGTTCCTCGCGGGCCTTCCCGGCGTGCAGAAGGAGGGCTGCGACGGCATCATCGTCGGCGCGCGCTTCGTGCTGCACCGGATGCCGCCGGCGATCCGCACCGTATGCCTCGAGTTCTTCGGCACGGCGCGCGCGTCGACGCCGGCGATCGTCGAGATCAAGTCGCACCTCGATGCGCGTCCGCACGGCGCGATCCTCGCGGGGCTCGAGCATCTCGACGAGCGCTATGTGAAGGCGGTCGGCTACGCGACCAAGGCCAAGCGCCACGGACGGCCGAAGATGGTGCTGATCGGCGACATCGTCGGCGAGACCGACGACGGCGTCGCACGCGCCGCGTCCGAGGTGATCCGCATCGCCAACGCGCGCGGCGCCGAGGGCTTCGTCGCCGTGTCGGCGGAGGCGCGCCGCACGTTCTGGCTCGACCGCGCGCGCACTGCGGCGATCGCACGCCACACCAACGCCTTCAAGATCAACGAGGACGTGGTGATCCCGCTCGACCGCCTCGGCGACTACACGGACGGGGTCGAGCGCATCAACATCGAGCTGTCGATCCGCAACAAGCTCGCGCTCGTCACGGCGCTCCAGGCGCTCTTCGCGTCGCCCGATTTCGCGCGGCTCCTCGACGTCGACGCGGAGAAGCGGCCCGGCGACGAGACGATCGCGGCCAGCAGGGAAGAGGCGCGCACGCTGGCCGAGAACGTGTCGGCGCGCTGGCAGGGTCTGCTGACTCGGCTCGACGAGACGTTCGCCGCGCTGCAGGACCATTCGCTCGTCGTGTCGTGGAAGGCCGAGCTGCGCGCGCCGCTGGCCGAGATCTTCGACGGCGCGGGCTTCGAGCCGGTGCGCGCTGCGATCGACCGCGCCCACGCGCGCGTGCTGAGAAGCCGCGTGTTCGTGGCGCTGCACATGCATGCCGGCGACGGCAACGTGCACACCAACATCCCCGTCAATTCCGACGACTATGCGATGCTCAGCGCGGCGAACGCGGCGGTGGCGAGGATCATGGCGCTGGCGCGCGCGCTGGGCGGCGTCATCTCGGGCGAGCACGGCATCGGCATCACCAAGCTCGAGTACCTGACCGACGACGAGCTCGCGCCATTCGCCGCGTACAAGCACAGGGTCGACCCGCACGGCCGCTTCAACCAGGGCAAGCTGCTGCGCCAGGACGCGCTGCCCGCCGACCTCACCAACGCCTACACGCCGAGCTTCTCGCTGATCGGCCACGAGAGCCTGATCCTCGAGCAGAGCGCGATCGGCGAGATCGCCGACTCGATCAAGGATTGCCTGCGCTGCGGCAAGTGCAAGCCGGTGTGCGCGACCCACGTGCCGCGCGCCAACCTCCTCTATTCGCCGCGCAACAAGATCCTCGCCACCTCGCTGCTGACCGAGGCGTTCCTCTACGAGGAGCAGACGCGCCGCGGCGTGAGCCTGCGGCATTTCGACGAGTTCGCCGACGTCGCCGACCATTGCACCGTCTGCCACAAGTGCAAGAACCCGTGCCCGGTCGACATCGACTTCGGCGACGTGTCGATCGCGATGCGCAACCTGCTGCGAAGGCAGGGCAAGCACCGCTCGAGCATGGGCACGCGCCTTGCGATGGCGTATCTCACCGCGACCGATCCGGCGACGATCAAGCTCTTGAAGACGCTGATGATCGACATCGGCTACCGCGCGCAGCGCGCCGCGAGCGCGATCGCGCGCCGCACCGGACTCGTGCGCCGGCAGGTCGCGCATCCGCCGGCGACCACCGGCACGCCGTCGGTTAAGGCGCAGGTGATCCACTTCGTCAACAAGCCGATGCCCGGCGGGTTGCCGAAGCGCACGGCGCGCGCGCTCCTCGACATCGAGGACGACACGATCGTGCCGATCATCCGCGACGCCGCGAAGATCGACGACGATTCCGACGCGGTGTTCTATTTCCCGGGTTGCGGATCCGAGCGGCTGTTCTCGCAGGTGGGGCTCGCGACGCAGGCGATGCTGCATCACGTCGGCGCGCTGACGGTGCTGCCGCCGGGATATCTGTGCTGCGGCTACCCGCAGACGTCGGCGGGCAACCACGACAAGGGGCAGGCGATCACGACGTCGAACCGCGTGCTGTTCCACCGCGTCGCCAACACGCTCAACTACCTCGACATCAAGACGGTGATCGTGTCCTGCGGCACGTGCATGGACCAGCTGCAGAAATACGAGTTCGACCGGATCTTCCCGGGCTCGCGCCTCCTCGACATCCACGAATACCTGCTCGAGAAGGGCGTCAAGCTCGAAGGCGTCGAGGGCGTGCGCTACATGTACCACGACCCCTGCCACACGCCGATGAAGACGTACGCGCCGCTCACCGTGGTCAACACGCTGATGGGTACGCCGGTGGCGGCGAACGAGCGCTGCTGCGGCGAGTCCGGCACGCTGGCGGTGACGCGACCCGACATCGCGACGCAGGTCCGGTTCCGCAAGGAAGAAGAGATGCGCAAGGGCGCTGCGGCGCTGCGCGCGGGCGATGCGCACACGAAGGTCAAGGTGCTGACATCGTGCCCGTCGTGCCTGCAGGGCCTGTCGCGCTTCGACGATGATGCCGGCACGACCGCCGACTACATCGTCGTCGAGATCGCGCGCCACGTGCTCGGCGCGAACTGGATGGCGGACTTCGTCGCGCGCGCGAACAACGGCGGCATCGAGCGCGTGCTGGTGTAGCGGCCGTTGCCGGCCCGGCGGGCAAAAAAATCCCGCGACGCCAGGAAGATTCGCGTTCCCCGGAACCCTTGAGCGCGCCGCGGGCGGAGGCAAGCCTCGCGATCGGATGCGCAGCCTCTGCCGGCACGCCGATCGCACCACTCGCAGCATAGGGGCGCCGCGTCGCGCGCGGCAGCGAAAACTCGACCCGCGGCTGTCGAATATTCACTTGTCGGTTCAGCGCCGCCACGTGGCGCCCCGGGCAACGGCCGACGCGGCCGCTGTGCTATAAGCTGCGCAATCGAGTGGCCCTCGCGAGGTGCCGCAGGACACGCTGTCGGCCACAGTGCGATCGATGAACACGGACCTCCGCAACGCAGCTGCCGCGACCGCCCCGAAATCGCGGCCGCCGCTCGCCTTCAGCGATCCCGACAGCGCGCTGCGCTGGGCCAAGACGCTGCCGTTCCTCAACGTCGCGCAGGTCTACGAGCAGGTCATCGGCCAGCTCGGCGCGGTGAGCGCCGCCGACTTCTCGCCGCGCGAGCGCGCGACGATCGCGGAGCTGATGCGCGAGCAGGCGATGCACCTGCACACCGAGCTCGCGCGCCGCTACGCGGGCAAGCCCGTGCCCGCGGTCGACCGCGAGCTCGAGGCCGCGGACGAGGCGCTCACGCTGTGGAGCGCGCTCTGGGAGCAGTACTCGGCGTGCTTGAAACCGCTGCTCGAGGGCGATCCCGAGCTCGCCGGCGTCAAGGCCAAGATCCTGCAGCGCGGCCTGCACGTCGGCAAGCAGCTCCTCGTCGTGCACGGGCTCGCGCGCCGCGTGCCGCCGCCGTCGTTCTGGCAGGAGCTCCACGCGTACTACCGCCTCGCCGAGATCCTCGACTGCACGGTCACCGCCGTGTCCGACGACCTCAATCCGCATGCGGTGGGCACGTCGTGCTACTCGATGTACATGCACGCGCTCCTGATGGGGCTCGCCGACCCGTTCTCGATGTCGGTGCGGCAGATCGAGCTCGCCGACCGCTGGCTCGCGCAGTGGGCGCGCAAGGTGTTCCCGTACGACCAGGAGCGCGAGACCGAGGGCCCGGTGATCGTCGTCGACCTGGACAGCGCGTCGGGCGCGTCGCTCGTCGCCGCGACGCCGGCGGAACCGGCGGCATCGCTGCGCTTCTGCTACCCGGGCAAGCTCGCGATGAGCGTGCGCGGGCGCCTGAAGCGCCTGTCCACCGGCGCCAATCCCGCCGAGCTGCAGCTCGGTCACGACGTGTCGGTCGAGCAATGCGTCGCGCTGCTCACGCACCTCGATCTCCACTGGTACCAGCGCGCGCCGGAGAAGGCGCCGGCGCCGCCGGCGCGCATCACGCTGTGCGGCGGCGGCGTGCCTGCCGCGTATTTCCGCGTCGGCGGCCGCACGTTCGACCGCCAGGATCCGCTGGGCCGGACGTCGTACCAGGGCACGCAGCACCTGCAGACGCTCGGCGCGCTCACCGACTACGACCGCAACAAGGAAGAGGCCGAGCGCACGTGGCCCTGGGAGCCGTGGACCGGCCGCTACGAATGGTCGGCGGCGGAAATCTCGCGCGATGCGCGCGGCCGGCACCGCTGGTTCCTCGACGCGCTGTGCGCGGTCAACGACGGCGAGCGCACGCGCCTGGGCTACGTGACGCGCGTCGCGCTCGGCGCCAACGAGCATCTCGCGTTGTCGCTCGCGCTGTGGCAGGGCAACCCGCGCACGATGGCGGTACGGCCGCTGTCGCATGCGTTCTCCGAGGATCCGCCGATGCCGGTGATCCTGCTGTCCGAGACGCCCGAGGAGAAGGCCAGCGCGATCGTGCCCCCGCGCACGTTCAGCCCCGGGCGCCTTCTGCGCTCGATGGACGCGGGCCCGGAGCGCAACCTCAAGCTCCTGCGCCTCGTGCAGCGCGGCGCCGATTTCGAGCGCGTCGCGTTCGAGGAAACGCGCTGACGGAACGTGCCGTCACCGCGACGTCAGGCCGTCATCCCCGCGAAGGCGGGGATCCAGTCGTAGCGCCCAAGTGACTGCCACGGCTGGATTCCCGCCTTCGCGGGAATGACGAGTCGTCGGGTATCCTCGACGCTTTGCAACGCCCGCGTCGGCGCGCGCCGTGTCGCGACCCGCTTCGCTCATCCGATCGCCATGTCGAACCGCCTCGCCGCCACCGCCAGCCCCTACCTGCAGCAACACGCGACGAATCCCGTGCATTGGCAGCCGTGGGACGACGCGGCGCTCGCCGAGGCGCGGCGCGAGCAGAAGCCGATCCTGCTGTCGATCGGCTACGCCGCCTGCCACTGGTGCCACGTGATGGAGCACGAGTCGTTCGAGGACGTGGACGTGGCGCGCGCGATGAACGCGAGCTTCGTCAACATCAAGGTCGACCGCGAGGAGCGGCCCGACCTCGACCAGATCTACCAGCGCGCGCATTCGCTGCTGACGCGCCAGACCGGCGGCTGGCCGCTGACGCTTTTCCTCGCGCCCGACGGTACGCCGTTCTTCGGCGGCACGTATTTCCCGCGGCATTCGGCGTATGGGCGTCCGGGCTTCCTCGACCTCCTCGGCCGCGTCGCACAGGCATGGCGCGAGCAGGGCGACGCGATCGGCGCGCAAAACGAGCGGCTGCGCGAGTGGATGCAGAAGCTCGAGCCGCAGGCGCGGCAGGCGCCGCCGGCCGCCGCGCGCGAGGCCGCGTTCCAGCGCTATGCGCACAACTTCGACCCGGTGCACGGCGGCTTCGGCGGCGCGCCCAAGTTCCCGCATGCGCCGGAGTTCGAGCTCGTGCTCGACCGCTTCGTCGAGACCGGCGACGCCGAGGCGCGCAACATGCTGCAGCTCACGCTGGCGCGAATGGCGGCGGGCGGCATCCACGACCAGCTGGGCGGCGGCTTCTGCCGCTACAGCGTCGATGCCGAGTGGTCGATCCCGCATTTCGAGAAGATGCTCTGCGACAACGCGCTGCTCGTGGGACTCTACGCGCGCTACGCGGCGCGGGTGGGCGACCTCGCGCTGGCCGGCGTCGCCGACGACATCGCGGCGTGGATGGCGCGCGAGATGCGCGCGCCGGATGGCGCGCTCTACTCGAGCCTCGACGCCGACAGCGAGGGCGAGGAGGGCCGTTTCTACGTGTGGACCGCGGACGAGGTGCGGGCGCGGCTCGACGACGCCGAATGGGCGGTGGCGGCGCCGCACTGGGGGCTCGATCGCGCACCCAATTTCGAGGAGCGCGCGTGGAACCTGCGCGCCGTGCTGCCGCTGATCGACGTCGCCGTGCGCGTCGGCCTGTCGCCCGAAGCCGCGGCCGAGCGCCTCGCCTCGGCGCGCGCGAAGCTCCTCGCCGCGCGCGCGACCCGGGTGCGGCCGGGGCTCGACGACAAGATCCTCACCGCGTGGAACGCGCTCGCGGTCGGCGGCCTCGCCCGCGCCGCTCGAGAGGACGCCGGCGGCACCCGCGGCGTCGACAAGCGCGCGCTCGCGTTCGCAGCACTCGATGCGCTGCGCGCACGCGCCTGGCGCGACGGGCGGCTCCTCGCCACGCGCCAGCACGGCGAGGCGATGCTCAACGCCTATCTCGACGATCACGCGTTCCTGCTCGACGCGCTCGTCGAGTGCATGACGCTCGACTTCCGCGCCGCCGACTTCGCATGGGCCTGCGAGATCGCCGACGCGCTCATCGCGCGGTTCGAGGACCGCGAGCACGGCGGCTTCTTC
>JAICUU010000121.1 GCA_025935675.1 Burkholderiales bacterium
ACCACGCTGCCGGCGAGATCGAGCCCCGCGTTGGCGGCCTTGATCGCCGCGATCCGCGACGAATCGACGCGGCTCATCTGCCCCGCGCCGACGCCGAGCGTGCGCCCGTCGCGGCAATAGACGATCGCGTTCGATTTGACGAACTTGGCGACGCGCCACGCGAACAGCAGGTCGTCGACCTCCGCCGCGCTCGGCGCCTTCTTGGTGACGACGCGAAGATCGCCCGCGGCGACGTTGCGCTGGTCGGCGTCCTGCACGAGCAGCCCGCCGCCCACGCGCTTCAGCTCGAATGCCGCCGCAGGCGCGCCGTCCGGCAGCGCGATCTCGAGGACGCGCACGTTCTTCTTCTGCGCGATGACGTCGAGCGCGTCGGCCGTATACGCGGGCGCGATCAGCACTTCGACGAACTGTGCCGACACCGCCTCCAAGGTCGCCGCGTCGACCGCGCGGTTGAACGCGATGATGCCGCCGAACGCGCTGGTCGGATCGGTGGCGAACGCGCCGCGATAGGCCGTCAGCGTGTCACCGGCCAGCGCGACACCGCAGGGATTGGCATGCTTGACGATGACGCAGGCGGTGCCCGTGAACGACTTCACGCACTCCCACGCCGCGTCGGCGTCGGCGATGTTGTTGTACGACAGCGCCTTGCCCTGGCGCTGGCGATAGCGCGCGATGCTGCCGGCGGGAGGCGTCTCGTCGCGATAGAACGCCGCGCGCTGGTGCGGGTTCTCGCCGTAGCGCAGGTCCTGCAATTTCTCGCCGGCCCAGCGAAGCGATGAAGGGAACGCCCCGCCCGCGCCGGCCACGCCGCGCATCGCGAGGTAGTTGCTGATCGCGCCATCGTAGGCCGACGTGTGCGCGAACGCCTTGGATGCGAGGCGGAAGCGCGTCGCCTCGGCGAGCCCGCCGCTCGTGTCGATCTCCGCGGCGAGTGCCGGGTAGTCGTCGGGGTCGACGACGACGGCGACGTCGCGCCAGTTCTTGGCGGCCGAGCGCACCATCGCCGGGCCGCCGATGTCGATGTTCTCGATCGCATCGTCGAGCGTCGCGCCCTCGCGCGCGATCGTCTCGCGGAACGGATAGAGGTTGACGACGACGAGGTCGATCGGTGGAATCGCGTGCTCGGCGAGCTTCTGCATGTGCGCCGGCAGGTCGCGGCGCGCGAGGATGCCGCCGTGGACCTTCGGGTGCAGCGTCTTGACGCGGCCGTCGAGCATCTCGGGGAAGCCGGTGTACGAGCCGACATCGGTGACCGCGAGCCCGGCGTCGGCGAGCGCCCTGGCGGTGCCGCCGGTGGACAGGAGCGCCACGCCCGCCGCGGCCAGCGCGCGCGCGAAGTCGACGATGCCGCGCTTGTCCGACACTGACAAGAGCGCCTGCGTCACGCGGTTCGCCGTCGTCGCGGCACGGGCTTCGGTCATGGAACGAGCTTGCATCACGAGACAAGCTTGTATTTGGCGAGCTTGGCGCGCAGCGTGTTGCGATTGACGCCCAGCATGTCGGCGGCGAGCGTCTGGTTGCCGCCGGCGCGCTCGAGCACGGCGGCGAGCAGCGTCCGCTCGACGTGCCCGATCACCATGTCGTAGATGCCGCCGGCCGGCTCGCCGTCGAGCTTGCGGAAGTATTCGTCGAGCGAATGCTCGATCGAGCGGCCGATCTCGTTGCGGCCGTTGAGCGTGGCCTTGCGCTTCACGCGGCCAGCGCCTCGGCACCGGCGCGCGCCGGCGCCATGTCACCGGCGCCGCCCGCGGCCGGCGTCGCGTCGTCGCGCGCGGCGAACCACGGTCCCTGCGCGGCGAGCACGTCGCAATAGCGCTCGACCGCGGCCACCTGCTCCACCGCCGTCTCGACCGCGTTCATCGCGGCGCGGAAGCGCTCGGCGCCCGGCAGGCCGCGCGTGTACCAGCCGAGGTGCTTGCGCGCGATGCGCACGCCGGTCGCCTCGCCGTAGAACGCGTGATGGTCGGCGAGGTGCGCGACGATCAGCGCGCGCGCCTCGGCGACCGTCGGCGGATCGAGCGATTCGCCGGTCGCCAGGTAATGCGCGATCTCGCGGAAGATCCACGGCCGGCCCTGCGCCGCGCGGCCGATCATCAGCGCGTCGGCGCCCGTCAACGCCAGCACGCGCGCGGCATCCTGGGGCGTGGCGATGTCGCCGTTGGCGATCACGGGAATCGACACCGCGCGCTTGACGGCGGCGATGGTCGCGTATTCGACCGTGCCGACGAACAGGCATGCGCGCGTGCGTCCGTGCACCGCCAGCGCCGCGATGCCGGCGTCCTCGGCGATGCGCGCGACTGCCACCGCGTTGCGGCGCGCAGGCGCGGGTCCGGTGCGGATCTTGAGCGTCACCGGCACGTCGACGGCGGCGACGACGGCGCGCAGGATGCGCGCGACGAGCGCCTCGTCGGCGAGCAGCGCCGAGCCCGCCGCGGCGTTGCACACCTTCTTCGCCGGGCAGCCCATGTTGATGTCGATGATCGCCGCACCCCGCGCGACGTTGTAGCGCGCAGCCTCGACCATCATCGCGGGATCGCCGCCGGCGATCTGCACGGCGATCGGCGCGACCTCGCCATCATGATCGGTGCGGCGCCGCGACTTGTCGGTGCCCCACAGCTTCGGGTTCGACGCCACCATCTCGGAGACCGCGTAGCCGGCGCCCAGGCGCTTGCATAGCTGCCTGAACGGCCGATCGGTGACGCCCGCCATCGGCGCGACGGCCAGATTGTTCGGCAGGACGTGGTGACCGATGCGCACGCGAGAGAAGGAAAACGGGAAACGGCGAGGGGGTGCGAATTATACAGGGCAACGTGGCGGCGAGTCGGGGGCCGATCGCGCCGCGGTGCGCAGCGCCGCGCCGCGCGTCAGTGCACGCCGAACAGCATCGCGCGCGTGAACGCGCGCCGTGCCGGGGGCAGCACGTCGAGCAGCGCGAGGCCCAGCCCGCGCGGCCACGCGACCAGCGCGCTGTCGCTGCCGAAGAGCCGCGACAGCCCGTGCGTGACGGCGATCCCGGCGGCACGGTCGGCGCGGCGCGTGCGCAGGTAACGGTCGACCATCGGCGCCGCGCCGAGCGCCTCGCGCGGCGTGTCGAGGACGATGCGCGCGAGGTCGTAGGCATCGCGCACGCCGAGGTTGAAGCCCTGGCCGGCGATCGGGTGCAGCGTCTGCGCGGCGTTGCCCAACATTGCCACGTGCGGCCGCGCCGCGGGACGCGCGTATTCGAGCACCAGCGGAAACGTCCGGCGCGGCCCGACGGACACGATGCGGCCGATGCGCGCGCCGGCGTGCGCGGCGAGCGCCGCGAGAAACGCGCGATTGTCGAGCGCGCAGACGGACTCGGCGCGCTCGGGCGGCATCGTCCAGACCAGCCCGTAACGGCCGCCCTTGGGCAACAGCGCCACCGGGCCCTCGGCGGTGAAGCGCTCGAACGCGACGCCGTCGGGCGGCGCGCCGCGCACGACGTCGGCGATCAGCGCGACCTTGCCGTACGCGTGCCGGACCCTCTCGATGCCCGCGACATGCTCGCCGCCGCCGTCGGCGACGACGGCGAGCCTCGCGTCGAGCGTCGCGCCGTCGAGCGTGACGCTCGCGAATGCCGCCGACGCGTCGACACGCGACACCGGCGCGCCGAAGGTGACCGCGAGGCCCGCCGCCTGCATCGCGGCATCGAGCGCGGCCTGCAGCGCGATGTACGACACGACGTAGCCGAGCGCCGGCAGGCCGACGTCGTTCGCCGCGAGCGTGGTGCTGCCGAAGCCGTGCGCCTGCGACACGTCGATCGCGACGATGGGCGTGACGGCGCCGGGCGTGCGCGCGAGCGCCGCCCACACGCCGATGCGCTCGAACACGAGGCGTGCGCCGTGAGACAGCGCGAGCGCGCGGTCGCCGCGCAGCGTCGCGCCTTCGGCGCGCGCGTCGAGCACGACGATGTCCAGGCCGGAGCGTGCGAGCGCGCAGGCGAGCGTCGCGCCCACCGGTCCGGCGCCGACGATCGCGAGGTCGTGCATGGCTGCGCGAAGGACGCCGTTCGCGTCAGCGGCGGCAGGCGGCCTCGACGTCGGCGACGGTCTTCGGCGTCGACGCGGTGAGGTTGTCGTAGCCGTCGGCGGTGACGACGACGTCGTCCTCGATGCGCACGCCGATGTTTGCGAAGCGCTCGGGAACGTTGTCGGCGGCGCGGATGTACGCGCCGGGCTCGACCGTCAGCACCATGCCGGGGGCGAGCCGCATCGACTCGCCCTTCGCACGGTAGAGGCCGGCGTCATGCACGTCCATGCCGAGCCAATGGCCGGCGCGGTGCATGTAGAACTGCTTGTAAGTGCCCTGCTCCAGCACCTCGTCGAGCGTGCCCTTGCAAAGTCCCAGATCGATGAAGCCCTGCGCCAGCACGCGCTCCGCCACCGCGTGATAGGCGTGGAATTCCGCGCCGGGCTTGATGGCGTCGAGGCACGCGAGCTGCGATTCGAGCACCAGCTCGTAGATGTCGCGCTGCGGCCCGGTGAAGCGGCCGTTGACCGGGAAGCTGCGGGTGATGTCGGAGGCGTAGCCGTGGTACTCGCAGCCGGCGTCGATCAGCAGCAGGTCGCCGTCGTGCATCAGGCGATTGTTGTCGCGGTAGTGCAGCACGCAGGCGTTGGGCCCAGACGCCACGATCGACGAGTACGCGACGGCCTGCGCGCCCTGCCGCAGGAACTCGTGCGAGAGCTCGGCTTCCACCTCGTATTCGTGCTGGCCGGGCCGCGCGCTCGCCATCGCGCGCCGGTGCGCGTCGCCGGAGATCGCCGCGGCCTTGCGCATCAGCGCGATCTCGTGCGGGTCCTTGACGAGCCGCATCTGGTCGAGCGTGACGCGCACGTCGACCACCGCTTCTGGCGCGGTTACGCCGGTGCGCACGCGGTCGCGCACCGCGTTGAGCGTGTCGGCGACTTTGCGATCCCACGCGGGCGCGAGGCCGAGCGGGGTGAACAGCGCCGGGCGGTCGGCGGCGAGGTCGGCCAGCCGGCCGTCGAGCTCGGCGATCGGATAGGCCTCGTCGAAGCCGAAGATCTCGCGCGCGGCGTCCGGGCCGTACCGGAAGCCGTCCCAGATCTCGCGCTCCTCGTTCTTCTCGCGGCAGAACAGCACGTGCTTGTCGCCGTCGCTCGAGGCGACCAGCGCGACCAGCGCCTCGGGCTCGGGAAATCCCGACAGGTAGTAGAAATAGCTGTCGTGCCGGTACGGGAACAGCGAGTCGCGGTTGCGCGCGACCTCCGCGGCAGTGGGCACCAGCGCGAGGCCGCCGCCGGCGTGGTCGCGCATCGACTTCAGCAGGGCCGCGCGGCGGTCGCGATAGACGTGATGGGCGTGGTTCATGGCGGAGTCCGGTGGATGCGGCATTGTAGCGGACGCGTTGAGCTACCATCGGCGCATGCCGCCCGACGCCCCACGCGCCCGCGACACCGCGCCGGTCGGCGTCGCGCTGCGCGACGCCAAGCGGACGCTGCGCGAAAGCGTGCTCGCGCGGCGCGACGCGATGACGCCGGCGGCACGGCGCGCGGCGACGCGCGCGATCGTCGACGCGGTCAGCGCGCTGCCGTCGTTCACCGCCGCGCGCCGCGTGCTGATGACGCTGCCGTTCCGCAACGAATGGGACACGCGGCCGGTGATCGCCGCGGCGTTCGCGGCCGGCAAGCGTGTCGCGCTGCCGCGCGTCGACAGCCGCCGGCGCATGCTCGAGCTCTTCGAGGTGAAGAACCTCGCGCGCGACGTCGCCACCGGCTTCCATGGCATCGACGAGCCGCTCGCGCATTGCGACGCCGTCGATCCTGCGACGATCGACTGGGTGCTCGTGCCAGGCGTCGCGTTCGACGCGACCTGCCATCGCCTCGGCTACGGCGGCGGCTATTACGACCGGCTGCTGCCGCTCGTTCCGGCGACCTCGCCGCGGATCGGCGGCGCATTCGACGTGCAGATCGTCGAGCGCGTGCCCGCGGCGCCGCACGACATCGCGGTCGACGCCGTCGTCACCGAATCGCGCCGCTTCGCGAAGGCGAAGTGAGCGGGGCGAGATGAAATGATCGCCGAAGGGCCGCCCCGAGGCGATCGCCCCCCGAGGGGGGAGGCGCGCGACGCGCGCATCGGGGGGAGACGATCGCCGAAGGGCCGCCCCGAGGCGATCGCCCCCCCCGAGGGGGGAGGCGCGCGAAGCGCGCGTCGGGGGGGGACAATTTGAGCGCTGAGCCGCGCGACCTCGCGCTCGCCTCGCTGCTCGCGACCTCCGCGATCCAGGTCTACACCGCGCTCGCCGGCGCGGCGGCGGCGGTGCTGGCGCCGATGCTCGCCGCCGACCTCGGCATCACGCCGAAGTGGATCGGCGTCTTCATCGCGCTGGTGTACGCCGGCGCGATGCTCGCAAGTGCGGGCTGCGGCACGTTCATCCGTCGCCACGGCGCGATCCGCACGTCGCAGGCGGCGGTGCTGGTGTGCGCGGCCGGCACCGCGATCGTTGCGCTGACGCCGCCGCATGCGGTGGGGATCGCCGCGGTCGCCGCCGTGGTGATCGGCATCGGCTACGGCGTGATCACGCCCGCGTCGTCGCACGTGCTGGCGCGCACGACGCCGCCGGCGCGGATGAGCCTCGTGTTCTCGATCAAGCAGACCGGCGTCCCGGCGGGCGCGGCGCTCGGCGGCGCGCTGCTGCCGGCGGCCGCGCTGGCGTTCGGCTGGCGCGGCACGCTCGCGGCAGTCGCCATCGCCGGACTCGCGGTCGCGATCGCATCGCAACCGATCCGCGCGGCGCTCGACGACGATCGCAGCCCGAGCCTGCGCTTCACGTTCGCGGCGATCGCCGAGCCGCTCGCGATCGTGCTGCGCTCACCGGCGCTCGCGCGCCTTTCCGCGGTCTCGTTCATGTATTCGGCGGTGCAGGTCTCGCTGACGAGCTTCGTCATCGTGTTCCTCACCGAGTCGCTCGGCTGGCCGCTCGTCGCAGCCGGCCTCGTGCTGACGGTCACCACGCTCGCGGGCGTCGTCGGCCGCATTGCGTGGGGCGCGCTCGCCGACCGTACGCGGGCGCCCGGCAAGGTCCTCGCGGCGATCGGCGCGCTGGCGGCGGCGTCGGCCGCCGCGTTCGCGGTCGCGTCGCCGGCGTGGCCGGCCTTCGCGATCGGCGCGCTCGCCGCGGTGTTCGGGGGCACGGCGATCGGTTGGAACGGCGTCCAGCTCGCCGAGGTCGCCCGCCAGGCGCCGCGCGGCAAGGCCGGCATCGTCACGGGGGCGACCGGGTTCGTCACCTTCTTCGGCGTCGTCGTCGGCCCGCCCGCGTTTGCGGCGATCGCAGGCGCCGCCGGCGGCTACCCGGCGGCGTTCGGCCTGCTGGCCATGCTGTCGATCGGCGGCGCCGCGCTGGCCCGCGGGCGCAAGCCCACGTCGCCGCCCGCCTAGAGGACCCCGTCGAATGGGGCGGCGCGGCCGGAGGACGCACCGCAGCGATTCGTGTACTTTTGCCCCTGCCTGTCCATTCCCGCGCAATTCCCATCATTTCGTAATTTTGGAAATTATTTCCATCAGATGGTAAACTCCATGACGCCGCCGCAAGGCGGCGTGCGACGGCGTGAGTGTCGCAGCGCCGCAATACATCGCGTCGTCAGCGACCTAAAATGAACGTCGCGCAGGCGAAGAACGTCGAGGAGCAGCAATGGATGCGATGAAGACCGACGGCGATCCGCTCGAGACACGCGAGTGGACCGATGCATTGGAGGGTGTTCTCGAGCACGAGGGCCCCGACCGCGCGCAATTCCTGATCGAGGCGCTGATCGCGCTGGCGCGCCGCGAGGGCGCGTACGTGCCGTTCTCGGCGAACACCGAGTACATCAACACGATCCCGGCCGACCTCCAGCCGAAAATGCCGGGCGACGGCGCGATCGAGGAGCGAATCCGGAACGTCGGCCGCTGGAACGCGATGGCGATGGTGCTGCGCGCCAACAAGGACAGCAACGTCGGCGGCCACATCGCGAGCTACGCGTCGGCAGCGACGCTCTACGACGTCGGCTTCAACCATTTCTGGCACGCGCCCTCCGACGCGCACGGCGGCGACCTCGTCTTCATCCAGGGCCATTCGGCGCCGGGCATCTACGGCCGCGCCTATATGCTCGGGCGGCTCACCGACGAGCAGATGGACAACTTCCGCCAGGAAGTCGACGGCAAGGGCATCTCGTCGTACCCGCATCCGTGGCTGATGCCGGATTTCTGGCAGTTCCCGACGGTGTCGATGGGCCTCGGCCCGCTGATGGCGATCTACCAGGCGCGCTTCATGAAGTACCTGCACGATCGCGGCATCACCGACACGGAGGGCCGCAAGGTCTGGTGCTTCTGCGGCGACGGCGAGATGGACGAGCCCGAGTCGATGGGCGCGATCGGCATGGCCGCGCGCGAGAACCTCGACAACTTGATCTTCGTCGTCAACTGCAACCTGCAGCGCCTCGACGGCCCGGTGCGCGGCAACGGCAAGATCATCCAGGAGCTCGAGCGCGAGTTCCGCGGCGCGGGCTGGAACGTGCTCAAGGTGATCTGGGGTACCGGCTGGGACCAGCTCCTCGCGCGCGACAAGAGCGGCCTCCTCAAGAAACGGATGATGGAAGCCGTCGACGGCGAGTACCAGACGTTCAAGTCGAAGGACGGCGCGTTCGTGCGCAAGAATTTCTTCGGCAAGTACCCCGAGCTCCTCGACATGGTCGCCGACTGGACCGACGACGAGATCTGGCACTTGAACCGCGGCGGCCTCGACCCGTTCAAGGTGTACGCCGCCTACGACGCAGCGGTGCGCCACAAGGGCCAGCCGACGGTGATCCTCGCCAAGACGATCAAGGGCTTCGGCATGGGCGACTCGGGCGAGGCGCAGAACATCACGCACCAGCAGAAGAAGATGTCGATGGAATCGGTCAAGCGCTTCCGCGACCGCTTCCGCATCCCGGTCGCCGACGAGGACCTCGAGAAGGTGCCGTACGTGCGCTTCCCCGAGGGCTCGCCCGAGCTCGAGTACATGCGCGGCCGGCGCATGGCGCTCGGCGGCTACCTGCCGCAGCGCCGCCGCCGCGTCGAGCCGATGCCGGTGCCGCCGCTCGCCACGTTCGAGCGGCTCCTGAAGAGCACCGACGAGCGCGAGATCTCGACGACCATGGCGTTCGTGCAGACGCTGCAGATCCTGATCCGCGACAAGGCGCTCGGCAAGCGCGTCGTGCCGATCGTGCCCGACGAGTCGCGCACGTTCGGCATGGAAGGGATGTTCCGGCAGCTCGGCCTGTGGAACCAGCTCGGGCAGCTCTACACGCCCGAGGACGCCGACCAGCTCATGTTCTACAAGGAGAGCAAGGACGGCCAGATCCTGCAGGAAGGGATCAACGAGGCTGGCGCGATGTGCGACTGGATGGCGGCGGCGAGCGCCTACTCGACGCACGGCGTGCAGATGCTGCCGTTCTATATCTTCTACTCGATGTTCGGCTTCCAGCGCGTCGGCGACTTCGCGTGGGCCGCCGGCGACATGCGCTGCCGTGGCTTCCTGCTGGGCGGCACCGCCGGGCGCACGACGCTCAACGGCGAGGGCCTGCAGCACGAGGACGGCCACTCGCACGTGCTTTCGTCGACGATCCCGAACTGCGTGTCCTACGATCCCGCGTTCGGCTACGAGGTGGTCGTCATCGTCCAGGACGGCCTGCGGCGGATGGTCGGCGAGCAGCAGGACGTCTATTACTACATCACGCTGATGAACGAGAATTACCGCCAGCCGGCGATGCCCGAAGGCGCGGCGGCGGACATTCTCAAGGGCATGTACCGCTTCGCGGCCGCGCCGTCGCCGAAGAAGGGCGCGCCGCGCGTGCAGCTCCTCGGCTCGGGCGCGATCTTTCGCGAGGCGATGGCGGCGGCCGGGATCCTCAAGTCCGATTGGGGTGTCGACGCGGATTTGTGGAGCTGCCCGAGCTTCACCGAGCTCGCGCGCGAGGGCCGTGCGATCGCGCGCCATAACCTCTTCAATCCCACCGCCAAGCCGCAGGTCGCGCACGTGACGAAGTGCCTCGTGGGCACCGAGGGCCCCGTGATCGCCTCGACCGACTACGTCCGCGATTTCGCCGAGCAGATTCGCGCGTACGTGCCGCGCCGCTACGTCGTGCTCGGCACCGACGGCTTCGGCCGCTCCGACACACGCGAGCAGCTGCGGCGCTTCTTCGAGGTTGATCGCCACTACATCACGGTGGCGGCGCTGAAGGCGCTCGCCGACGAGGGCACGATTCCCGCGAAGACCGTCGCCGACGCCATCGCCAAATACAAGATCGACCCGGCACGGCCCGCGCCGTGGACCGTGTAACGCCGCACGAGAGCGGATCGAGGACGCGCATGCTCGAAGTCAAGGTTCCCGATATCGGCGATTTCAAGGACGTGCCCGTCATCGAGGTGCTCGTCCAGCCGGGCGACGAAGTCACCGCCGAGCAATCGCTCGTCACGCTCGAATCGGACAAGGCGACGCTCGAAGTGCCGTCGCCGTCGGCGGGGGTCGTGAAAACCGTGGCGGTCAAGGTCGGCGACAAGGTGAGCGAAGGCTCGGTGTTGATGGCGCTCGACGCCGGTGGCGCTGGCGACGCCGGGGGCGCTGGCGACGCCGGCGCGCCCGCCAA
>JAICUU010000336.1 GCA_025935675.1 Burkholderiales bacterium
ATGCGCTGGTCATCGCGTCGCGCTGGGAGGGTCTGCCGCTGGTCGCGCTCGAGGCGATGACGGCCGGCACGCCGGTGGTCGCGGTGCGCGCCGCCTGGACCGAGGGATTGCTGACCGACGGCGAGGACTGCCTGCTGGTGCCGCCGGACGATCCGCTGTCGATCGCCGGCGCGCTCGCACGTCTCGCAAGCGATTCGGGTCTTGCCGCGCGCATCGCCGCGTGTGCGCAGGGGCGCGCAGCGCAGCATTCGTCCGAGCGCATGACGCGCGAATATCTCGACCTGTACGACGCCGTCGTGCGACGAGGCATGCAGCCATGACGACCGCGCGTTGCCGCCTCCTCATCGCCGCGCAGCCGCTCGAAGCCGGTGTGCCGCGTCACGTCCACGATTTGTTGAAGCATGTCGATCCCGCGCGTTTCGCGATATCGGTGGCCTGCCCGCGCGAGTCGGAGCTCTGGGGCTGGCTCGACGCGATGCCGCACGTGCTGCGCTGGCCGATCGCCGGCGAGCGCCAGCCCGCCGTCTCCGATGCGCTCGACCTCGCCCGCCTCGTGCGCCTGATGCACGGCGCCGACGTCGTGCACGCGCATTCGGCGAAGGCCGGATTTCTCGCGCGCTTCGGCGCGCGGTTGCGCGGGCACGCCCGCAAATGCGTGTTCACGCCGCACGGCTGGTCATTCTGGTCGGCGGGCGGCGCACGCGCGCGGTTCTACGCGGGGCTCGAGCGGGCGAGCGCGCGCTGGTGCCGCACCATCGTCACCGTTTCCGAGCACGAGCGCCGCGCCGGCGTCGAGCTCGGGATCGGCAAGCCCGGCCAGTATCGTGTCGTTCACAACGGCGTCGATCCCGAACGATTCGCGCGCGCGCCGGCGCCGCACGCGATGCGCGTGCTGTTCGTGGGCCGGCTCGCGCCACCCAAGCGGCCCGATTTGGCGGTGCACGCGATGGCGCGCCTCGCGCGGCGCTTCCCGGGTGCGCTGCTGCAGATCGCCGGCGATGGCCCCGACCGCGCCGCGCTCGAGCGCACGATCGGCGAGCTCGGCATCGCCAGGCGCGTGCAGCTCCTCGGCAAGCGCGACGACGTGCCGGCGCTGCTCGCGCGTGCGAGCTGCATGGTGCTCGCGAGCGACTACGAGGCGTGCCCGCTGTCGGTGCTCGAGGCGAAGGCCGCTGCGGTGCCGGTGGTGGCGACCGCGGTCGGTGGCATTCCGGAGATCGTCGAGCACGACGTCGACGGGCTCCTCGTGGCCCCGGGCTCGGTCGACGGGCTCGCCGCCGCGATCGCGACGCTGCTCGCGCATCCACAGCGTGCGCGTGCGATGGGCGCGATGGGCCGCCGCAACGTGCTGGCGCGCCACACCAGCGCGCAGATGGTGCAGCGGATCACCGCGCTCTACGCCGAAGCGGTGCGGCAGCCGCAGCACGCGGACGTGCCGGACGGCGCGGTGGGTTCGCCGTGACGCCAGGCGCGACGCGCGACGCGCACGCGGCGACCCTCGTCGAGCCGCCGCGCTGGACGACGCGCGAGGGCGCGTGGCTGTTCGTCGCGCGCACGCTGCCGCAGGTCAACGTGCTCGTCGTCGCGATCGTCGCCGCGCGCGTGCTGGGCGCCGACGGCATGGGTCGCCAGACGCTGATCGCGTTCGTCTGCCTGTGTGTCTTCATGGCCGTGACCGGCGGATTGCCGACGGCGGTGCTGCGCCATGTGAGCGAGCGCATCGGCGCCAACGACGCCGGCCAGGCGCAGGCGCTCGTCGCCTGGCATCGCAACGTCGCGCGCGCGGCGGCCGCGGTGGGCGCGCTCGCGCTCGCCGCCGTCGCGCTGTGGGGCGCGATGCCGCAGCTCGCGTGGCTGTTGGGTGGCATCGTCGTCGCGGCGCGGGTGCTGCATTCGGCGCCGAGCGCGGTGCTGCAGGCGCTGCGGCACTGGCGCGACGCGAACGTCGCCGGCGTGACGACGGGAACGCTGGGCGCCGCGGGCATCGTGATCGCGCTTTTGGCCGGCGGCGGCATCGTCGGCATCTTCGCCGTCGAAGCGGTGGCCGCCGTGGCGAGCTACCTGTGGACGGCGCGACTCGCTGCGCGCGCCGCCGCGTCGTGGCCGCGCGGCGAGGCCATCGCGAGGCCGCTCGAGCGCGACGTGCTGCGCTTCACGTGGCGGGCGACGCTCGGCGTCGCGCTGATGTTCGTCGTGTGGCAGCGCTCGGAGCTGCTGTTCCTCGGTCATTTCTCCGGCGACGCGGCGGTGGCGGTGTTCTCGGTGGCGTCCGCCGCGATCAACGCGCTGCGGATGCCCTTCGACGTCGCGGCGTCGATCGTGCTGCCCACCGTCGCGGCATTCGCCGGCGCGGGATCGCTTGCGCAGATGCACGACGGCTTTCGCCGCGTCGCGCGATTGACGCTTCATGGCAGCATCGTCGCCGCCGCCGCCGCATTCGTGCTGGGGCCGCCGCTGGTCACGATGCTGTTCGGTGCGCAGCTCGCACCGGCGGAAGGCGTGCTCGCGATCCTGTGTGTCGCGTTTCCGGTGGTGCCGCTCGGCCTCGTCGGCTCGGCGCTGCTGGGCGGGCTCGGGCGGCAAGGCGCCGTGCTGGCGACGACGGCCGGCGGAGCGGCGATATCGCTCGCGCTCGATTTCCTGCTGATTCCGCCGCTTGGCGCGACCGGC
>JAICUU010000369.1 GCA_025935675.1 Burkholderiales bacterium
ATCGAGGCCGCGCGCGCCGCGATCGCCGGCGTCGGCGCCGGCGCGGTCGCGCGCTCGGTGGCGCGCGGCGACCGGGGTGTGGAGCGCGCCGATGACGTGCGCCGCGCGATCCGCCGCGCGCGTCTCGCGGCGCTCGCGCGCTGGAAGCGCGAGCGCCGCGCCGTCACCAGGGCTTGACGAAGCGCAGCGCGAACTTGTCGGTGGGCACCGTCGCGCGCGTCGACGGCGCGTTGCGCGGATCGGCGGGATTGCGCAGGAAATCGCCTTCCGCCTCGAGCACGAAGCCGGCGCGACCGGCCTCCGCCTTGACGACCGCCTCGTCGATCCGGTGCAGCGTGCGCCCGTCGGCGATGCCGCTGCCGGGCCGCGCCGAGTGGTCGATGACGATGTAATGCCCGCCATGCTTCAGCGCGGCAAAGATATGCGCGTTCATCGCCGCGCGATCGACGGGCAGGTATGAGATGTCGTGGTAGTTCTGGATCAGCGTGACGACGTCGAGCTCTTGCACGCCTGGCGGCACCGGGTCGTCGAGCGGTCGCGCGACGATCGTGAGCTGCGGCAGCCGCCCGTTGGCGACGCGCGCCTCGAGCGCGGCGCCTGGCTTCGGGGCCTGCGCATAGACGTGGCCGGTCGGACCCACCGCGAGCGCGAGCACCGTTGACGTATAGCCGCCGCCGGCGGACACGTCGAGCGCCCGCATGCCCGGCTCGATGCCCGCGAACGCCAGGAGCTCCGCCGGATGCCGCTCGGCGTCGTTGGCGCGATCTTGTTCGCTGCGTAGCGGGCTCCCGACGATGTCGGCCAGCGGAACCTTCGCTGGCTGGATCGAGCAGCCGGCGCCGGCGACTGCGAGGAGCGCCGTGATCACGCCGCGCAGAAGGCGTGCGGTGCGCATGCGCTAGAGGCGGTACGCGACCGCGCGCATCACGTCGGCGCAGGCGCGCATCGCGCGTCGCGCCAGCCAGGGCAGCGGCACCGCGCCGGCCTCGTACGCCTCGGCGCCGTGCCGCGCCTCGTCGGCGCGCATCGTCTCGACGACCGCGCGGCTTTTCGCGTCGGCCTCGGGCAGCGTGTCAAGATGGCCGGCGAGGTGCTCCTCGACCTGGCGCTCGGTCTCGACGACGAAGCCCAGGTTGCGGCGCTCGCCGGCGACGCCGGCGAGGAGGCCGATCGCGAACGAGCCGGTGTACCACAGCGGATTGGCGAGCGATGGCCGGCTGTCGAGCTCGCGCAGGCGCATCGACGTCCACGCGAGATGATCGGTCTCCTCGCGCGCCGCCTTCGCGAACTGGGCCTTGATCGCAGGGTCGCGCGCGACGAGCGCCTGCGCCGAATAGAGGGCCTGCGCGCAGACCTCGCCGGCATGGTTGACGCGCATCAGCCCCGCGGCGTGCGCGCGCTCCGCGTCGTCGAGCGCGGCTTCCGGCAAGGCCGCGCCGGGGATCGGCCGCGACGCCGTGTCGACGCCGGTGAGCGTGCGCAGCGCGCGGTCGAAGCCGGCGATGATCTCGTCGAGCGGCGGGCGTGGAACGGCAGCCATCGAGGCAGTCTAGCAAAGGGCCGTGCGGTGCGGTGTCGGCGCGCGACTACCGCGCGATGCGCGCGCGTCCGATCGACCTCGCAGGGCGCGCGCGTACATTGGCCGTTCCAGCATCGTTTCGCAAAGGAGCATCGCCATGCCCGATCGAGCCACGCAAAAGCGCGTCGCCGCCGACAAGCGCAAGGGCAAGTCCGCGTCCACCCAGGCGGGCGAATTCGTCAAGGAAGAGATGGACCACGTCCGCGAGGGCAAGCACGGCGCGCGCTCGGCGAAGCAGGCGATCGCGATCGGCCTCTCCAAGGCGCGGCGCGCCGGGGTCGCGGTCAAGACGTCGAAGACCGCGTCGGCGGCGACCCGCAAGAAGGCGCAGCAGGACGAGGCCGCGGCGCACGACGGCCGCGCCCCGTCGCGGCGGCGCTCACGCGCGACCGAAAGCGCACTCGAGCGGGAAGGCCACGCCGCGGCGTCGCATCGCGCGCTGTCGCGACATGCGAAGACCGCATCGCGGCGCCGCACCGCCGCCGACCGCAGCGCCGCCGCCAAGCGCGCGGCGCGCACGCGCGCGTCGACGCACTGAACCATCGAGCCGCCGCCCGGCGCAGGATGGGCGCGCGCGCCGACCCGGGGAGGTCGAAGCGGCATGCGTGGCGGCTGTCGCTGCATCGGG
>JAICUU010000027.1 GCA_025935675.1 Burkholderiales bacterium
CATCGACCTCGTGCTGCACGAGGGCGCATGCTCGGACACGCTCGAGACCGACGGCCGGTACGTGATGCAGAACAACTACCGCTACTCGGTGACGCTGCTCGACTATTGCCAGGACAACGACATCCCGTTCATCTACGCGTCAAGCGCCTCGGTGTACGGCGCCGGCACGACGTTCCGCGAGTCGCGCGAGTTCGAGGCGCCGCTCAACGTGTACGGTTACTCGAAATTCCTGTTCGACCAGTACGTACGCGGCGTCATGGCCGAGCGCACCGCGCAGATCGCCGGGTTCCGCTACTTCAACGTCTACGGCCCGCGCGAGGCGCACAAGCGCGGGCGCGGCTCCTCGATCGCGTTCAACGCCTACGAGCAGTACCGCGACGCGGGACGCGTGCGGCTCTTCGCCGGCTCCGGCGGCTACGCCGACGGCGAGCAGCGGCGCGACTTCGTCTCGGTCGAGGACGTCGTCGCGGTCAACCTCGCGTTCGTCGACCACCCGCAGTGGAGCGGCATCTTCAACCTAGGCAGCGGCCACGCGTCGACCTTCAACGCCGTCGCGGCGACGACGATCAACACCTGCGACGCCGCGCGCGGCGAGCCGCCGCGCACGCTCGCCGAGCTCGTCGCCGCCGGCGCGATCGAATACGTGCCGATGCCCACCGCGCTCGAGGGCAAGTACCAGAGCTTCACCGAGGCCGACCTTTCGCGGCTGCGCGCGGCGGGCTACGCGGCGCCGATGCTCCCCGTCGAGGAGGGCGTGCGCCGGTACGTCGAATGGCTGATATCGCGCGACAAAGCCGCCGCGTAGCGTGATCAAAGCCCGCGCAATCGCGCGGCGCGTTCAATCACGTACACGGAGGTCACGATGCTCAAGCTCCTGCCGGCGCTCGCGCTGGCGCTTTTCATGCAACCCGCGCTGGCCGCGCTCGATCTCAACACGGCCACCAAGGACGAGCTCGTCGCGCTGCCCGGCATCGGGCCCGCCAAGGCGCAGGCGATCCTCGACTACCGCACGCAGCACAACGGCTTCCAGCGCGTCGAGGAGTTGAAGGACGTCAAGGGCATCGGCGCCAAGCGCTACGAGAAGCTGAAGGCCGAGTTCAGCGTCGCGCCGCCGCGCGCGACCGCCGCGCCCAAACCGTCGCGGGCCGAGTCGAAGCCGCCGCGCGTGGCGAGCGGCGAGGTCAAGCCCGGCAAGTAAAGGGCTCGCGGCGAGCGGCACCGCGCCGCTCGCGCCCTTCGCGCCCCGCGCAACCTTCGCATCCGGAAAAGCGCGAGAATCGCCCCGGAGGCGGGTCAACCCCGACACCCGATTCCCCGTTATGGGGCCCGTGCCGGCGTTTCTCGCTGCACTGGGGCGGCATCCCGCCATGCTCGGTTCGAAGGGAGTTCGGAATGAAGCGCTTCGTGCTCGCGATCCTCGCGTTGGCGTGGTCCTGCCTCGCGCTGGCCGCGGTAAACCTCAATACCGCCTCGAAGGAAGACCTCGAGGCGCTGCCCGAGATCGGTCCGGTGAAAGCCCAGGCGATCATCGACTATCGCAACGCCAACGGCCCGTTCAAGTCGCCCGAAGACGTGATGAAAGTGAACGGGATCAAGGAAGGCATCTACGGCAAGATCAAGGGTGACATCTCGGTGAGCGGCGCCAACGTGCCGCCGGCCGCCAAGGCGGCGCCGGCGTCGCCGTCGTCGATGGCGAAGAGTGCACCTTCCACGGCGCCCGCCGTTGCACCGGCCGGCGCGTCGGAGTCGATGAAGTCCGAGGCGAAGACCAAGAAGACCAACACGGCGAAGGCCGACGCGTCCATGGCCAAGACGGACGCCGCCGCGCCCGCCGCGATGACCAAGGAAGAAAAGGCCGCCAAGGCCAAGGAAGCCAAGGAAGCCAAGGCGAAGGCAAAGGCCGACAAGGCGGCGAAGGCCAAGGCGGACAAGGAAGAGAAGGCGGCGAAGGCCAAGGCCGACAAGGAAGAGAAGGCTGCCAAGGCCAAGGCGGACAAGGCAGAAAAGGCTGCCAAGTCCACGACCGATGCCGATACCAAGGTCGCGAAGGCCAGTACCGCCAAGGAAGAGAAGGCCGCCAAGGCGAAGGCCGACAAGGAAGCCAGGGCGAAGGCCAAGGCGGACAAGGCGGCGAAAGCGAAAGCCGACAAGGAAGCCGCTGCCGAGGCGAAGGCCGCCAAGCCGTAGCGCGCCACGTCGACATCGAGCGAGCCCCGGTGCAGTCGGCCGGGGCTTCGTCTTTGCGGCGACGTTAGAATGCATTGCTCCCGGCCGCGCGAGCACCTTCATTCCATCGCGGCGAACCGCGCTCGCCCGATGACGCAACGCCCCGACTATCGCACCCTCGCCGACACCGTCGGCAACACGCCGCTCGTGCGGCTGCAACGACTCGGCGGCGGGCGCGGCAACGTCGTCCTCGCCAAGCTCGAGGGCGACAATCCCGCCGGCTCGGTCAAGGATCGACCGGCCATGTCGATGATCACCGAGGCGGAGAAGCGCGGCGAGATCTCGCCGGGCGCGACACTGATCGAGGCGACGTCGGGCAACACCGGCATCGCGCTCGCGATGGCGGCGGCGATCAAGGGCTACAAGATGGTGCTGGTGATGCCCGACAACCAGACGCGCGAGCGGCGCCAGGCGATGACCGCGTATGGCGCCACCGTCGTGCTCGTTTCCAAGGAAGCGGGGATGGAGGGCGCGCGCGACCTCGCGCAGTCGATGCGCGCCGAAGGCAAGGGCGTCATCCTCGACCAGTTCGCCAACCCCGACAATCCGCTCGCGCACTACCGCGGCACGGGGCCCGAGATCTGGCGCGACACCGCGGGACAGATCACGCATTTCGTGTCGGCGATGGGCACGACCGGCACGATCATGGGCACGTCACGCTTCCTCAAGGAGCGCAACCCGGCGATCGAGATCGTCGGCGCGCAGCCGGCAGAAGGCGCGCACATCCCCGGCATCCGCAAGTGGCCCGAGGCCTACCTGCCGAAGATCTACGACCGCGCGCGCATCGACCGCATCGAGCCGGTGACGCAAGGCGAGGCCGAGTCGACGGCGCGAAGGCTCGCGCGCGACGAGGGGATCTTCGGCGGCATCTCGTCGGGGGGCGCCTGCGCGATCGCACTGCGCGTCGCGCAATCGGTCGAGAACGCGACGATCGTGTTCATCGTTTGCGATCGCGGCGACCGCTACGCATCGTCGGGTGTCTACGAATGACGCCGATCCTCGTGTTCGACATCGAGACGGTGCCCGACGTCGACGGCATCCGCCGTCTCAACGCGGTCGACCCGTCGCTGCCCGACTCGGAGGTGATCGCGTGGTTCGGCCAGCAGCGGCGCGCCGCGACGGGCAGCGATTTCGCGCCGATCTACCTGCAGAAGGTCGTGGCGATCGGCTGCGCGCTGCGCCGTGCCGAGGACCTGCGCGTGTGGTCGGTCGGCGATCCCTCCGAGCCCGAGGCCGATCTCATCCGCCGCTTTTTCGAGGGCGTCGACAAGCTGACGCCGCAGCTCGTGTCGTGGAACGGCAGCGGCTTCGACCTCCCCGTGCTGCACCATCGCGCGCTCGTGCATGGCGTCGTTGCGTCGCGCTACTGGGACTGGGGCGACGAGGACCGCGACTTCCGCTACAACAACTACCTCAATCGCTACCACACGCGCCATCTCGACCTGATGGACGTGCTCGCCGGCTTCCAGTCGCGCGCGTCGTCAGGTCTCGATGCGATGGCGCGCCTGTGCGGATTCCCGGGCAAGGTCGGTGTCGGCGGCGCGGAGGTCGCAACGGCGGTCGCCGAAGGCCGCATCGCCGAGGTGCGCGCCTATTGCGAATGCGACGTGATGAACACTTACCTCCTGTTCCAGCGCTTTCGCCTGATGCGGGGCGAGCTCGCCGCCGGCGAGTACGCGGCGGAAATCTCGTTCGTCCGCGAGCGCGTCGCCGCGATCGACGCGCTGCATTGGCGGGAATTCCTCGCGGCATGGGATGGCTCGGCCGGCGTCAGGTCCTGAGGAAAGGCACGGCGGCGAAGTCGCCGCCGAGCACGCTGCGCGCGTCGACGTTCCACCAGCCGCGCAGCGCGGTCGCGTAGACCGCGCGAAAGTCGAGCACGTGCGCGACATTGTCGTTGCCGCCGATGCTCGCGAGCGACGGCGTCTCGCCGTACAGCCCGCCGGCAACGCGGCCGCCGAGTGCGAAATGCACGCTCGCCGTGCCGTGGTCGGTGCCGGCCGAGATGTTTTCCGCCGGCCGGCGTCCGAATTCGGCATACGTGATCACGAGGGTGTCCTGCCAGCGGCCGGCTTCGGTGAGCGCGCCGCGCAGCGCGGCGAGACCCTCGGCCAGCTCGCCGAGCAGCCGCGGCTGGACGCCCGCCTGGCCGCGGTGCGTGTCGAACCCCTGCAGCGTGATGCGCACGGCTGCGACGCTCTGGTCGGCGGCGACGACTTCGCTGGCGGTGCGCACGGCGCGCCCGAACGGCGTCGCCGGGAACGTGGTCGCGAAAGCGCGCGGCCGCGCGAGACGCGCCGCCGCTTCGACGATGTCGTCCTCGGTTTCGAGGAGGTGCCGAAGCGCCGCATTTCCGCGTGCCGGCTCGCGATGCGCGAGGTTCGCGCGGCCGATGAATCGCGCGGCGTCCGCCATCGCCAGCGCGCGCACGCCGCCGCCGGCGAGCGGGCCCATGTCGTTCGAGCCGATGACGACGCCGTCGGCCGCGAACGTCGCGGGAGTCGGCGACGCCGCGAACGTGCGCGTGAGCCAGCCATTGGCGAGGAACTGCCGGCTTCCCGACGCGGTGTCCCAGATCTCGATCGAGCGGAAGTGCGACAGGTTGGGATCGGGATAACCGACGCCCTGCAGCACGGCGAGCTCGCGCGCCTCCCCCAGCGGCACGAGCGGCGCGAGCGACGGGTGCAAGCCCACGCGGTCGTCGAGCACGATCACGCGATCGCGCGGCACGGCGAGCTTCGGTCGCACCCGGTAGTAACCGGGATCGGCGTACGGCACGAGCGTGTTGAAGCCGTCGTTGCCGCCCTTGAGCTCGACGAGCACGAGGAGGCGGTCGTAGCGTGCACCGGCGTCACTCGCGGGCGCGACCGCGAACGCGACGCGTGCGGCGCCTGTGCGGGCCACGGCAAGTGCGGAGGCCGCGCGCAGGAAAGTGCGTCGCGAGTGGCGTGGTCGCCGGACGTTGTCGCAGTCGTTCATCGCCTCTCTCCCGGGCTCGGACATCGCGGCACCCTCATTGGAGCTCGTACGCGGGATCCTGCAACGCGGTGCGCACCACGTTCGACGTATCGCCGGCGATGGCCGCGGCATCGACCGGCGCGATCGGCAGCAACACGCGCAGCGACCGCTCACGCGCGTCGCGCCCGGCATCGGCGGGCAGCGGGTCGAGCCAATGCGCGACGTCGAACGGGGTCTCGCGCGCCGCGCGCATCGGCATGCCGCCGACAGGTGGCGCGGGGATGCCGAAATTGTCGGCGCGCGCGAGCCGCGCGAGGAACTGCTTGCGTGCCAGCAGCGTGCCGCTGTTGATCCACGCATCGCCGCCCGGCCAGCCGCGGACGTTCGGCGGCGCGAACAGGTTCTGGCCCATCGCCGCGCAGGCGAGCGCGTACGGCCGCATGTCGTCCGGCACGATGCCGAGCGTATGCAGGCTGCCGACGACGACGTCGACCGGCGATTTCACGAGCGCGCCGCGTGACGTCTCGGCAAACATCGCATCGCTTGTGAAGAGGTCGCGCAGCACGGCCTTGATGTCGTAGCCCGATTCGCGGAAATGCGCGGCGATGCGCGCCACCTCGCGCTCGTCGGGCACGGGCGAGACGAACTCGCGCCACAGCTCGCCGGTGATGAACGTCGCCGTGCGCGACTCGGCGAGGATCGTGTCGAGCACGTCGTTGCCGTCCAGCCGGCCGGTGCGGCCGAGCACGGTCTTGACGCCGTCGTCGTGCAGCCTCGGGCGCGTGGTGAACGCGAGTGCGTCGCGGTCGACGCTCCAGCCGGTGAAGGCGCGCGCGGCTTCCTGCACGTCGCGCTCGTCGTAGTGACCCTCGCCGAGCGTGAAGAGCTCCATCGCCTCGCGCGCGAAGTTCTCGTTGGGATGGCCGCGCCGGTTCTGCGCGGTGTCGAGCCAGATCATCATCGCCGGGTCGCGCGCGACCGCGTGCAGCAGCGCGCCAAAATTGCCGACGGCGTTCGCGCGCAGCGTCGCGTTCTGCCGGTACATCAGCGTCGCGAGCCGCACTTTCTGCACGCCGGTTGCGAAATGGCCATGCCAGAACAGCGTCATGCGTTCGGTCAGCGGCGACGGCGTCACCAGCATCTCGTGCAGCCACCAGGCGCGCAGCGCCATCGTGTCGCGCGCCTGCGCGCGGCGAAACGCCTTGCGATCGTCGTCGGAAGCGCCGCGCCGCGGCCGCTCGAGCGACTCGGGCGAGCCGATCGGCGGCGGAGGCGCCGTGCTCGCGCGCGTCGTCGTCGCAGCGAGGAGGCGCTCGACCGCGGCGCCGCGCGTCAACCGCGCATAGTCGGCGATCTCGGCGGGTGTCGCACCGAAGCCGGTGCGCGTGAGCAGCGTGCGCGCGTCATCGATGCCGAGAGGCGCGTCGACACGGCTGACGGCAACCGGCGTGGCGGCGCGTGACCCGGCAGTGGGCGACGCTACCTCGGTGCCCGACGGCACGCTCCCTGCACCGCCCGCGCACGCCGCGCATCCGGCACAGGCCGCCAGGATCCACCATCGCCGCCATGCGCTCATCGTCGTTGTCCCGGAATGCTCCGCCGACAACGCCCGGCGGTCCGGCCATGTTGACGCGGCGCGACCGCGCGCGCTGTAACGCTTTGTTGCCGGATGTCACGCGACGGCTTGCGTCGAATCGGAAAGGCCGGGAAACGCTTCCTCGATCGACAGCGTGCGGCCCGCGTCGCCGCTGTCGAGGCCGCGCTGGTCGTTGATCATCGCGCGAAACTCGTTGCCGCGCAGGACCGCGAGCACCTCCTTGACGGGCTCGGTCGCAAGCGCGCTCGTTCGGCAGGCGAGGAAGTAGCGCTCGTTGACGAGCGGCACGAAGTCGAGCCGGAACTTGCGCGCGCCAGGCTCGACGCCGAAGCCGGCGTCGGCCATGCCGCTCGCGATGTACGCGGCGACGGCGTCGTGCGTGAACTCGGCGATCTCGTAGCCGCTGATGAGATGGCTGTCCACCTGCTCGTTCGCGAGCAGCACGTCGAGCAGCCGGCGCGTGCCGGAGCCATGCTGGCGGTTGACGAAGCGCACGCCCGGCCGCGCGAGGTCGGTGATCGCGCGGATCGACATCGGGTTGCCGCTCGCCACCATCAGGCCTTGGCGGCGCGTGATCAGGCTGATCAGCGTGTGCGTACGCGGCTTGAAAAGGCGCATGAACGGCGCCAGTGTCGACGCCTGCAGGGCGCCGATCGAGACGTGGAACCCGGCCATCTCGCACTTGCCCTGGTCCATCGACGCGAACGCGTCGACGCTCGCGCGAAAGTGCAGCTCGACCGGGACTCCGCGCGCGACGAGCAGATCGCGCAGCACGGCGATCGCGTAACCGTGGCTCGCGTGGATGCGCAACACCGGCTGCGCATCGGCGCGCACGCGCTCGAGTTCCGCGGCGAGCTCGGCGGCGAGGCTGTCGAGGATCGGCGCGAGCCGCGCCGAGATCCGCCGGTCGGCCCACACCAGCTTCTCGCCGAGCGTGGTGAGCGCGGCACCCTTGCCGCGCGTCAGGTTGACGAGCGGCACGCCGAAGATCCGGCTGCCGTCGCGGATCAGCCCCCACGCATAACGGTATGAAACGCCGGCCGCCTGGCACGCCTTGCTGAGGCTGCCCAATTCGTAGATCGCCGTGAGGAGCCTCAACAGTACCGGCATCTGCTGCTGGACGCTGTTGTCGTCCTCGCTGATCGTCCATTCGGGCTTGATGAGGATTCGGTTCATAGGCTCCGTCATGCATTAAATATAGGCTTTGTAGAGCCTGTAATGTCAGCACACGATGACATATTGCACCTGCGGGCGTCAGGCTGCTACGTTACACATGTCGCTTATGCAACCAAAAACATATGTGGGGCGACATCGGAATATTCCAACGGAGGAGGGATCATGACTGACGCAGCGGGAGTGTTGCCCGGCAGCGCGGCCAATGGCGTGAGCATTCTCGCCAAGCAGCGCACGATCGCCGGTCCGGGATTCAATCGATGGCTGGTGCCGCCGGCCGCGCTGTGCATCCACCTTTGCATCGGCATGGCGTACGGCTTCAGCGTGTTCTGGCTGCCGTTGTCGCACCAGCTCGGCATCTCGACGTCGATCGCGTGCCCCGCAGACATGTCGTTCTTCGGGCGCATCTTCTCCACGACCTGCGATTGGAAGATCAGCGAGCTCGGCTGGATGTACACGTTGTACTTCGTGTTCCTCGGCACGGCGTCGGCGATCTGGGGCGGGTGGCTCGAGCACGCGGGCCCGCGCAAGGCCGGCGTCGTCGCCGCGTGCTGCTGGTGCGGCGGCCTCCTGTTTTCGGCGCTGGGCGTCTACGTCCACCAGATCTGGATGCTGTGGCTCGGCACCGGCATCGTCGGCGGCATCGGCCTCGGCCTCGGCTACATCTCGCCGGTATCGACGCTGATCAAGTGGTTCCCCGACCGGCGCGGCATGGCCACCGGCATGGCGATCATGGGCTTCGGCGGCGGCGCGATGATCGGCGCGCCGCTCGCGAACATCCTGATGAAGCACTATGCGACACCGACGTCGGTGGGTGTCTGGGAGACGTTCGTGACGCTCGGCGTGATCTATTTCGTATTCATGCTGATCGGCGCGTTCAGCTACCGCGTGCCGGCGTCGGGCTGGAAGCCGGCAGGCTGGACGCCGCCGGCGAACGCGTCGAAGGCGATGATCACGACGCGCCACGTGCACGTCAAGGTCGCGCCGAAGACGCCGCAGTTCTGGCTGATCTGGTGGGTGCTGTGCCTCAACGTGACCGCCGGCATCGGCATCATCGGCATGGCCTCGCCGATGCTGCAGGAAGTGTTCGCCGGCAAGCTGATCGGCATCGCCAAGACGTTCAACGAGCTGTCGGGCGCCGAGAAGGCGTCGATCGCGGCGATCGCGGCGGGCTTCACCGGCCTCCTGAGCCTCTTCAACATCGGCGGCCGGTTCGTGTGGGCGTCGCTCTCCGACTACCTCGGTCGCAAGACCACGTACTACACGTTCTTCGTGCTCGGCATCATCCTGTACGCCTCTGCGCCGTGGTCGGGCCACCTCGGCCATATCGCGCTCTTCGTGCTGGCGTTCTGCATCATCATCTCGATGTACGGCGGTGGCTTCTCGACGGTGCCGGCCTATCTCGCCGACGTGTTCGGCACGCAGATGGTGGGAGCGATCCACGGGCTCCTGCTCACCGCGTGGTCGGCGGCGGGCATCTTCGGCCCGGTGATCGTCAACTACTTCCGCGAGTACCAGCTCGACCACGGCGTGCCGCGCGCGCAGGTCTACGACGTCACGGCGTACGTGCTGTGCGGCCTGCTCGTCATCGGCTTCATCTGCAACTGGCTGGTGAAGCCCGTCGCCGACAAGTACTACATGACCGACGCCGAGCTCGAGGCCGAGCGCAAGCTGGGCCACGAAAGCTCGCTGCGAAACGAGGTGGGCAGCCGCCCGGCGTCGACCGAGCCTTCCAAGCCGGCGCTGGTCTGGGGCTTCTGGCTCCTCGTCGGCATCCCCATCGCCTGGGGCGTCTACAAGACGCTGCAAACCGCCTGGGTGCTGTTCAGCTGATTGCACATGCACAGCCAGCGGCGCGACTCCGGTCGCGCCGTTTTTTTTGGTGCGTCAGAGCTCGAGCGTGCCGCCGCCCAGCGCGACGACGCGCCCGCTGACGCGAATGGCGCGCGTCGCCGTCACCTCGAGCCCGAGCCGGCACGGGCGGCCGACCGCTTCGCCCTGGTCGATCGACAACCGTTGCGGCAGCGGGGCACCTGTGGCGACCAGCCATCCGCCGAGGTTCGCGCACGCCGAACCCGTGCCCGGGTCCTCGATCACCGCGCCGTGCTTCGGAAAGAAGAAGCGCGACAGCACGTGGTCGCCTTCGCGGGCGAACACGTACGCCATCGCCCGCGTGCCGTTGCTCGCGTCGCGCTGCATCGCCGCGGCGTCGGGTGCCGCGCGCCGCACCGCATCGAACGTTGCGAGCGGCACGATGAGCTGGTCGGAGCCCGTGTCGACCCAAAGCGGTCGCTCGCCGATGTCGGTCTCCGCGAGCCCCAGCGCGGCGGCGAGCGCTCCGCGCGAGGCAGACGGCTCGCGCCACCCGGGCGCATTCGCCTCGAGCGTCCAGCGATCGCCTGACGCGCTGACCGGAATGACGCCCCCCTTCATCTCCAGCGTAAGCGCATCGCCGCCGCGGCCCAGTGCGCGCGCGACGTGCGCGCTGCCGAGTGTCGGGTGTCCGGCGAACGGCATCTCGAACGTCGGCGTGAAGATGCGCACCCGCGCGTCGGCGCGCGACGACGGCAGCAGGAACGTCGTCTCCGACAGGTTGAATTGCAATGCCAACGCCTGCATCGTCGCGTCGTCGAGGCCATCGCCATCCTCGAACACGCACAGCGGGTTGCCGGCGAGCGTGCGCTCGGCGAAGACGTTGACGATCCTGTAGCGCAGGTTCATCGCTTCATCCCTTGAAGGCCTCGCGGGCCGTGGCCACGGCCTGGCGCGCGAGCGCCGCGAAGGCGGTGGCGTCGATCGCGCGCGCGGTCAGCACGGGCGCGCTTGCGAGTTGCGGATAGTTGCCGTCGATCGAGCGCGCGTAGACGGGGTCGTAGTGCTGCGACAGGAGCTCGTCGACCAGCGTCGCGAACTCGCCCGCGGCGGCGGCGTCGTGCCAGCGCGCGAGCGAATCGTTGCCCACCAGCGGCGCGAGCGGCGCGAGGCGTGCGTCGAGTGCCGCGGGATCGGCGCAGAGATGCGCGTACTCCTCCATCAGCAGCTCGATGCGCAGCGCGCGCGCGCTGTCGAGGCGCAGGCACGCTGACGCTCGCATCGCATCGAGCAACGCCGGCGGCAGTTGCAGGCGGCCGATCCGGCGGCTTTCCGACTCGACGAAGACGGGCTCCTTCGGATCGACACGCTCGAGCGCGTCGTAGATGCCGGTCTCGAACGCCTTCTGCGAGGGTTGCGGATTGTGCGGGTCATCGCCCAGCAGCGATCCGCGATGCCGCGCGAGGCGCTCGAGGTCGAGCACCTGCGCACCCTCGGCGGCGAGTGCCGCGATGAGGCGGCTCTTGCCTGTGCCGGTGAGGCCGCCGATGACGACGAAGCGCAGCCCCGCCGGGCGCGCGGCGAGCGCCTCGACCACGTGGCGCCGGAACGCGCGGTAGCCGCCCTCGAGCTGCACGGCGCCGAAGCCGATCTCGCCGAGCACGTGCGCGAGCGAGCGCGAGCGCTGGCCGCCGCGCCAGCAGTAGACGAGCGGCGACCAATCGATCGGCTTGTCGCGAGCAAGCGTGTCGACGATCGCCGCGATGTTGCGCGCGACGATCGCGGCACCCGCCTTGCGCGCCTCGAACGCGGAGGCCTGCGCATGCAGCGTGCCGACGCGCGCGCGCTCGGCATCGTCCAGCACCGGCGCGTTGACCGCGCGCGGCAGGTGGTCGAGCGCGAACTCCGCCGGGCTGCGCACGTCGATGCGATCGGTGTGGCGCGCGACATCGGAGATCGGCACCCGGCGGTCGCGGGCGCTCACTGGACGACCCTCCGCGCTCCGCGCTTCGGGGATGATTCGCGCTTGGGGCGGCCCTGCGCGCTCATCGGCGTGGCTTGGCGAGCAGCTTCTCGAGCGCCGGCCACACGTTGTCGAGGAGGCGCGGCTGCGCGGCGAGCGTCGGGTGAATGCGGTCGGGCTGGAACAGGGCGTCGTCGGCGCCGAAGCCTTCGAAGAAAAATGGTACGAGCGCCGTCTTGTGACGCTTCGCCGCATCGGGGTAGAGCGCCGCGAAGCGCGCCGTGTACGCGCTGCCGTAGTTCGGCGGCAACTGCATGCCGACGAGCAGCACCTTCGCGCGCGTCTTCTGCGCGGCCTCGATCATCGCATCGAGGTTGGCGCGCGTCGCCGCGAGATCGCCGCCGCGCAGTCCATCGTTGCCGCCGAGCTCGATGACGACGATCGCGGGCTTATGCGACGCGAGGAGCGCCGGCAGGCGCGCGCGGCCGCCGGCGGTGGTGTCGCCGCTGATGCTCGCGTTGACGACGTCGTACGCGTAGCCGCGCTCGCGAAGCCGCGCTTCGAGCAGCGCCGTCCAGCCTTGTCCTGCGGGCAGGCCGTAGCCCGCCGAGATCGAGTCGCCGACGACGAGGATGACGCTGTGCCCCGGCACGTCAGCGGCGCTCGCGAAGCCGGCGAGGGCCAGCGCGGCGAGCATCAGCGTGCCGGCGAAGCGGCGAAGGCTTGAAAGCGCGGAATTGCGGGCCATGTAGACGATTGTAAGGTGCCGCCTTGCAGGGTGGCGGCCGTTTGTAGAATCGACGCTCGCCGACCATTCACGGGATGCCGATGACGCTTTTGCGGACGATGGCGCTGACGAAGACCGTGGCGAGCGGCGATGCGCCGCTGACGATCCTCGACGACGTCACCTTCGAGGTTGCACGGGGCGACACGGTGGCCATCGTCGGCGCATCGGGTTCCGGAAAGACCACGCTCCTCGGCCTGCTGGCAGGGCTCGACCTGCCGACGTCCGGCGATGTCTGGCTCGACGGCGAGCACGTGACATCGCTCGACGAGGACGCGCGCGCCGCGTTGCGCCGGCGCGCGGTCGGCTTCGTGTTCCAGTCGTTCCAGCTCCTTCCCGCGATGACCGCGCTGGAGAACGCGATGCTGCCGCTCGAGCTCGCCGGCAGCCGCGACGCGCGCGCGACCGCGCAGGACTGGCTCGCGCGTGTCGGCCTCGCGCACCGGATGACGCACTACCCGCGCCAGCTCTCCGGCGGCGAGCAGCAGCGCGTGGCGATCGCGCGCGCGTTCGCGAGCGACCCGATGCTGCTGTTCGCCGACGAGCCGTCGGGCAACCTCGACCAGGCGACCGGCGCCGAGGTCGCCGAGCTCATGTTCCGCCTCAATCGCGAGCACGGCACCACGCTCGTGCTCGTCACCCACGACACGATGCTGGCGTCGCGCTGTACGCGGCGCCTCTCCCTCGCGGCGGGACGGCTCGTCGCCGACGAGCGCGTGAGCTGATGGCGCTGCAAACGCTGCGGATGGCACTGCGGATGCTGTCGCGCGACGCTCGCGCCCGCGAGCTCGACGTGCTCGTCGCGGCGATTGTGCTCGCAGTGGCCAGCGTGGGCACCGTAGGCTTCTTCACCGAGCGCGTGCGCGCGGCGCTGACGCGCGAGGCGAACCTCCTGATCGGCGCCGACGTGATGATCTCGGGCGATCGCCCGCTGCCGGCGGCGTTCGCCGATGAAGCGCGCCAGCGCGGACTCGTTACGTCGCCGGTCGTGCGGTTCAACAGCATGGTGACGCGCCCGGCCGACGACGCGCCGCCGGTGCTGGCGACGGTCAAGGCGGTGGCGGCGGGCTATCCGCTGCGCGGCTCGATCGTCGTCGCCGACGCGGCGAGCACCGCTGGCGTCACGGCGCGGGGCATTCCGCCGCCCGGCGTCGCATGGCCCGACGTGCGGCTCGTCGAGCGGTTGAAGCTCGTGCGCGGCGCGCGCATCGCGCTCGGCGATGCGACGTTCGAGGTCGGCGATGTCGTCCTGCAGGAGCCCGAGATCGCCACCGGCCTTCTGACCGGGGCCCCGCGTGTGCTGATCAACGCCGCCGACCTCGCCGCGACGCAGCTCCTGCAGCCGGGCAATCGCGCGACGTACCGGCTGCTGGTCGCCGACGACGGCGCGCCGTCGCGACTCGACCGCTACATCGACTGGGCGAAGGCGGCGCTGAAGACGGGCCAGCGGATGGAAACCGTGCGCGATGCGCAGCCGGAGATCCGACAGACGCTCGAGCGCGCCGAGAAGTTCCTGGCGCTCGCGTCGCTGGTCGCGGTGATGCTCGCCGCGGTGGCGATCGCGCTGGCGGCGTCGCGGTACCTGCGGCGCCATCTCGACACCGCCGCGATCGTCAAGTGCCTCGGTGCGTCGCGCGCGCGTACGCTTGCATTGTTCGCGATCCAGTTCGTCGTGGTCGGCGTCGCGGCGAGCGCGATCGGCGTCGCGATCGCGCTCGCTGGCCAGCAGCTCCTCGTCATCGTGCTGCGCTCGATCGCGGCGGCGGAGCTGCCGTGGCCGGCGCCCGGGCCGGGGATCGCCGCGTTCGCGATCGGTCTCCTGATGCTGCTGGGCTTCGCGTTGCCGCCGCTCGTCACGCTCGCGGCGTCGCCGCCGCTGCGCGTGCTGCGCCGCGACCTGCCGCGGCCGCGCACCGGCGGCGTGATCGCGTATGCCGCCGGCGCATGCGTGTTCGCCGGGCTGCTGGCCTGGCGCGCACAGGACTGGACGACGGCGGGACTGACGATCGGCGGCATCGCCGGATTGCTCGTCGTCGCCGCGCTGGCCGCCGCGGGCGCGATCGCGCTGTTGAAACGACTGCCGCAGCGTGGCGTCACATGGCGCTTCGGGCTTGCCAACCTCGCGCGACGGCCGCTGGCGTCGAGCCTGCAGATCGGTGCGCTGGCGCTCGGCCTGATGGCGCTGCTGCTGCTCACCGTGGTGCGCGGCGACCTCCTGCGCAACTGGCGCGCGAGCCTGCCGCCGGACGCGCCGAACCAGTTCATCGTCAACGTGCTGCCCGACCAGGTCGACGGCGTCCACGCGTCGATGACGTCGATCGCGGGGCGTGACACGCCGCTCTATCCGATGGTGCGCGGGCGCCTCGTCGCGGTGAACGGCCAGCGCTTCGACACCGCGCAATTCGACGACCCGCGGTCGCGGCGGCTCGCCGAGCGCGAGTTCAACCTGTCGTCGGTGGCGACGCTGCCGGCCACCAACCGCATCGTCGCCGGCGCCTTTTGGGCCGCCGACGCAGCCAAGGACGCGGGGCTTTCGCTCGAGGAGGGCATCGCCAAGTCGCTGAAGCTCGTGATCGGCGACACGCTGACGTTCGACATCGCGGGCACGCCGCTCACCGCGCGCGTGACGAGCCTGCGCAAGGTCGACTGGGACAGCTTCCAGCCGAACTTCTTCACGCTGTTCCCGCCGCATGCGCTCGACGGCCTGCCGACGTCATACCTCGGCGCCGTGCGCGTGCCGGCGACGGCCGATGGCACGGCTTGGGTGTCGGCGCTGGTGGCGCGCTTTCCGAACGTCCTCGTCATCGACGTCGGCGACGTCATCCGCCAGGTGCAGACGATCATGGACGAGGTATCGCGGGCGATCGAGTTCGTGTTCCTGTTCACGCTCGTCGGCGGCATCCTCGTGCTGCAGGCGGCGATCGCGTCGACGCAGGACGCGCGCCGCTTCGACGCCGCGGTGTTGCGCACGCTCGGCGCATCGCGCTCGCAGCTCAACGCGGCGCAGGTCGCGGAATTCCTGCTGCTGGGCGGCCTCGCGGGGCTTCTCGCCGCGGCGGGCGCGACGACGGTCGGCTACTTCCTCGCCGATCGCGTGTTCAACATTCCCTTCGGCTTCAACGCCTGGTTGTGGCTCTACGCGCTCGCCGGCGGCGCTGCGGCCGTGGCGATTGCGGGCTGGCTCGGCACGCGCGACACGCTCGACCGTCCGCCGATCGAGGTGCTGCGACAGCTCGCCTGACGCGCCGGCGCGCTACTTGCCGGCGAGCACCGCTTCGCGCGACCAGTTGCGCGCGAACAGCACGAGCGCGACCACCGTCAGCGCGAGCGGCAGCCCCGCCGACTGCGCGAAGTCGAGCAAGGGCAGGCCGTCGCCGCGCAGGACGCGGTTGAGCAGCGTGTACTGGCCGGACACCGGCACGAAGATGAGCCACCACGGCTCCTTGCGCTGCAGGAACATCTGCGCCGTCGGCACCAGCGAGGCGACGAACAGCAAGAGTTGCGCGTTCGCCTGCGCCTCGCGTATCGAGCGCCCGCGGCTGCCGAGCCACAGCAGCACCGCCGGCATCAGTGCGACGAGCGGCGCCAGTGCGGCGACGAATCGCGCAAGGTCGCGCAGGCTGAAGAGGAACGGCACGCCCACCGCCGGCAGCGGCGCGTACGAAAGCGTGAGATAGAAGCCGCCCAGCGTGATGACGACGATCGCGAGCACGAAGAGCGCGAGGCAGATCCACTTGCCGATGGCGATCTCGAGCGGCGTCGCCGGCGTCGTCAACAGCGGCTCGAGCGACGCGCGCTCGCGCTCGCCCGCGGTCGCGTCGAGCGCGAACGCCATGCCGCCGATGATCGTCGCGAAAAGCCCGTAGAACGCCACGAGGAACAGCACCAGCGCGCCCGATTGGCGCGGCGTGGCCAAGTTGACCTCACGGATCTCGAGCGGCGCGCCGACCGACGGCGCGATCCCGCGCAGCGTGAGCCGCGCACGTCCCCACGACCGGTCGTAGGCGCGCAGCAGCGACTCGGCTTCGGCGATCGATGCCTGCGCGCGGTCACGCGAGCGGTCGAAGACCAGCCGCACGGTGCCGGCGCGGCCTTCGGCGACGTCCTTCTCGAACTCACCGTCGATGACGAGCGTCGAGTCGAGGTCGCCGGCGCGGATGCGCGCCTCGTAGTCGGCGGGCGCCGGCTTGACCGTCACCTGCTGGCGCGCGAGAAAGTCGACGAGCGCGGGCGCATGCTCGGCGCCGACCACCGCGAGCTCGAGCGCGCGCGTCTTCTCGGCCTGGTTGGCGAGCAGGCTGAAGATCAGCATCAGGAAGATGGGACCGGCGAGCGCGGCCGACACGACCGTCGTCAGCACCGTGCGCCGGTCGCGCGAGGCGTCGACGATCTCCTTCTTCGCGATCGCGAGGATGCGGGTCATGCGGCGAGGCCCTCGCCGCTGCCGAGCAGCGCGACGAACGCGTCCTCGAGCGTCGCGGCACCCGACTGCGCGACGAGCTCGGGCGCGGTGCCCTGCGCGACGACGCGGCCGCGGCCGAGGATGACGATGCTGTCGCACAGCGCCGCGACCTCCTGCATCACGTGCGAGCTGAACAGCAGGCACTTGCCGTCCGCGCGCAGCGCGCGCAACTGCTCGCGCAATGCGCGCACGCTCATGATGTCGAGGCCGTTGGTCGGCTCGTCGAGCATGATCACCGGTGGATCGTGGATCAGCGCGCGGGCGATCGCGACCTTCATCCGCTCGCCCTGCGAGAAGCCCTGGACGCGGCGATCGGCGAGCGCCGACAGGCCGAGCGTGTGGAACAGCGCCTCGGTCCGCGTCGCCACGAGCTTGGGCGCGACGCCGTAGAGCTCGCCGAAGTAGCGGACGTTCTCGCGCGCGGTGAGACGCGTGTAGAGGCCGCGCGCGTCGGACAGCACGCCGATCCGGCGGCGCACGGCGTCGCGCTCGGCGACGATGTCGAGGCCGTTGACGCTCGCGCGCCCTGCGTCGGGCACGATCAGCGTGGCGAGCATTCGCAAGAGCGTCGTCTTGCCGGCGCCGTTGGGACCGAGGAGGCCGGTGATCGCGCCGTCCGGCGCGTCGAACGTGACCTCGTCGACGGCGCGGATCTCGCGCTTCGCGCCGAACGCCTTGGCGAGCCCGTCGACCGCGATCACGGCTTGGGCTCCAGCCGGTCGGGCCACAGCAGCGGTGCGGATGTCCGGGTGAGCCAGTCGACGCAGGTCGCCGGCAGCGTGTCGAATCCGGCGGCGTCGACGAACTTGGCGATGAGCCGTGGCACGCAGCCGCGCGCGGAAATGATGTGGCCGAAACCCGGCGCGACGATCGAGCGCGCGTGCGTCAGTGTCTTCGCGACTTCCTCGGCGTAGCGTGGCGGCGTCACCGGGTCGAGCCCGCCGGACAGCAGCAGCACCGGCACGTCGCTCGTCACCGGCGTCGCGAAATCCGCGGGCATCGCGCCGTGCGGCCACGCGTCGCAGACGGCGAGCACGCGCCCGACGAGGCTCGCGGCGCGCGTGCCCTCGAGCGCTGCGCGCTCGCGTGCCGGCGTGACCCGCGGCACGTCTTCGGCGCAGGTGACGGCGTAATGCAGCGCGGCGTTGAGCTCGCCTTCCATCGCGTCGTCGAACGCGGACAGTGTTGCAACGAGCGGCGCGAAGTCGCCGTCGCGGGCGCGCGCGAGGATCTCGGGGAGCAGCGCGGCCGATTCCGGCTGGTAGACGATGGGCTGCAGCGCCGCGAGGAACGCGTCGAAGCCGATGCGGATCGTGCGGGTTTCGCCCGTGCGAGGCATCGTCAGCGCGGCGTCGCGCACGGCATCGCCGAGGCGCGTGTGGATGGCGTCGAGCGTCGCCGCGATGTCCGGGTGCGCGGCACGGCACGCGGTCGAGCGGCCGCAGGCGGCGACGACGGCGTCGATCGCGCGCTCGCGCGTCGTCCAGACGTCGAGGCTCACGATCATCGACGGCGGGGCGACGCCGTCGAGCACGACGCTGCGTATGACGCCCGGGTGGCGGCGCAGGTACTCCTGCGCGACGCGCGTGCCGTAGCTGCCGCCCCACAGGTTGACCTTCGGATAGCCGAGCGCGCGGCGCACGTCCTCGAGATCGGCGATGTAGTCGTCGGTCGTGTAGCGCGCGAGATCGACGCCGCGCGCGGCGATTTCGGCGGCACAGGCGCGCGCCTTCGGCAGCGGGTCGATGTCGAGCGCGTCGGCGAGGTCGTTCGAGCGCGCGAAGGCCTTGCAGTCGAGCGGCGACGAGCGGCCGGTGCCGCGCTGGTCGACCAACACGATGTCGCGCGTCGTACGCACGTCGGACAACCGCGCGGCGAAATCGGCGATTGACGACGCGGCCTGGCCGGGCCCGCCGGCGAGCACGAACAGCGGGTCGGGCTTGGGCGAGAGCGTGTTCGCCGGGAGGATCGCCACGGCGATCGACAGCCGCCGGCTGGCGGGATCGCCGCGGTGCTCGGGCACGTCGAGCGTCCCGCACGACAGCGTCTGCGCGAGCTTCGGCAGGTGGCAATCGGCGAGCGCGACGCCGCGTTGCGGCACGTGGGTGTCGCCGCAGGCCGCCAGGGCGACGCAGGCACACGCAAAGAGCGCGATGCGGGCGAAAGGGTGCGGCGACATGGGCGCGGATGGTAGCAAACGCCGAATGTTCGTCACGGCGCGAATGCGACGGACCACGCACCGGCCGTGACGGGCCGCGCTCGCGCGCGATGGCGTGACGCGCCATTGGACCGTCATCCCCGCGAAAGCGGGGACCCAGCCTTGACGCTGGATCGCGATGGCGCGACTGGGTTCCCGCTTGCGCGGGAATGACGGACGTGGCGATCTATACTGGGCGATCGCTCCGCACGCCGACGCCATGGACCCGCGACCGCTCGAACCCGGCATCGTCACCGACCTCGCGGGCCGCCTGTCGTACGGCGAGTACCTGCGCCTCGACCGGCTGCTCGCCGCGCAGGAGCCGCGCGCGACCGACGCATCGGGCGTGCCGCTGCACGACGAGATGCTGTTCATCATCCAGCACCAGACGTCGGAATTGTGGATGAAGCTCATGATCCACGAGCTCGAGGCCGCGATCGCGCACGTGCGCGCCGACCGCCTCAAGCCCAACTTCAAGATCCTCGCGCGCGTCAAGCAGATCCAGCGCCAGCTCTTCGAGCAGTGGGCGGTGCTGGAGACTCTGACGCCGTCCGAGTACGACGCGCTGCGCCCGGCGCTCGCGAGCTCGTCCGGCTTCCAGTCGGCGCAGTACCGTGCGATCGAGTTTTTGCTCGGCAACAAGGATCGCGCGATGCTCGACGTGTTCCGCCACGATCCCGATGCGCATGCACGTCTCGCCGCGCTGCTCGAGGCGCCTTCGCTGTACGACGAGTTCATCCGCCATCTCGCGCGGCGCGGCTTGGCCGTCCCTCCGGAGGTGCTCGCTCGCGACGTCACGAAGCCGCATGTGCGCGACGCGCGGCTCGCCGCCGCGCTCGTCGCGATCTACGAGGATCCGGCGCGCTGGTGGGATGCGTACGACATGTGCGAGAAGCTCGTCGACATCGAGGAAGGCTTCCAGCTCTGGCGTTTTCGCCACATGAAGACCGTCGAGCGGATCATCGGCCACAAGCCGGGCACGGGCGGCTCGTCGGGTGTCCGCTACTTGCGCGGTGCGCTCGACGTGGCGTTCTTTCCCGAGCTCATCGACGTGCGCTCGCTGATCGGCACGCGTTGAGCGCGACGGGCGCCACAATCGACCGCGCGGCAACCGGGGCGCCGCCGCCGACGCTTGCCGCAATCGAGGAAGCGGTCGCCACGCTCGGCGCGGGCCCGCTCGACGACGCCGCGCTCGCACGCCACGTCGCGCCGCTCTTCTCGCGCTATCGCGCGGCGTTCGGCGATCGCATCTACCTCGCCAACCATTCGCTCGGCCGGCCGCTCGACGCCATGGCCGACGACGTCGCCGAGGCCCTCGCCGCGTGGTACGCGTCGATGGGAGACGCGTGGGATGCATGGCAAGCCGCGATCGACGCGCACCGCGCGCGACTCGCACGGCTCTTGCACGCGCCGCGGCCCGATTGCGTCGTGCCGAAGACCAGCGCGGGGCAGGGCCTGCGCGCGGTGCTCAACACGTTCGACCGGCGCGCGAGCGTCGTCGCCACCACCGGGGAGTTCGATTCGCTCGACACGGTGCTGCGCGAATACGCGCGCCGCGGCCGCATCGGCGTCGAGTGGGTGCAGGCAAGCGACGGCGAGCGCTTTGCCGCCGCGGACGTCGTGGCGGCGATCGGCAAGGGTTGTGACCTCGTCGTCGTCAGCGACGTGTACTTCGCGACAGGACAGCGGCTTCACGACTTGCCGGCGATCGTCGCCGCGGCGCACGCCGCGGGCGCGCGCGTGCTCGTCGACGTCTACCATTCGCTGGGCGCGGTCGACACCGACGTCGCGGCGAGCGGCGTCGATTACGCGGTCGGCGGGAGCTACAAGTACCTGCGCGGGGGCCCTGGCGCATGCTTCCTGTACGTCGCGCCGGCGGTAATGGACGCGCGCGTGACGACGCTCGACATCGGCTGGTTCGCCAAGGCGGCGCCGATGGCGTTCGAGCGCCCCGATACGTTGCGCTTCGCGGCCGGCGGCGACGGCTGGCTCGAGTCGACGCCGCCCATCGTCACCGTCTACCAGGCGCGCGCGGGCATCGCGCTCGTCGAGGCGCTCGGCGTCGCGCGCCTGCGCGCGCATTCGCTGCGGAAGAAGCAGCGGCTGTGCGAGCTCCTCGCGACGCGCGGCATCGAGGCGCTCGGCGGCGGCGAATCGCATGGCGCGTTCGTCGTCGTCCGCCATCCGCAGGCTCGACATCTGGCCGATGCGCTCGCCGACGAAGGCATCGTCGTCGACGCGCGCGGCGCGAACCTCAGGATCTGTCCCGACATCCTCACGCGCGACCAGGAGCTCGTCGCGTGCGCCGAGGCGCTCGCCAAGGTCATGGTCACGTAGCGGCTCGCCCATCATCCCCGCGCAAGCAGTTCGCCCTTCATCCCCGCGCAAGCAGTTCGCCCTTCATCCCCGCGCAAGCAGTTCGCCCTTCATCCCCCGCGCAGGCAGTTCGCCCGTCATCCCCCGCGCAAGCAGTTCGCCCGTCATCCCCGCGAAAGCGGGGATCCAGTCGTGACGATGCGGTCGTCGCGCGTCGTCGTTGCGCCAAGGCTGGATTCCCGCATGCGCGGGAATGACGGGCGCGACGGCGCAGGAATAACGGCGGCGGGTCAGCGCACGATGAAGTGCACGAGCACGAGCAGGCCCACGACCAGCAGCGCCGCGGCCCCGAGGCCGGTCAGGATCAGGTAGACGGGGTTGAGCGTGGCCGCATCGCGGCGCAGGTCCTTGCCCTTGCGCACGCCAAAGAAGCTCCACAGGACCGCCGAAACGGTCTCGCCGACCGTCGCCTGGCGCTTTTCGGCGCCCGCGGCGCTCTCGCTGTCGCTGCGCTCGTCGCTCATCCGGTCACGGTAGCACAGCGCCGGGCGCGGCGGCGGCAGGCGCATCCAGTGCCGCCCGCGCGCCGTATAGACCGATGCAGCCGGCCAAGGCTGCTTTCGCGAGGGACATTCGTCATGGCAACTCGGGGTAACGATCGCCGCGCCGGCCGCTGGCTCGCCGCGGCGCTTTGCGCGCTCGCGCTGGGCGCGTGCCAATCGATGTCGATGGACGGCATGGGGAGGGCGAAGGAGAAGTCGCTGTACGACCGGCTGGGCGGGCAGCCGGCGATCGTGGCGGTGGTCGACGACTTCGTCGGCAACGTCGCCGCCGACGATCGCATCAACCGCTTTTTTGCGCACACCGACATCCCGCGGCTCAAGGCGATGCTGGTCGCGCAGGTCTGCCAGGCGACAGGCGGGCCGTGCACGTACACCGGCGCCGACATGAAGACCGTGCACCGCGGCATGAACATCAGCGACGCGCAGTTCGACGCGCTGGTCGGCGACTTGAAGCGCTCGCTCGACAAGTTCAAGGTGCCCGCCAAGGAGCAGGGCGAGCTCCTGGGCACGCTCGGCTCGCTGCGGCCGCAGATCGTCCACCAGTAACATCGCGGGGTGCCGGGGGCGCCTGTCGCTGCGACGGCTGCGCCGAGGGGCCCCGCAAGCGCTTGAAGGGTTGGGACGATTCCCCCATGTCTGGGAGTATCGTCCCCTTTCCTGGTCCTTTCACGGATCGACCATGCGCTTCGACAAGCTCACCACCAAGTTCCAGCAGGCGCTGGCCGACGCCCAGAGCCTCGCGCTCGGCGGCGACGCCGGCTTCATCGAGCCCCAGCACCTCCTCGCCGCGCTGCTCGCGCAGGAGGATGGCGGCACGACGTCGCTGCTCGCGCGTTCCGGCGTCGCGGTGCCGCGGCTGCAGGCGGCGCTGAAGGCCTCGATCGCACGGCTGCCGAAGGTCGAGGGCACCGGCGGCGAGATCGGCGTGTCGCGTGACCTCAACAACCTCCTGAACCTCGCCGACAAGGAGGCGCAGAAGCGCAACGACCAGTTCATCGCCTCGGAAATGTTCCTCATCGCGGCGACGCAGGACAAGGGCGAATTGGGGCGCCTCCTCAAGGACGCCGGGCTTACGAAGAAGTCGCTCGAGGATGCGATCGAGCACGTGCGGGGCGGCGGCGGCGTCGACTCGCAGGAGGCGGAAGGCCAGCGCGAGGCGCTCAAGAAATACACGATCGACCTCACCGAGCGCGCGCGCGACGGCAAGCTCGATCCCGTCATCGGCCGCGACGACGAGATCCGCCGCACCATCCAGATCCTGCAGCGGCGCACCAAGAACAACCCGGTGCTGATCGGCGAGCCCGGCGTCGGCAAGACGGCGATCGTCGAGGGCCTCGCGCAGCGCATTGTCGACGGCGACGTCCCCGAGGGCCTGAAGGGCAAGCGCGTCTGGGCGCTCGACATCGGCGCACTCCTCGCGG